>JAYVFU010000249.1:0-7507 GCA_043772865.1 Methylophilaceae bacterium
ATGAACGTGTCTTGCAATGAGTTCTTTGCCTGTGCCAGTTTCACCAATAATCAATACATTGGCATCACTAGGTGCAATCATTTTTATGCGTGCTAGTAGTGCAATTGATTTCGGGTCTTCAAAGACCTGTGCCGTAGCTCGAATTGATTTGGTTAACAATTGCGCGTTTGGCAACGTGAGCAAGTTCGTTTCTTTCTCACGCTTTGGGGTATAACTTGTAACCTCAGATGAGGAGTCAAAAATTCTAGTGTTCTGCATATTCATGAGTCGAGTGTCGGCTGGGGATGTTGAAGATTTATAACCCATTAACCGATTCCTTAATTTTTTATAAACAAAATGGGGATGCGACGTGTGTTGTCAAGTTGCACCCATGTTTATCAAGCTTTGTTGTACTTAATCACTTTCCAATCGCCTATCTACTTACAAATTTATACTCAAAATTTGTATGAGTTAAAATGATATTTATATTAAAAAGTTATATAAATATGATTCTATATACCAACTATACAGCATGTATTGTGCCATACGGCGATTTAAAATAAAAAATTTGCTGAATAAACAACAGTTGCTGTTTATTCAACATGTGCCCAACACCTGTTTAATCAAGGTTTTAGGTAACTTGTGATAGATTTTTTTATATTAAAAATTTTTTTCAAAAAGATATTTTTGAGTGGCAGAGATGTTGCATCACTAGCAAGCAAAGTTGCTGATTTTGCAGCAGTTTGGTTGTTGGGCTGCTGTTTATACAGCAGCTTACTATTAAGGTTGTGGCTAAGACTATGAATTTAATGAAATTGTTATATGGCACAATCTTTGCAAATGTTATTGCAACTTCGCAACAATCATTTGATTTCTGCATTTAGTAATAAATATTAAGGATAATAATTTATGGAAATATTTTGGTTTCTACCAACACATGGTGACCAACGATATTTAGGTTCTTCAATAGGCGCAAGGCCAGCAACTTATAGTTATTTAAAGCAAATCGCGCAAGCCGCAGATAGGCTAGGTTACAAGGGAGTATTAGTGCCATCTGGCCGATCTTGTGAAGACCCCTGGGTAGTGACGTCAGCGCTTATTAATGAAACTAAACAGTTAAAATTTTTAGTTGCGGTTCGGCCTGGATTTGTATCCCCAACAGTATCCGCACGCATGGCATCCACGTTGGATCGTATTTCAGGTGGACGATTGTTAATTAATTTAGTTGCGGGTGGTGACCCTGCCGAACAACAGGCAGATGGTAGCTTTTTGTCACACGATGAGCGCTATAAAGAAGCTGATGAGTTTTTAACCGTATGGAAAGCCGCACTCTCAGGCCAAACAATAAGTTTAGAGGGTGATTACATTAAAGTAAAAGGCGCAAATATTCCAACGGGCTCAATCCAGAAGCCATATCCGCCGCTATTTATTGGCGGCTCTTCAGAGGCGGCAATCGAACTAAGCGCTAAGCATATTGATGTGCATCTCACTTGGGGTGAGCCGCCGCAAGCAGTGGCAGAAAAAGTGAAGGTCATGCGTGAGGCCGCTTTAAAACAAGGTAGATCAGTTAAGTTTGGCATACGGCTTCACGTGATTGTTCGTGAAACCAGTGAAGAGGCTTGGAAAGCTGCCGATCAACTCATCTCTCACGTAACCTATGAAACCATCGCTGCTGCACAAGCAGCAGTGTCTAAGTTTGATTCTGTCGGTCAGAAAAAAATGACTGCCCTACATGGGGGCCGACGTGACAAATTAGAAGTTGCACCGAATTTATGGGCAGGGGTCGGTTTAGTAAGAGGCGGAGCGGGTACGGCTTTAGTGGGCAGCCCCGAAGAAGTGGCTGAAAGAATTAAAGAATATAACGCCATAGGCATTGATTACTTCATTTTCTCTGGTTATCCGCATCTGGAAGAATCTTACCGCGTGGCTGAGCTTTTATTTCCGTTGCTGCCTGTCAATTTGAATTTAGATCATGAAGCGAGCATCAAAACTAATTTGACGGGGCCTTTCGGCGAAGCACTGAGTCAACCACAACAACATATTTCTGCGTCATAAGGTTGTAGTAATGAGATTAGCCAGTAACGAAACATTCATTGAATCAGCCATTGACTTAGCCATCGATTCAACAATCGGCGACTCAAGCTCTAACTTTACAGGAACGCCGCAAGATATTGCAGAACAACTTAGCCAGTATTTATCAGAAACTGCAGCCGAGCGTGATGTGCAAGGTGGGACGCCTTATGCGCAGCGACAAGCGATTCGAGAAAGCGGTTTGCTTAAATTATTAATCCCTCCACAGCTTGGTGGCTTGGGTGGCAATTGGACTGAGATTTATAAAATCATACGAACGATTGCGAAAGTGGATAGCTCAATAGCGCAGGTGTTTGCTTTTCAGTTTTTAATGCTGGCCTCCATTCGGTTGTATGGCGCTAAAGATCAATGGAAAGGTTTATTTAGCGAAACCGCTAAAAATAACCTATGGTGGGGCAATGCCTTAAACCCGCTGGATAATAGAACAGTGGCTTCACGTGGTGAAGGTCACCTGATATTTAATGGTCAGAAAAGCTTTTGCTCAGGGGCAACGGATTCTGACTTTTTGATTGTTTCTGCCATAGAGCAAGACACGAATCGATTTATTGTTGCGGCAGTGCCGACCAAACGTGCTGGTATTAGCTTGAATAATGATTGGGACAATATGGGCCAACGCCAAACGGATAGTGGTAGCGCTGAATTTAGCAATTTAAGGGTTGAATACCATGAGTTGCTCATGAATCCAGGGCCACTAAGTTCGCCTTTTTCAAGCTTGCGTTCACTAGTCGCACAGTTGATTTTTACTAATATTTATCTTGGTATTGCAGAAGGCGCTCTTGAAGAAGGTGTGAAATATACCCAGAAAAATTCCCGCGTCTGGTCAGCATCTTTAGCAAAAAACATACAAGAAGACCCTTATACACTACTTCATTACGGCGAGTTTTGGTCTAGCTTGAATGCGGGAAGCGTATTGGCTAACCATGCAGCAGAGTTGTTAGATAACGCATGGCAGCAAGATCTAAACCTAACGGAAGGTGAACGGGGAAATGTAGCACTTGCAGTATTTTCAGCCAAAGTACATATCACCAAAGCAGGTTTAGATGTGACCTCTCGTGTGTTTGAAGTAGCTGGCGCTAGAGCCACTACAGCAAAACTAAGGATGGACAGATATTGGCGTAATTTACGCGTGTATACGTTGCATGACCCAGTCGATTACAAATTAAAAGACTTAGGCGACTGGGCGCTGAATGGCACTTATCCGACCCCTGGTTTTTATTCATAACTCACTAAAAAAAGATTGCTTAAAAAATGACACAAAAAATTATTGATATGAGAAGTCGACCAGCGTATTTGCATGATTTTTTCGGCGCGACGCCCAATACACCTGAGTATGAAACAGCTAAATGGTTGAACGAAAGAGTGGGTTCTAAAGATGTGGAGCATTTCAAGCGCTCTTACACGATTGAAGGTTATTTAAATGAGATTGAATTAGCAGGCGTAGATAAAGCAGTGGTGGTTGGCCGTGAAACACCATCTTTAACCATAGGCAATGAAGAAATTGCAAAGCTCGTATCGCAAAGTTTAAAATTGGTTGGCTTGGGTTCCGTAGATATTCAAACCAGAGGTGAGAAAAACGCAGTGCAAGAAATTAATGTTGCCATTAATCAACATCAATTTAAGGCGATTAATATTGAACCGGGATTTGGCGAGCCAGCACTGCAAGCAGATGACCCAATTTTTAACCCAGTGTATGAAGAGTGTACTCATCACGATATACCTGTTTGCTTAATGTCTGGCCCAACAACGCCAGACTTTGACTATGCGCAACCGAATGCTGTGGCCAGATTAGCCAGAAAATATCCTGCGTTGAATATCATTTGTTTTCATGGGTATTACCCGTTTGTAAATGAAATCATTGGCGCAGCATTTCGTTACAAGAATATCTATTTAGTGCCTGATATGTACATCTTTCAGCCTGGCTCACAATTATATGTTGAAGCGGCAAACTCGTTTTTAAGTGAGCAATTATTATTTGGTTCTTCTTACCCATTTCGCGCCATGAAACAAACAGTAGATGATTTTGCAGCATTAGGTTTTAAGGAGGCTGTGTTAGATAAAGTCTTTTATCAAAATGCTGAGCGGCTTTTAAAAATTAACGCTTAATTATTAGGAATTTATATGAGTAATACATTTAATACCGTCAGCCAAGCAATTGACGCTATTGCAAATGGTGAATTTGTTGTAGTGGTAGATGATACAGATCGTGAAAATGAAGGTGATTTAATCATCGCTGCTGAAAAAATCACGACTAGCCAAATGGCTTTTTTAGTCAGGCATAGTAGTGGCTTGGTGTGCGTAGCATTAGGCGAAGAAAGATTACAGCAACTGCAATTACCATTGATGGTTGAAAATAATACTGAATCTCACAGAACGGCTTTTACAGTGAGTGTTGATTATAAATATGGCACTACTACGGGCATCTCTGCCCCAGATAGAGCAATCACATTACGCGCGCTGGCTGATTCATCTTCACAAGCAGCAGACTTTTTAAGACCTGGACATATTTTTCCGTTACGTGCTCGATTAGGCGGTGTATTGGAGCGACCTGGCCACACTGAAGCCGTTTATGATTTAGCCGCGCTGGCAGGGTTGAATCCTGTTGGTGTGTTGTGCGAAATTGTGAATGAAGATGGAAGCATGGCGCGCAGGCCAGATCTATTTTTGTTTGCCAAAAAGCATGGCTTAAAAATCATCACGATTGCAGATTTAATTGCTTACAGAGAACAAACTTTACAGCACAGATTTACCGATTATACTTTGCAAACAAAAAGCCAAAAAGTTTCGCAACGTTTATTGGACGCTGCGATTTTGTATGGTTTTTGAAACTCAAACAATGCTTGAAAAGCCTTTATGCAGCTGAGCATAAGGGCTTTTTATTTAGTCTAAATCCAAGGGTGACGCGGTGGATTCACTCCATTCAAGCTGTAATTGCCAACCGCGTGATATTTCCAGCGTACAGGGTCATGTAATGTATGTGTACGTGCGTTGCGCCAATGGCGGTCTAGATTAAATTCTCCTAATGTAGAACGCGTACCCGCTAGCTCGAATAACTTGCTACCTGCAAGTAGAGCAGTTTCTGTGCTTAGTACTTTTGCCTCAGCTACTGCGATTGAAGCAGTAGCTACAGTTTCTTCATTAGCATCAATTTGTGCTCTGTCAATAAAGTCACCAGCACGGCTTAATAAAGCCTCCGTTGCATGAATGCGAATTTGTAAGTCACCAATGTCTTTAATGGTATGGGGGTCTTCGTAGCCATGCTCAAGTTCTGTATCAATCCATGGGCGCGTGTGATTGCGCACAAAATACAAAGTATCTTTAAAAGCTGCACGTGCAATGCCTGTATCAACTGCCGCCTGAATAATTTGTGCGACAGGACCCATCACAGTAGGGCGGTCGAATGCTAAGTGATGCGGCAACACAAATTCTGATGGAATGAAAATATTATCCAAAATTGTCGTACCGCTTGCAGTGGTACGCTGACCAAAGCTAGACCAATCATCAATAATCGTGAGGCCTTCAGCCCCTTTTTCTACAAACGCTACAATCGTATTATCGTTTTCATCTTTTGCTACCACTGGCACCCAATCAGCCAATAATGCACCAGATGAATAGAATTTTTTACCTGAAAGTAAATAACCGCCTTCAGTTGGTTTAAGGCGCGTTTGTACATCGTTCACATTTTTTGTGCCTATTTCTGAAAATGCATTACCAAACCTCACGCCTTTAAGTACTAAATCAAAAAAGAATTTTTTCTGAAACTCTGTGCCGTCTAGTCTTAAACCTTCTACCATATACAAATGGTTTTGCGGAATCTGTCCAATACTAGGGTCAGCTTCAGAAATAATACTAACCACTTCAGCCAATGTTTTGTTTGCCACGAATGCCCCACCGTATTCTTTAGGAACGGTAATGCCCCATAGGCCGCTGCTCGAATATAAATCCAATTCTTTACTCGGTAAACGCCTTTCCCTGTCGCGAATCGCTGCTTCTTTAGCGATTTCTGTGGCCACTTTTTTTGCCACTTCAATGGCTTCTGTATCATTTTTAATAATATGCGCAAGTGGCCTTGAGACTATGCCGATGTGCCTCGGCCTAATGTGATCTTGTTTTAATGCTGCCTGTGTCATATCTAATCCTCTAAAAAATGATTAATCCAGTGTTTAACAACCAGCTGAATTGGTGTTTATAAAATACAAATAGAAGTGCATTTAACGTGCCAATGGATAAGCAATTGATTTTTATATAAATTTTATTTTTATTGAGAGGGGTTAGCTGTTAATTCAGCAGGTGGATGCTGATTGATTGCTGTAATAACAGCAGAACAACGGCGGATTTGTAGTGCTTGGCACTTGGAATAGTCAATTTAGAAATAACAGATGGTGAATAGATTTTGTGCTGTTTTAACAGCAGTTAAACAGCAACTTTATGCAATTGCAACAGCAATAAATATTTTAAAATATTCGTAAACTATTGAAATATAACAAGAATAATTCTGGCATAGATGCTGCTAAATGAATATATATCAATTGCTTATGCATTTTTAAAGCCGTTCACCAATGGCAAGTTTTTAATCAGGAGTCACTATGAGTAACAAATTAAAAGTCACAGCTGTTTCAGGCAGCTACAAAATTCCATCAAGAACAACTGCAATTATCGACGAGTTAACACAACGTCTTGGCAAGCAAATACCTATTGATTTACATCTGATTGAATTAAGTAATATCGGACCTGATTTAGTTGCATCTTTTGACCCAGCAAATTTGCCCAGCAATGTGCAAAGAGATATTAAAGCGATTGAAAATGCCGATTTGTTAATAGTTGCCACACCTGTTTATCGCGCTTCTTACACCGGTTTGTTTAAGCATTTATTTGATTTAGTCAATTATGAATCGTTGATAGACGTGCCTGTATTGCTAGCTGCCACCGGCGGCAGTGAGCGCCATGCATTGATTATTGACCACGAGTTGCGTCCTCTATTCAGTTTTTTTCAAGCATTAACTTTGCCTGTTGGCGTGTACGGCACAGAAGCAGATTTTGTGAATTACAAAGTGAGCAACCCGATATTAAGCGCCCGTATTGATTTGGCGATTGAACGTGCTTTGCCATTTCTAAATCACCGAGAATATCGCAGTGAAAGTTACCGCGAGCTATTAAATAACAATACAACAGCCAAGCTGGCAACAGCTTAAAAATTATAAATAGAATAGGAGAAAATAATGAGTGCACCAAATAATCAGCAGGAAGAAGTTAAATTTGCTTACTGGGTTCCCAATGTAAGTGGTGGGTTGGTGGTCAGTAATATCGAGCAGCGTACCAGCTGGGATGCTGATTACAACCGCAAGTTAGCTCAAATCGCGGAAAAAAGTGGCTTTGAATATGCGTTAACCCAAATCCGTTTTACTGCGGGCTACGGTGCTGAGTTTCAACATGAATCAGT
>JAYVFU010000250.1:0-2644 GCA_043772865.1 Methylophilaceae bacterium
GTACATGCAGCAACGGCTACACAAAAAACGGTAGATGGCCCATCCAATAAAGACTGGCGCGGCGGTCGTGGCATTTTAGAAAATATCATTCCATCATCGACTGGCGCCGCTAAAGCAGTAGGTAAAGTGATTCCATCACTCAATAAAAAACTCACAGGTATGGCGTTTCGTATCCCAACTTCTGATGTGTCAGTCGTGGACTTAACAGTGGAGCTGGAAAAAGAGGCAACTTATGAGCAAATTTGCGCTGTGATGAAAGCGGCATCAGAAAGCGGTCCGCTCAAAGGTGTGTTGGGATATACCAATGAAAAAGTGGTATCAACAGATTTCCGTGGTGAAACCTGCCCATCAGTATTTGATGCTGACGCTGGTATTCAGTTAGATCCTACTTTCGTTAAAGTGGTGGCTTGGTACGATAATGAGTACGGCTACACCTGTAACTTAATGCGTTTAGTTGAACATATCGCCAAGTAATTTTTAGAAAGCTAAGTATCAAGAAAGATAAGCATATGCCTATTATTAAAATGACGGATCTTGATTTACAAGGTAAACGGGTATTGATTCGCGCGGATCTTAATGTGCCAGTAGCCGATGGTAAAGTAACTTCTGATGCACGTATTACTGCTTCAATGGCGACCATAGAATTTGCACTCAAAGCAGGAGCAAAAGTGATGGTGACATCACATTTGGGTCGCCCAGAAGAGTGTGTTTACTCAGCAGAAAACTCATTACAACCAGTTGTTGATGTGATTAGCAGCAAATTAGGCCAGCCAGTACGCTTGATTAAAGACTGGGTTGATGGTGGGTTTGAGGTGGCTAATGGCGAGTTAGTGGTATTAGAAAATTGCCGGTTTAATAAGGGTGAGAAAAAAAACACCGATGAACTGTCACAAAAATATGCCAAGCTATGTGATGTGTTTGTGATGGATGCATTTGGTACGGCACACCGTGCGGAGGCTTCAACACATGGCGTGGCAAAATTTGCAGCAATTGCGGCTGGTGGTATTTTGTTAATTGGTGAATTAGATGCATTAACTAAGGCCTTATTAAACCCAGCGCGTCCAATGGTGGCGATTGTTGGTGGCTCTAAAGTTTCGACCAAACTTACAGTACTTGAAAGTTTGTCAGAAAAAGTCGATCAAATGGTAGTGGGTGGCGGTATTGCTAATACCTTTCTAAAAGCGGCTGGTCATGAAGTAGGGAAATCATTATGTGAAGATGATTTAGTGCCCACAGCACGTGCATTAATGACAAAAATGTCAGCACGTGGTGCAGCTGTTCCAATTGCAGTAGACGTAGTATGTGGTAAGAAATTTGATGCTAATGAGCCTGCCATTAAGAAAGCTGCCGATGATGTGGCTGCGGATGATATGATTTTTGATATTGGCGCGAAATCTGCTAATGAAATAGCAGAGATTATTAAAAATGCAGGCACTGTCGTATGGAATGGCCCGGTGGGTGTATTTGAGTTTGATCAATTTGGCGAGGGCACAAAAACGATCGCCCATGCAATTGCAACTACTAAAGCATTTACTCTAGCGGGTGGTGGCGACACCATTGCGGCTATCCAAAAGTATGGTATTTATGACAAAGTGTCTTATATATCAACGGCGGGCGGTGCTTTTTTAGAGTTTTTAGAAGGTAAAAAATTACCTGCAGTTGAAATTTTAGAACAGCGTGGAAATTAACAAGAGAATAAGCGCCAATCTCTTGAATCTATTAAACATTAAAGGGGCTAGTAGCCCCTTTAATGTTTTAATTTTACCTAAAAAAATAAATGAAATAGTTTGATGTGGAATTATTAAAGATAAACAGGCAAATGAGTTGTCTGAATTGTATAAGCATAATATTGGAAAAAACTTGAGCACTAATTACTTAATACCGCGAAAAACAAAAATAGTGGCAACCCTTGGACCATCTTCTACCAGTGAAGAGACGCTAGCGCGCTTAATCACCGCTGGCGTGAATGTGGTGCGACTGAATTTTTCGCATGGCACTGCTGCGGATCACATTGCACGTGCTGAAATAGTGCGTAAGATTGCCTTAAAACTCGGTCGTCCAGTGGGTGTTTTATGTGATATGCAAGGCCCTAAAATCCGCATTGGTAAATTTGAGTTAGGTAAAATTGAGCTCAAAATGGGGGATTTATTTGTGCTGGATGCTGATTGCAATTTAGGCGATCAATATCATGTTGGCCTGGATTATAAAGAGCTGACTAAGGAAGTTGAAGCTGGCACAGTATTGCTGCTAGACGATGGCCGAATTGTGATGACGGTTGACCGCGTCAAGGGTAATCAGATACATTGTGTGGTCAATACTGGCGGTATTTTATCTAATAATAAGGGGATTAATCGTCAAGGTGGTGGCTTATCGGCCGAGGCACTGACTACAAAAGACCGTGAAGATATTTTGACTGCAGTGGCGCTGGAAGCCGATTATATTGCGATTTCTTTCCCTAAAAATGCTGCCGATGTTGAGTTGGCACGCAGTTTAGTTAAAAAAGCCGGCGGTACTGCGAGCATTGTGGCAAAAATTGAGCGTGCAGAAGCTATTGATAATTTAGAAGAGATTATTGAAGCTTCCGATGTCATTATGGTCGCGCGTGGCGATTTAGGGGTTGAAGTAGGTGATGCCGCCGTGCCTG
>JAYVFU010000251.1:0-2636 GCA_043772865.1 Methylophilaceae bacterium
GCGGAAAGTCCAGGCGATTCGGTTTGGATGATGATTTGTGTGGGCGAAAACTCAGGAAAAACATCTAAATTGCTGCGGGTAAGGCTGTAAATGCCGTACAGCACCACCAGGCACGCCAAGCCAATAACAACGCCATAATAGCGAATTGCAAAGCGGACGATTGCTGACATTATCACCAGCTTAACAAACGTATTTGGGAGAATTTAATCATCGTTCTCGTTCTTAATTTGGTTCTTAAATTCTTCAGAAAGCAGCAACTGCGCGCCGTTAGCCACTACTTCGTTATCGTCAGCTAAACCTTGGTTAAACCAACCGCCTGCAGCCTCTGTATCAGTGCTAATTGGTTTGCGCACAAATTGGTCTTCACCTGCTTTGTTTTTGCCTTGTTTAAAATACGCCCAAGGCTTGCCGCCAAACCAAACAATGGCTTGATTGGGAATCAGCACGCCGCTATTGGGTTTGCTGTTGCTGGCAACTGCCTCAGTATTGACGCGCATACCAATACGTAGCTGGTCGGCAGGCGCACTATAATAAAAAGTTTTACCGTAACCATTGGCGTCACTTTGGGCTGCGGGCGATACATAAGTGGCTTTGGTGACGCTTGGAGTATTAAGCGGGCTTAAATTAAGCGTTGAGCCAATGGCTGGTGTGGGCGATTCTGTCGGCAAACTCACCTGCACCAGCACGTTTTTTCGGTTTAACAAATTGGCCAAATGCGGTGCAAGTTTATCGCTAAACACTTTATTATCTAAAACCAAGCCAGATAAAGTTTCGCCCCATTGTAATTTAACGGCATTTTGTAGATTACTCAGCTGTAATTCGGCAGCCGTAATTTTGGCTTTATCACTATTTACGGCCGCTAAAGCGTCTTGCACAACCTTATCGGATACGTTTTTATCATCTTCGTTTAGCGTTTTAAGTCGTTGATATTGCTGGCTATTATTGCTACTTGCCGCGCGCGCCAAGGCGATTTCCGATTTCGTGCGCAAATAATTGGCTTTGGCCTCAATTAAGCTATCAATCGCAATCACCGTGCCTGTGCTTTTAAGTGTGCCTGTAAAGCTGCTGCTTGCAAGTTTTTGTGTTGTAATGCCGCTATTATGTTGGGTTGCAGCCGATAAGCTGACAATATTCATGCCATTTTTTTTGCTAATATGGTTTGGCGTAGCAATCACATCTTCATGGCTGTTTTGATACGCTTCGTACTCATCTTTGCCATAAAAAATAAGCACCCAAAATAGCGCGATAATCAGTAAAGCTTGCACGCCAATAATCAGACTTAATTTTCTGCTCATTCTTTAACTCGTTGAATTTGAATTGTTTTATCGTTTACCAAGTTGTCACTAGTTAAAACGGTGTCTGCTTTTAACGGCATTTGCACACTATTTTCAAGCGCCAATAGGGCGTTTAACTGCTTAAATTTTGCATTGATTAACTGCTGTTGTAGCTGGCTGGTAATTAATTTATTTTGCGTCAACTCTAAGCGATCAATCTGCCCCGCATCTAATTGGCGTTGCAATTTTTGCGTCACTTGTTGTTGTGCGGCTAGTTGCTGCTTTACCTGCGCAACGTTTTGCTGGCTTGCAATAAAAGCAGCATTGGCTTGGCTGGCATCCGCAATAACATTGGCTTGCAGCGCCTCAAATTGCGCACCTTCAATCTCGCGCAGTTGCGTTGCCTCTGCAATTAATGTGGCGTTTTTATTCAATAAATTCAGCAAGGTAGAAAACCCGAGCGACCAAATGCTATTGCCAAATTCAAATGCAAAACCTGGGCTTAGCGAAATATCGGGTGTTTGTTTAGCAATTTCGAGCTTAATTTTAGCCTCACTCGCGGCGTATTTAGCCAAGCTGCGGCGAATATCCAAGCGGTTGAGCAGGGCGCTCTCTTGCAATTGTGCGGTGTTGGGCATGGTTAATAATGCAGATTCAATATCGAGTGGTTTTAGTTGCAGTTGGGCAAATTTTTCATTGCTCAAACCCACGTCTGCAGCAAGTGCGGCGCGCATTTCAGTCGATTTGCTTTGTTCTGAATTAAGCGAAAATTGCGCTTTTTGTTGTAATAATTTAGCCGCGTTTAACTCGGTGTTGGATGCTGCGCCAAGCTGGACGCGCTTTTCGAGCAATTTAATGAGACTATTTTGAATCATTAAATCTTGATTAAGTTGATTTTGTTGTGCGATATTTTCATGAAAACTTAATAAGTCTTTGGCTATTTGGCTGCGCAGTTGCCAAGCCACATCGGCCACATCAATGCGTGCTACTTCTTGCAAGTGTTGTGCTGCTTCAACTTTAATTTGGCGTTTATTGGCGGTTTCAATCGGAATTTCTACCTCCAAGCCAAACGCCCACGGGCTTTTGTCGCCATTGGCTTGGTTGCTATGCGCTGCGCGGCCGCCCAGCGTGGGGTTTTGTTGTTGATTCGCTGTGTTGACAGCGACAGTAGCTAGCGCCAGCTGCGCTTTGGCGACGTCTAATTTGGGGTTGAAATACAGCGCGCAAAGCGTCAGCTCGTCAATGCCCCATTCGGCAAATGGCAGCTGGTCTTTTTCGTCGCCCTCAGCATAACCTTGCTTGATTAAATACGCCTTAAAATCGGCGCTGGCAGCGTCTTTATTGGCTAGTTTGGCCCTTACT
>JAYVFU010000252.1:0-2633 GCA_043772865.1 Methylophilaceae bacterium
GTCGCGTATTACAGACAGTCTAATGTTTTTGGCTAAAGCTGATAGTACTAAATTTTTAGATACCTCCCAACCATTTGAAGCAGATAAGGAAATTAAGAAGGTTATTGATTTTTATGAAGCGCTTGCTGCTGAACAAAATATCCAAGTTAATTGTGTAGGAGAGGTAACTTTTAATGCCGACCCCATACTTTTTCAGAGAGTAATCAGCAATTTACTGTCAAATGCACTACGTTGCACGGCGAGTTGCGGGAAAGTCACATTCTCCATTTATACAGCTGAAAATAAAGGTATTGAAATCGTCTGTTGCGATACAGGAGTCGGCATTGCTCCTGAGCACTTACCAAAAATATTTGATCGTTTTTATCGGGTTAATCCATCACGCACCTCTCATACCGAAGGGGCAGGATTAGGATTGGCGATAGTCAAGTCCATCATGAGACTTCATGGTGGTGAAATCAACATTCAAAGCACCCTTGATGTTGGCACCTCAATTCATCTCATCTTCCCAACAATAGTTTAGCTCTTAGCAACATTACAGAATTGTAATGTTATCGTCATCACCGAGTCAGTGTCACCTCTCTATAATCGTTTGAGATTCAGTGCAGGTGGCGCATTTTCATATGCCCTTTATTTTATTCTAAAAAATCTTGTTACACATGATGATGTGCAAGGATTTCCAACATTAATTATTACTATCCTATTTATTGGTGGTGTTCAGTTATTTTGTATTGGTGTTTTGGGGGAATATATCGCCCTGATTTATACGGAAGTTAAACAACGACCAATTTACTTGATTGAAAAATATTTTCCTTCAAAATAAAAATAAACACATGAAAAAATTAATAAGCTTTTGGCATGAATGCGAATCTAATTTAGGCAAAAGTACAATCTATGTGCTTATTGTACTTATTTTGATTCGATTAGTTTCTCTTGGCCTATACCCGTTAATGGATACTACTGAAGGTAGGTACGGTGAAATTGCACGCAAAATGGCTGAAATGAATGATTGGATCACGCCATGGTTTGATACTGGTGTACCGTTTTGGGGAAAGCCACCTTTATCGTTTTGGATGTCTGCTTTTGGAATTAAATTATTTGGTACTAATGAATTCGCTGTTCGAATTCCTCATTTTTTTGCGGCTTTATTAATCGTAATCATTAGTTATGATTGGGCAAAACGTAGTCTGATCAATCCCTTCTATGTCATTGCAATATTAAGTACGTCATTTTTATTTATGGTGTCATCAGGAGCAGTAATGACTGATATGGCACTTTGTTTAGGTAGTACTTTATCATTACGCGGTTTTTGGCTGAGTTTATATGGGGCCGAAAATGAAAAAAAACGTGAGCAATGGATTTTTTTCATTGGGTTAAGTTTAATGCTGCTTGCTAAAGGCCCTATTGGTTGGGTATTGGTTTTGCTTCCCATTAGTTTATGGGCACTTACTACAGGCTCAATAAAACAAACTTGGCAAGGGCTACCTTGGATAACAGGATCAATTCTGGCTATTGTTGCCGCTTTGCCTTGGTATTTGATTGCCGAACAACATACACCAGGCTTTTTAAATTATTTTTTTATTGGCGAGCATTGGCAACGTTTCACAATACCAGGCTGGAAAGGCGATATGTATGGCAGTGCTCATGCCACTAAACACGGTGTTATTTGGTTAGATCTAATTTTCGGTGCATTACCCTGGAGCTTAATGCTACCTGCAATAGCTTGGATTTATAAACAACAAATTCATAACAACAGCTTAGCCAAGCAATCGAAAACGACACTCTTTTTATTATTAGCTGGCCTTGCACCTTGTTTATTCTTTACCATGTCAGGCAATATTTTGTGGACCTATGTACTGCCTGGATTGCCCCCTTTAGCAATGTACTTAGCGCTTTGGTTAAACAAATTTGATCAATTATTGACAAAAAAGATTATCAATATCGGCAGCATAATTAGCCTGCTTACAATGATGGGTGTATTAAGTGCTTTAACACTAGGACATATAGCTGATGGCAAGTCCGCAAAATCAATTATCGCAATTTATAAAATGCAAAACAGTTTGCATCCAATCGTATTTTTAGAAGATCGCCCTTTTTCAGCTAGCTTTTATAGCAATGGTAAAGCATTACATATTAATACATTACAAGAGATTGATGCATTAGCAAAAAATAAACCTATTTATATTGCTATAGAAAAGAGACAGTTATCCAGTTTATATAACCAATTGATCAACTTAAAAGTGATTGGTGACAGCGGTAGTTATCGTTTATTTTTGAAATAATATATAGCTTATTAAAGTTAGTTTTAAATTTAAATATACTTGAATTTTTATTCATAGCTCTAAATAAATAGCTCAATAAATTATATGCTTTCTAGGCGCTCACTCCTACAAGAACTAATCCACCACTGCTGGCGCTTTACTTATTTTGTCCGCATTGTAATTCTGCAGCCTGCTGAGTATTCAATCTAACTTGTAACAAATGGCATTTTGCCAAATAACGCCTTTACTACTCTTTTAGGTTCTAAAATGAATTATAGTCTTGCACAATCATCATGAAGATTATCATTGAAAATATGCTAATCACCCAATTCGACATTTCGTTTGTCGATATTAGCTCTTACATTGGGCTTGCAG
>JAYVFU010000253.1:0-2629 GCA_043772865.1 Methylophilaceae bacterium
TTTTAGCAATACCGATGATGACCACACCGCTTTTAGCCAATATATAAGCCAGTTTGCCAACACCAATATCTATTTAATTGTAGATGCGATTGAAGAAGATTATAAAGTAGAAAGCTTGCCGCACACGAGTGGTGCAGCGCGGCGCGAAATCATCGAGCGCAAACTCAATCAGTTTAATCGCAACAGTCTATACCGCGCTGCGCACTTTATTAATCGCGCCACAGATAAGCGTAGAGACGATAATTTTTTATTTGTTTCGCTTAACAATGCCGATTTTTTACAAGGCTGGGTAGACGCCATTCAAGCTAACCATGCGCCTTTAGTGGGCATTTACATGTTGCCGATGATCAGCCAAGTGGCAGTGCGCCAAATGAAACTGATGGCGCAGCATATTTTACTGTGCGAGCGCTTAACGTCTGGCCTGCGCCAAACTTATTTGCACAATGGCCGCTTGCGTATGAGCCGCCTAGTACCGATGCAAGACGTTAAACCGAATCAATTGGCTTATTTTTATTTGGTAGAAATTGATAAAACGCGGTTGTACTTAACTAGCCAACGCTTAATTGCCAACGAAACCGCACTGCAATTGGTGCTGCCTGCCATTGATAACTCCAATAACGAAATCGCCAAAAGCATCAGCCAAGAACAAGGCCTAGAGTGCAAAATAGTCGATATGTTGGCGTATGCAAAAAATTCGAACATCGCCACCGATTTGGTTAAAAAACATCCAGAATTTTTGCACATGCAAATGTTGGCTAATGGCAATATTCCCGATAGTCTTGCGCCTGCCACGTTTAGTAAGATTCACGGCCTAAATAATCTGCGCCGTAAAATTAATATTGCAACTGCCTGTGTGGCGACTATTGGCGTGCTGCTGGCCACTTTTTATGCGTGGCAGGGTAAGCACCAAAAAAATCAATTGCAGTACTTTGCTGCGCAAACTCAGCAACAACAACAACAATATGAAGCGGTCGCCAAAGACTTTCCAAGCACGCCAATTGCCAGTGGCGAGCTTAAAGTGGCAGCCGATTTAGCGCAAATTATTCAAGTCAATAATCAATCGCCGCGCCAACTCATGCAAGTGTTAAGCGGCGCGTTTGAGGCATCACCCGAAATTGCCCTTAGCAGAATGCGTTGGACGCTGAGTAACGATAAAAAGCAAAAAGACGAGGAGGGCAGCATTACCGCTAATGCCCAGCCAGTCGCCACGCCTACTGGCAATGACGCAACAAAACTGCTACAAATTGGCTTTATCAATGCTGAAATTAAAGGCTTTAATGGCGATTATCGCGCAGCGTTAAACAGTGTGAATACGTTTGTAACGCATCTGCGCCAAAATAACTTGGTCGATCAAGTGGTGATTTTACAAGAGCCAGTAAACGTGAGTTCGCTGGCCAATCTGCAAGGCAGCACCACCGATGAAAACACAAGCACAGAGCGCCCGCCAGCGATATTTAAGCTAAAAATTATCTTAAAACCAGCAAGCAATGTTGGCGTTAATTTGGGGGTTGCGTCATGAGTTTAAGTCCGCAAGATTGGCGCAAACTTCGCTTCCCCATCATCGGGCTGGTGGCCGCATTAATACTAGTGGGCGTGCTGGTCAGCTTTGCAGATCAATATCGATTAAAAAATGAGTTGGCCTTGCAAACCCAGCAAAACAACCTGAATCAAGCACGGCAAAAATATCAATCGTCTGGGCTAGAAAAAGAGACGATTATTCAATATTTGCCAGTTTATAATGGGCTGCTTGCCAGCGGCTTTATTGGCGAAGAGCACCGCATTGAATGGATAGAAACCTTGCGCCAAATTCACGCGCAGCACAAATTGTTTAGCATTGATTATAGTATTGGCCTGCAAGAAAATTATAAGCCAAGCTTTTTGCCAAACTTGGGCAACTTTACCTTGCACCGCTCGGTGATGAGCTTAAAGCTCGATATGTTGCACGAGGGCGATTTACTGGCTTTGCTAGATGGTTTGCGCACGCAAACCACGCCTTATATGGTGCGCGATTGCGAAATTAAACGCCCCATTAGCGCAGCGGTTAATATCAAAACCATTGCCGCAAATATGCAAGCCAATTGTGAAATTGATTGGCTCACTTTGCGCGATCCACAATTAGCAGGCACGGCATCAGCGGGGGCTTTATAATTTCCATTTCATACATGGTAGCGTTAGCGCTTTTGTTCTGCTAGCTGTAAGAACTGGTTAATAGGACTGGTTGCAAAGACAAGTTGTAAAGAGTGGTTGTAAGGAATGGTTGTAAAGATAATTGCTGGCGTCATCACAGCAAGTGGGCTTAATATAATCTATTCCCTCCCCATGAATGGGGAGGGCTAGGGTGGGGGTGAAAATATGACTAAACTTTTGCAAGTTAACACCATGCAGTTAATCGCTTTGATGCTATTAAGCCTGAATATTGCGCCCGCTTTAGCCGCAGAGCCAATGGGGCGACTATTTACCTCGCCCACAGAGCGCAGTAATTTAGATTACCTGCGACAAACCAAAAAAAATGAGCCACTAAAAGTAGAATCACCAATGCCAGCGTTAGAAGCAGAGCCTACGCCAATTGCGCTGCCTGATGCGGTTAATCTGCAAGGCTATGTTAAGCGTAACGATGGCAAACAAAGCA
>JAYVFU010000254.1:0-7371 GCA_043772865.1 Methylophilaceae bacterium
TGCGGCCACAATCAAGAAAGATAACTACTTTTTACAAGCTGGCGCTTTTCAAAAAGAGGCAGATGCAGATAATATGAAAGCAAAATTGGCACTTCAAGGTTTTGAAGCTGTCGTACAAACGGCTGATATTCCAGAAAAGGGCATTTGGCATCGTGTGCGCGTAGGACCATTAACCGATATTGATCAAATTAATAAAACTCGTAGTGCATTGGTGATTAGTGGTTTTAGTGCGGATTTGATTAAAATCCATTCTGAAACACCGCCGCAATAAGTTGTCATCTCAAGCATTGAGCCATACGTTGTAGTGAAAAGTTTGACTATTTACAACTCTTTAAAAGAAGGAAAAAGTACGATGAAAAAGTTTTTAGCCACATGGTTGCTGTTATTAAGTACGCAAGTTTTTGCTAATGCTCCAGCCACGCCACCTAAACAAGGTGCTGATTTTGATGTGACAGTACAGCCTATTGAGACAGATAATAAAGCAAAAATTGAAGTAGTAGAGCTGTTTTGGTATGGCTGTTCACATTGTTACCATATGGACCCAGTATTAAATGCATGGGTTAAAAAACAGGCGAGTGATGTTGTTTTTAAACGTATACCAGGTTTGCCAAACGCTAGTTGGGCACCTATGGCAAGAGCTTATTATGCAATGGAAACATTGGGTGTGTTGGAGAAACTACATACGCCTTTGTTCGATGCCATTCATAAAACAAAAACTCTTAATCCAACTGATGAAGTGGCTACCATGGCATGGATCACCAGCCAAAGTGGCTTGGATAAAGCTAAAGTAGAAGCAGCTTATAAATCATTTTCTATGGATACCAAACTTAATCGTGCTGCGCAATACTTTCGTGCATCTGGCGCTACTGGCGTACCAAGCATAGTGATTGATGGTAAATACATTACATCAAGCACCATGGCGGGTGATAATGAGAAAGCCTTAAAAGTGGTTGATTATATTATTGGCAATATCCGTAAGGATAAGGCTAAAAAAAAGTAGTGAGGCAAGTGCCAACTAAAGCGAGCAAAAGCTTGGTTGTTAAGTAATTGTACTTTGAGTGCTTGCTGGTAGCTTCCAATATTAAGAGCCTGCTTCATGACTAAATGAAGCAGGTTTTTTTTGCGCACAGTATTTTGTATAGTTACGTTATTTTTAGGTAAAAAAACATGAGTACTACACCATTAAAAGTGTTTATCACTGGTGCATCTAGCGGCATTGGTGAGGCGCTAGCTAAAGAGTACGCCAGCCAAGGTGCAATATTAGGTTTAGTCGCACGTCGTGTAGAGTTGCTAGAAAATTTATCTGCAGAAATTCAAACTAAATTTGCTGAAATTGGTAGCAAAGTGCAAGTATATGTAGCTGATGTACGTGATGAACTAGCCATGCTATCAGCCGCGCAACAGTTTATTACAGAATTTGGTGCGCCAGATATTGTCATTGCAAGTGCTGGCGTTAGCATCGGCACTTTGACGCAACATGCTGAAGATATTGAATATTTTAAAGCAGTAATGGACATTAATGTAGTTGGTCTGTTGAATACTTTTCAACCCTTTATTGCACCTATGATTCAGCAGCAGCATGGTCAATTAGTGGGTTTTGCTAGCGTTGCAGGCATGCGTGGCTTGCCAGGGGCGGGGGCTTATAGTGCCTCAAAGGCGGCAGCCATTGCTTATTTAGAAAGTTTACGCATTGAAATGAAGCCACATGGCATCGCGGTCACGACGATTGCGCCGGGGTATATCCGTACACCGATGACAGATATTAACTCTTATAAGATGCCATTTTTAATGGAAGTGGATGTGGCTGCAATTAAGTTTGTCAAAGCCATTGCTGCTAAAAGACGCTTCACCGTTATCCCTTGGCAGATGGGAGTTATAGCTCGTGGTATGCGTTTTATACCGCCATTTTTATGGGATTTTATCATGCGTCATGCACCTCATAAGCCACGCGCGGTAAAACAGACCCGCGCGGATAAATAGCTGCGCTAAATCAAAAACTGGCAACGTTAATCGTTCACTAGTGACAACGCCACTGCTTCCGCAGCCTTAATGCCATCTACCGCTGCCGAGAAAATTCCCCCTGCATAACCAGCGCCTTCGCCAGTTGGATATAAACCTTGAGTATTAACGCTTTGCATCGTTGCCTCAACACGTTTTATACGTACAGGCGATGAAGTGCGTGTTTCAACGCCTGTGAGCAAAGCATCGGGTAGGTCGTAGCCTTTAATTTGTCGTCCAAATGCAGGTAATGCTTCACGGATGGCGCTAATCGCGTATTCAGGTAATGCGTTACTTAAATCGCCCAATGCGATACCTGGCGTGTAAGAAGCTTTTACCGCACCTAATTGGGTTGATGGCGTGTTATTTAAAAAGTCTCCCAATAGCTGTGCAGGGGCTTGATAATTGCTACCCCCTAGCACGTAAGCTTGAGATTCTAATTGTCTTTGTAAAGCCACGCCAGCAAGTGGATTACTGGTTGGGTCACCATTATAATCTTGCTCAAAATCTACTAGGTCTATGCCCACCACAATGCCGCTATTAGCGTTGCGCTCATTGCGCGAATACTGACTCATGCCATTAACGACAACACGACCAGCTTCAGAAGCAGCAGCCACAACCGTGCCGCCCGGACACATGCAGAAGCTGTAAGCTGCGCGACCATTTTCAGCATGATGCACAAGTTTGTAATCTGCCGCGCCTAGCTGTTTTTGTACTTCATGATAATTGTTACCGTAACGCGCTTTATCGATAAGTGATTGTGGATGCTCTATTCTAAAACCAATGGCAAAAGGCTTGGCTTCAATATAAATGCCGCGCTGATGCACCAACTCAAAGGTATCGCGCGCGCTATGACCAATGGCTAAAATGAGGTGATTGGTGGCAATATGTTCACCATTGGCCAAAGTTACGCCTTGAATTTTGCCGCTGTCTATTGCGATATCATCTACCCGACTTTCAAAGCGAATTTCGCCGCCAAGCGCTATGATATTGGCCCGCATAGCTTCAACCATACCCACTAATTTGAACGTGCCAATATGCGGGTGACTTAAATATAAAATCTCTGGCGGCGCACCCGCTTTTACAAATTCATTAAGCACTTTGCGGCCGTAAAAGCCGTTCTCTTTAATTTGGCTATAGAGTTTTCCATCTGAAAACGTACCTGCGCCGCCTTCGCCAAATTGCACGTTAGATTCAGGATTAAGCTCGCCTTTACGCCACATCGCCCAAGTATCTTTAGTACGCTCACGCACAGCTTTACCGCGTTCTAACACAATCGGCTTGAAGCCAGATTGCGCTAAAATTAAAGCGGCAAAAATACCTGCTGGCCCAAAGCCAACCACAATAGGGCGTAGTGTTTTTTTGTGTTGTAATCCTTTAATATTAGCAGCAGCTGTTGCGACAAATTGGTAACTGGTGTCTGGCGTGAGTGAGATACCTTTGTCAGATTTAATTTTTTTTAATAAAGCAGCTTCATTTTTTACTGCTACATCAATGGTATATACAAACAAAATCGCATCACGTTTACGGGCATCAGTGCCACGTTTAAAAATACTAAATTCAGTAATATCGGTTTCTGGCGAATTTAATTTTTTTGCAATGGCAGATTTAAGGGCGCCTTCTGCATGATCTAGCGGAAGTTTGATTTCAGTAATTCTTAGCATGTTCGGGTAACAGCAATACGGATTATAAATTAAGTGGGAGTTGCAATAAGTTGCGTAGCATAGGCACAGTCACTATTTTTTTAGTGGTGAGCGACCATTCATCCAAGGCGTTAAGCGTGTTCATTAGCGTTGGTAAATCGCGGCGTAAATAGCGCAGGCAGTAATCTAATACTTCATCGGGCAGCTTCATGCCGCGCTCAAAAGCATGATTTTTTAGCGCGAGGGCTTTTTCAGCATCGGTGAGTGGGTGTAACTGATAGACCAAGCCCCATGCTAAACGCGTGGCTAAATCATCGCGCAAACCCATTTGTGTGGGGGCTGCATCACCTGCAACTATTAATGTTCCACCAGCTTCACGGGTTTGGTTATAAGTATTAAATAGTGCGATTTGTGCATCATTTTTAAATAGTTGCACATCATCTACAACAATAACATTAGCCACCTTACAAGCCTGAATGAGATGGCTTTTTCCACAACCATTTTCACCCCATAAGTAGATAAATCTTTGAAGAGAATTGCCATTTAATGCGGCTTGCAAAGCATCAACTGCTTCAGCATTACGCCCTAATACAAAATTGTCTAATGTGGGTAATGGCGGTGCTGCAATGTCAAGTAAAAGCTGTTTCATATCTGGCATGACAGTTTCTTATTGGTAATAATCACTAGCTAAATAACCACGTCTAATATGACGCAAACCTACAGCAATAGCGGCTGTGACGGGTAAGGCAAGCAGAATGCCTGCAAAGCCAAATAACTGACCACCTGCCATTAACGCAAAAATGACGGCAACTGGGTGCAAACCAATACGGTCGCCCACTAAATTAGGCGTAAGCACCATACTTTCTATCACTTGACCAACCGCAAATACAATGGCTATTGGCACTAACTGGCCAAGGCTAGTAAATTGCAAAAAACCAGAAGCTAGCGCTAACACAATGCCTAAACCTATACCCAAATAAGGCACAAAGCCAAGTAAACCCGCCAATAAGCCAATCGGTAGGGCTAAATCTAAGCCGACAAAATACAAACCGATAGCGTAAAAGGCGCTCATGAGCAGCATAACGGTTAATTGACCCCGTAAAAACTCGCCTAATACTGCATCAATTTCGTGACTGATTTCTAAGGTTTTTTTAATGTAGCGACGCGGGATAAGTTGTTCAATTTGCGCTAAAAATTGATGCCAATCACGCATTAAATAAAATAAGACCAACGGCACAAGAAACACATTAACTAAGCTACTAATAATCGCCAAGCCTTGGCTGCCTACCGTGAGTAACGCTTGCCCGACAAAATTACTGGCCGATTGCCAGTTTTTCCCCAGCATGGCTTGAATTTTTGCCGTGTCGATATTGAGTTTCAACCCAAAATTTTGTAGTAACCATGGATCAAGTTTTGTGCGTACGTTCGTCAAGTAATCAGGCAATTTTTGCGCGATTAGAACCACCTCTTTTTGTAAAAGTGGCACGACAATCATGACTAGAATCAGCACAGTTAAAATGAGTAATGTCATGACTAGAATTGTCGCTACTGTACGGCTGGGACTGTATCGACCGATGTACGGAAGTTTAATTGAGGCGAAATGAATTTTATCGACAACAGGATTGGTCATGTAGGCCAAAATAGCAGCCGCTAAAAATGGCGTTAAAATGGGTGCTAATAAATAAATGATGCCTAGGCTCACAATTAGAAAAATCCAACCGCGGTAATTTGTAATATCTTTCGTCATGGTTTCTCGTTTAGACGGCATTTAAGTTAAAATTATGCTTATTTACAACATATTGCGCTTTTACTTACTTTAAAAACTAGCTCCATTATAAACCCAGAACTTTAAAGCCAGAACCACCATTTACAGCGCGACAAATAGCCCCCAAAAGATCAAGTAATAGAAAGCGAGAACATTAATTGAGTACAAATCCAGAAAATACAGAACAAGTCTCTATCAGCTACCGCGATGCGGGCGTAGATATGGAAGCTGGCGATGCCCTAATTGAGGAAATTAAACCCTACGCAAAACGTACTATGCGCCCAGAAGTGCTAGCTGGTATTGGTGGTTTTGGCTCACTGTTTGAAATGCCAAAGAAATTCAAAAATCCTGTATTGGTATCGGGCACAGATGGTGTGGGTACTAAATTAAAGTTAGCTTTTCAGCTAGATAAACACGATACCGTAGGCATTGATTTAGTGGCGATGAGCGTGAATGATATTTTAGTACAAGGTGCTGAACCGCTATTTTTCTTAGATTATTTTGCTTGTGGCAAGCTTGAAGTGGGCACCGCCGCTGCCGTGATTAAAGGCATAGCCCAAGGATGTGAGCACTCTGGCTGTGCCTTAGTCGGTGGTGAAACCGCTGAAATGCCAGGCATGTATCCTGCTGGAGAGTACGATTTGGCAGGCTTTGCAGTAGGCTGTGTGGATAAAGAAAATATCATCAACGGTACAACCATTGCGGCAGGTGATGTACTGCTAGGGTTGGCTTCTAGCGGTGCGCACTCCAATGGCTACTCGTTAATTCGCAAATTGATTGAAAAATCAGGCATCGATATGGCAGCTGATTTTCATGGTCAACCATTTAAAGATGTCGTGATGGCGCCAACACGTATCTATGTAAAACCGCTATTACAATTGATTGCGTCTATGCCAGTTAAAGGCATGGCACATATCACGGGTGGTGGATTAACTGAAAACGTGCCACGTGTGTTGCCAGCAGGGCTAACGGCTGAAATCAAGCAAGGTAGCTGGGTTATGCCGCCATTGTTTACGTGGTTACAGCAACAAGGCAATGTCACGGATACAGAAATGCACCGTACTTTTAATTGTGGAATTGGTATGGTGGTGATTATGTCGGCTGAAAATGCGCCAGCGGCTAAAAAACTGCTAGAAGAATCGGGTGAAAAAGTGGCTATTATTGGTGCTATTCGCGCGCAACAAGCGGGTGAAGCGCCTACTGTTGTTGTGAAATAATCCATCTTAGCGCCAACAGATATAGCCGTAGCGCGTTAACTTATATGTAGTTCTATCTAATTAAATAGGATTTTAATGCTGATGTTGTTAAAAACCTTTATTCGTTACATGGCTATATTGATGCTTTTTTCTGCGAGTTTAGTTACTGCGGAACCTAGAAACTATCCCAAGCAAATACACTTGGTTTATGACGTTGTTCGTAATGGTCAGCCATTTGCAACCGTGACCGAAGATTACAAACAAGTTGCAGATCAATACCACATTGTGAGTATTACCAAAGGTTTGGGTGTTTGTGCGTTATTGGGTGAACGTAAATTAACCAGTGATGGTGTAGTGAAATCCACAGGCTTAAAGCCCAATCATTTTGAATTACGCCAAGGCGATAATGCTAAAAAATGGTTATCAACCGAGTTTGATTGGGCAAGCAATACACTTAATATGACCATAAAAGGTGCAGTTCAAGCAGTGCCATTATTGGCAAACTCACAGGATTTGGTCAGTTATTTATATCAATTTATGTTTGGGTCATTTACTAAAAACAATCAAGAAACCCTCTTGGTTAATGTCACTACAGGTAAAAAATTAAAGCCTTATGCGTTTAATATCACTGAGCGTGACCAACCGCTAATTACCCCTGCAGGCGATTTTAAAACCACGCAATTAACTAGTGTAAAAGACGCCGAAAGCAAGGCTAGCGACGAACGCCAAATTTGGTTAGCGAATGAACAATATCACCTACCAGTTAAAC
>JAYVFU010000255.1:0-23822 GCA_043772865.1 Methylophilaceae bacterium
TGCTAAACCTAAAAATATGGCACAACCTATCCAGCTATTGCTGTTGAAAGCCTTAAAACATTGGCTTTTGACACGATGGCGAATTAAAGTAAATTGATAAATCATTAAACAACAAGCTATGCCTAAACTAATAAAATAAAATTGACCAAAGCGCATTGATATACCGATATAAATCAATATTAGTAACATGGCTAAGTAGCAAAACATAATGGCTAAGACATCAAATTTTCCAAAAAAAATGGCAGAGGATTTAATACCTATTTGAAGATCATCCTCACGGTCTACCATCGCATATTCAGTATCATAAGCAATAGCCCAAAAAACGTTAACTAATAATAATAGCCATGCCAATGGTGGTACATAATCGTTAATAGCAGCAAATGCCATGGGTATACCAAAACCAAATGCAACGCCTAAATACGCTTGAGGAATCGCTAAAAAGCGTTTGGTGAGCGGATAAGTCAACGCTAAGAATAGCGCGGCAAATGATAAATAGATGGTCGTTTTATTTAGAAACAATACTAAACAAAATGCCAGCAAGCTCAATGCAGCAGCTAGGTAGCAAGCTTCTTTTACACTCACTTCATGGGTTGCCAATGGGCGATTTTTAGTGCGTTCCACCAAGCCATCATACTTTCGATCAGCAATATCATTCATTACACAACCTGCCGAACGCATCAGTGCTGTACCCAAGATAAAAATCATCACAATCAGCCAATCTGGTTGGGCTTGGCTAGCGATAGATAGCGCCCACAAAGTAGGCCATAACAACAGCAAAATACCAATGGGTTTATCTAAACGCATTAAGCGTTCGTAGGCATTTATTTTATCTATAAGCTGTTGTTTATTCATTCTAAAAGCTTTCTTTTAAGCCCTTGTATTAACATTATAATTTTAAAGTTGCTGGCAAAAAAACTTCTGTTACTAAAATTTTAGCATGCTCTAAATTTGAGTTATGCAGATTAAACACAGAACGCCTAGCCCATAAAGGCTGACCGAGTTGCAAAAATTGGCTGAGTATTTGATTATTATCTAAGTTATAACGTAAAATTTGCTGGTACAGGCGGTGATGGCTGCTGAGCTTTTTATAAGTTAAAGGTGTGCGCTGCACTTTTGGGTTGGCAAATAAGGTGGCGCCCAATGGTTTCGACCCTAAACGCCCCAGTCCACGCCAATCACCACGCAAGCTTTGATTCGGCAATACACTATGGGCAAACACGACGGGAACGCCATCACACACTAAAAGTACATCACGCTGCAAAGCATGTTGTTGTACTTTTAAAGCTAATAAAGTAGCTTCATCCTGTAACGCTTTTGCTTGCCTCAGCCACACAGGGGTCACTGAAAAGTGCTGGCTTTGCAGCTGCAAACGCTTGGTAAGTGAGCCTTTATCAATTAAATAAGAACGAAACTTACCACTATTGACAGGGCTATTAAGCCAATTTGCACGATTATTTAAATGATGTAGATGATGAAATTTCACAAGCAGAATTATGGCATAAAACTAAAAGCCTTACTTATTCATACCTTTACCAGCTCAGCAGCCTTTGCCATCCATCTCGCCAAATGATGCTCTACTTCATTGGGATAGTCTTGCAACAATTTATCTGCGCTGCTCTGTGCAATTTCTAATAAATCTGCATCACGAGTTAAATCCGCAATTTTTAACATGGGAATACCGCTTTGTCGCACGCCCATCATTTCGCCAGGACCACGCAGATTGAGGTCAGCTTGAGCAATCACAAAGCCATCGTTACTTTCATAGATAATTTTTAACCTTGCACGCGCTGTGTCAGATAACTTGTTTTGATACAACAAAATACAAGCGCTTTTTGCCGCACCTCGACCTACGCGACCACGCAATTGATGCAACTGGCTTAGCCCCATGCGTTCTGCATGCTCTATCACCATTAAACTGGCGTTAGGCACATCTACGCCAACTTCAATGACCGTAGTGGCAACTAATAGCTGAATATCGCCCTGACTAAAAGCCTGCATCACCGCCTGTTTTTCGGCAGGTTTCATACGTCCGTGCACTAGCCCTACTTGTAAATCAGGAAAAGTGGTTTGCATATTAGCAAAGGTATCGGTTGCAGTTTGCAGTTGTAGCACTTCGCTTTCTTCAATCAATGGGCATACCCAATAAGCTTGGCTACCCACCATACAGGCATCGCGCACACGATTTAGCACTTCGTCACGGCGTTCATCTGATACTAATTTTGTGGCAATCGGCGTGCGGCCTGGCGGCAGCTCATCAATCACAGACACATCTAAATCTGCGTAATAACTCATCGACAAGGTGCGTGGAATAGGCGTTGCGGACATCATCAGTTGATGCGGAGAAAAGGCTTTGCCTCGCTGTCCGTTTTGCTCGCCTTTATTTTTGAGCGATAACCTTTGTTGCACACCAAAACGATGCTGCTCATCCACGACCACCAAGCCTAACTTTGCAAAAATAACCGCTTCTTGAAACAAAGCATGCGTGCCAACGACCAATTGTGCAGTACCACTAGCAATCGCCACTAATGAAGCCGTACGGTCTTTTTTACTTTGACTGCCAGAAAGCCAAGCAATATTGATTTCAGTATGGGTGGCAAGCTGCATTAACGCTAACCACGTGCGCATTTTTTGGTAATGTTGCTCTGCCAAAATCTCAGTAGGCGCCATAATGGCCGCTTGCCAGCCATTTTCAATCGCCTGCAAAGCCGCCATCGTCGCGACCACTGTTTTACCACTCCCCACGTCGCCTTGTAATAAACGCTGCATAGGATGTGACTGCATTAAGTCACGGCCAATTTCCAAGGCAACACGCTGCTGTGCGCCTGTCAGCGGAAAACCTATTGTTTTAAGTAAAGCGGTAATAAGCGTTTTAGATGGCTTAAATGCTGGTGCCCCAACGGTTTTACGGCGTGCATAATGCTGGCGCATAGATAGCTGCTGCGCTAGTAATTCATCAAAAGCTAATCTGCGCCAAGCGGGCGTTTGGCGCTCATCTAAGTCTTGCAAACTAGCATCAGGCGTTGGATGATGAATCGCTTGTAAGCTATCAGCATAACTTGGAAGATTATCTAACGTAACTTTTTCATAGAGCCCGACTGGTAAGGTTTCGGATAAATCACCATGAGCAAATGTCCATTTGATCCATTTACGTAAAGCACCCTGCGTTAAACCTGCGGTGGTTGGGTAGATAGGCGTGAGTGTCTCGACAATAGGCTCTTCATCTTTCACACTGCGAAATTGTGGATGCACCATCTCCCAACCGAAAAAACCACCGCGCACTTCACCAAATACACGCAGCTTGGTGCCCACTTTTAAAGCACTGATTTGGCTAGGATAAAAATGTAAAAAACGCAGGGAAAGTTGTTGGCCGCCAACATCTTGCAATCTGGCGATAAGCGCTTTACGCGGCTTATAGGTCACTTCATTATGGACAATTTCGCCTTCGACCTGAACGGAATCGCCAGTGCGTAAATCACGGATAGGCGTAATACGCGTTTCATCGATATACCTAAGTGGTAAATGGTGCAATAGACCTTGCACATCAACAATGCCCAGCTTTTGTAGATTTGCCAATAAAGGCTTACTAAAAGCTTTAATATTGGCGAGATCAGTCAGAGGGCTTCCTTTAACTTTAATAAACTCTGATGTCAGAAATAGATGAGCATTAATGCGTCATTCCAGCATACAACTTCGCAAGTGCTTTAGCGCTTAGCGAATCGGAGTACTCTTGTGGTACATATACAAGAATTGACGGCAAAAAATTAGTTCAGCGTCATTACTCCATCTGCCTCAACTAAAGCAGCTCTCGGTAACGAAGCCACGCCTACCGCAGCACGCGCTGGGTAGGGTTGCGTGAAATATTCGGCCATAATGGTATTAACTAACGCAAAGTTAGATAAATCAGTTAAAAACACATTTAATTTAACGATATCCGCCATCGAACCACCAGCGGCTTCAGTGACTGCTTTTAGATTAGTGAATACACGGTGAATTTGTGCTTCTATACCCTCTACCATCTGCATAGAAACTGGGTCTAAGCCAATTTGACCTGATAAATAAACCGTATTCCCTACTTTAACGGCTTGTGAGTAGGTGCCAATGGCGGCTGGGGCGCCATCTGTATGAATAATTTGTTTGCTCATTGTTATGTTCCTAAATGCTAGTTTTAAAAAATAGATTTTAAAAATAGTGTTCTTAAAGTTTGATTAATTAGTTACGGTTGATAGCGGCCAGCACATCTTGCTCATTGCTCGCCAAATGCGCATCATAGTCTGGCAACACATCCGCGACAATTTCCAGTTTTTTCCAAGGCGCTGCAGGTGTTGCGCAGGCTGTTTGCGGGACAAAGGTTGACTCTTCTACGAGTGCCATTTTATGGATATAACGTGGGCAGTTAGGAAAAGTCTCACGCACTTTTACACGTACTACTACTTTAGATTCAGGCCAGTTTGCTTGTAATTCGTCATTAGCCGTAATACTCGCTAAGCCGTTTACACGCACGCGTGCCTGCTTTTCAAAATCTATAAATAGCAAGCCAACTTCACCATTCACCAGCACATTGCCAGCAGACATAAACATACCGTTGCCATCATAAATAGGAAAAGCCAGCGTTGTTTCATCCACTACTTTGACTAAGCCTTTACTGCCTCCCTTGTAAGAGCAATTTGCTTGACCTTTATCATCAACAGTGGCCAAAAAAAACATATTTTGCGCTTCGATGAACTCAGCATCAAGCGGGTTAATAGTGGCGGCAATAATACCAACTTGCAACCTATCGGCTAAACGACGTGTATCAAACTCATCTTGCAACTGACGATTACCTTCGTGAAAATACTCGCTCATTTAGTACACTCCAAAAATTGATTCATATAAGCGCTTTTTATTGGGTACGTTGCTCATTACCCGACCCTTTAACCCGATTAATTCTGACTACATCAGGTATTTTACGTAAATTACGCATTAAATCTGCCAAGTGCATACGATTATGGACTTGCACAGTAAAGTTCACATTGGCGTACTTACTGCCATCTGGCTCTTCTACGCTTACGTTATCAATATTAGAATCAGAATCGGCAATACCTGCGGCGATTTTTGCCAACATACCGCGCTCATTGGCCACTACCAATTTAAGATTCACTTTAAATAAGCGCGTATTTTCAGGATCCCATTCCACATCCAGCCATTTATCAGGCGCTAAACGGAATTTTCGTACGCTTAAGCAGTCATGCGTATGAATAATTAACCCTTTATCTTTGTTAATAAAGCCTAAAATTGGGTCACCAGGTATTGGTCTGCAACACTGTGCAAACTGCACTGCCATGCCTTCAGAGCCACGGATAGTAATAGTATCCAACGGCTTATGTTGTCCTTCAATCGTTTTTTCAGCGGTTTCACTTAGCGCTAAAAGCTGATGTGCCACCATCACATTAATGCGCTTACCAAGCCCTATATCAGTCAAAATTTCATATTTGTCTTTGGCATCGTAATCACGTATTAACTTTTGCCATTGACTATTTTTAACCGCTGCTGGCTCTATATGCAAGGCACGCAAAGCTTGATTGAGCATACGCTCACCTAAATGCGCAGACTCGGTTGATTGTTGATTTTTTAAATAATGACGAATATGCGCACGTGCTTTGCCTGTAATCACATAATTAAGCCACGTAGGATTGGGCTTAGCTAATGCTGCCGTGATGATTTCCACGTGATCGCCGTTACGCATTTCGGTCCGCAATGGCGCTAATTCTTGATTAATTTTAACCGCCACGCAGCAATTACCCACATCGGTATGCACTGCATAAGCAAAATCGACCGCAGTTGAGCCTTTAGGTAAAGCCAAAATATTGCCTTTAGGGGTAAATACGTAAACTTCATCTGGAAAAAGGTCGATTTTCAGATGCTCTAAAAACTCTAAAGAATCGGCACTATCGGTTTGAATTTCTAACAAGCGTTGTAACCATTGATGCGTTTGTTGCTGTAATTTAGTGAGTTGAGCGTCAGTGGTTTTATATAACCAATGCGCCGCAACGCCTGCATCAGCAATATTGTGCATTTCTTCACTACGAATTTGCACCTCAATGGGCGTACCAAAGGGCCCAAATAAAGTGGTGTGTAAAGATTGGTAGCCATTAGCTTTAGGAATGGCGATGTAATCTTTGAATTTACCCGGAATTGGCTTATAGAGCGCATGTAAATTACCCAGCGCCAAATAGCAGGTTTGCATATCCTTTACAATAACGCGAAATCCATAAATATCGTAAATTTGCGAAAAAGTGACGGTTTTACCCGTCATTTTCTTGTAAATGCTGTAAAGATGTTTTTCTCGTCCAGTCACATCAGCTTCAACACCCACGTCTTTTAAGCGTTGTTTAATCGCATCCAAAATTTTCGTAATGACTTCTTTGCGGTTGCCACGTGCAGCTTTAATCGCTTTAGAAATCACATGATAACGATTGGGGTAAAGATATTTAAAGCTTAAATCTTCTAGTTCTTGATAAATGCTGTTTAAGCCTAAACGATTGGCAATTGGCGCATAAATTTCTAAAGTTTCATGTGCAATACGCTTTTGTTTTTCTGGTCGCATCACATCCAAAGTTTGCATATTATGCAAACGATCAGCGAGTTTCACCAAAATAACACGTACATCTTGAGACATGGCTAGCAACATTTTGCGGAAATTTTCCGCCTGCACTTGCATAGCATCTTGAAATTCAATTTTGTCTAGTTTGGATAATCCATCTACTAATTCAGCCACTTGCTTGCCAAATTTAGCACCCACCTCTTCTTTAGTAATGGGCGTATCTTCCACCACATCATGCAATAGAGCAGCCAGTAACGTAGGCGTATCTAAATGCAGCTCAGCCAATATGCAGGCAACTGACACGGGGTGGGAGATATATGGCTCACCGCTACGGCGCATTTGCCCTGCATGTGCAGCATCACTAAACCGATACGCTTCCCACACTAAAGCAATATCTTCAGGTTTGAGATATGTTTTAAGTAATAGTGTAAGTTGTGAGTTTTCGGTATCCGCAGGTAAAAGAGCCGGCAATGCATTGGCTAAATCAGCCAAATGGTGCTCTTTACCATCACCTTTAAAATGACGTTTTACGTGCGTTGTGGGTATTTCTGCTGCAGAGGCGGGGTTTTTCGTGACTTTGGATTCACTGAGCTTATGTGACTTATTCGGTTTTGGATTGGGCGTAATAGGTAGCATGGCATTAAACTCATTAACAGTCAGTATTTAACGACAGTGATGTTGAGTGAGTTTAAGCATGATGGCTAGATTACATACACTAGATTATGAATGCGTGCGATTTAAAATATCTACGCCAATTTTACCTGCAGCAATTTCACGTAATGCCATCACCGTTGGTTTATCACGCAAACCATGTGTGCTAACTTGTGGTTCAGCGCCGTTGGCTAATTGGCGTGCGCGGTAAGCGGCAACTAAGGTTAATTGAAAGCGATTTGGGATGTTGACTAAGCAATCATCGACTGTAATACGTGCCATATAAAGTTCTCCAATAATAATTTAGGTGAGTTGTTGGATTAAGGTTTGATAGCGCACCAATTGTTGGCTACTTTTCAAACGTTGTGCGCGGATAATTGCGCTAAGATCTTGCAAGGCAATCTCAAAATTATCATTGATTGTAACATAATCAAACTCAACCACATGGCGCATCTCATCACGGGCAGCATTTATGCGCCGTGCAATCACGTCACTGCTATCTTGTCCGCGATTATTTAGGCGCTGCTGCAAAGCGGCCACTGACGGCGGTAATACAAAAATAGTAATGGCGTGCGGATAAATATTACGTACTTGCTGTGCGCCTTGCCAATCAATTTCTAAAATCACATCACGTCCGGCTTGTAGCGCTGCATCCACCATAGCTTGCGAAGTGCCATAACGTGCACCATGTACTTGCGCACTTTCTAAAAAACCAGCTTGCTCAAGCACGGCTAAAAATTCTACATCACTGACAAAATGATAATCTTGCCCGTTAACCTCACCTACACGAGGCAGCCGTGTCGTGTGTGAAACCGATAAAGTCAACTGCGTATCTTGGCTCAACAATGCCTTTACTAGGGAGGTTTTACCCGCCCCAGAAGCTGCTGTAATAATGAATAGATTACCTAAAATCATGTGTTGTGATGACCCAAATTAAAATGCATGATGCCATTATCTAATTACACCATTCTGGACTAGGCAACTCGCTAAACACTTTTTTTAATCCTGCGCCCCAACCTTGACGTACAGCAGTGTAATAAGGGTCATTTTCTGTAATGCGTTGGTGACAATCTGCATGAAAACTATCCGTGCGGTACAGCAATAAATCAATAGGTGCCGCTACAGAAACATTACTGCGTATGGTGGAATCAAAAGAAATAAGCAAGCATTTTACCGCATCCATCATATCGGTATTGTATTTCACCACACGATCAATAATCGGCTTGCCATACTTGATTTCACCAATTTGAAAGTATGGCGTGTCTTGGCTGGTTTCAATAAAATTACCCGCTGCATACACACTAAATAAGCGTGGTTTTTCGCCTTTGATTTGCCCGGCTAGCAGAATGCTAGCGCTAAATTCTGTTTTGTGATTTTTAAGATGCTCAGCATCACGCTCAAACACGCTTCTCACCTCATCGCCCACTACTTTAGCGGCTTCAAACATGCCTGCTACATTTTGTAAGTGTAAGCCATCGTCCAACTTAACGGCCTCACGCAAACCATTAACAACGGCTTGCGTAATCGCCAAATTGCCAGCAGTAAGTATAGTAATTACCCGCTCACCACGCACTTCAAATACATGCATTTTAGGAAAAATAGCGACTTGGTCTACCCCAGCATTAGTACGGGTATCAGAGGCAAGCACCAAACCTTCATCTAGCAAAACAGCAACGCAATAGGTCATGATGTAATAACATTCGACAGTTAAGTAATAATGTTAAATCATAACATTGCAGGTATGTATGCGGTAGCAATGTGTAAAATTAGGATTTAAATTTGTGATGAGTTTTCAGCTTAATGAGGATGTGCTTTTTTACTCAGCAACCCAATCTCCAGACTTCCCGCCTTGTTTTTCTAGCAGCTTAATTTCACCCATACGCATGCCGCGGTCAATAGCTTTGCACATGTCATAAATGGTGAGCAAACCGATATTAACCGCAGTTAGTGCTTCCATTTCGACACCTGTTTGACCTGTGGTTTCTGCTGTCACTGTACAATGTATCGTTGAATTTTGTTCATCAATATCAAAGACAACTGCAACTTTAGTCAAGAATAATGGGTGACAAAGTGGGATTAAGTCTGAGGTTCTTTTTGAGGCTTGTATGGCCGCGATACGTGCTGTACCTAATACGTCACCTTTTTTATTATCACCTTGCATTACGTGTTGTAAAGTAGTTGCCTGCATTTTAATGCAGCCAGTAGCCACAGCAACACGATGGGTACTTGCTTTACCACCAACATCTACCATATGCGCTTGGCCTGCGCTATCAAAATGTGTGAGCGAGCCTTGGTGTGTATTATTTGATTTAGTCATGATTTGATGCCATAAAAATTATGTGAAGTTAAGTGTTGTGTGATGTAACTAATGTGCAGTTAATCACTGAACTGACTTAGCTAACTTGTTATCATAGTTAGCATAATGCAGTTTACACCATTAAAAAATCACTACACACCCATAAGTTTTATTTGCAACATCATGTTGTGTTACATGACTTTGTTGCATCCCGTATTTGCTGATGAACTGCCCGAGTTAGGTGATTACTCGCAAACAGTGCTTTCTGCCGCACAAGAAAAAGACATCGCAGAGCAAATTATGCGAGATGTTGCGGTGAGTGATGACGTAGTACAAGATGTTGAAATGATTGATTATTTGCAAGTTTTAGGGCAAAAATTAGTCGCTGCAGAATATAGTAAAAGTGATGTCACGCAACCACTCATGACCTTTAACTTTTTTGTGGTCAAAGACAATTCAATTAACGCTTTTGCGATGCCTGGCGGCGTCATTGGTGTGCATACGGGTTTAATATTAGCGGCAAACAGCGAATCAGAACTTGCCAGTGTATTAGGTCATGAAATTGGACATGTTACGCAGCATCATTTAGCGCGTATATTAGCTAATGGGCAGCATGATAACTTTAAAAATATTGCTTCAATTGCACTGGCATTATTGGTTTCACGAGCTAATCCAGAACTTGCAAGCGGTGCATTAACTGCGGCAGGTGCATCAGGTATTCAACGGCAACTAGATTGCACGCGCGAGCATGAACGAGAAGCAGATCGTGTAGGCCTGCAAATTTTAGATAATGCAGGGTTTGATGTACGCGCCATGCCGGCCTTTTTTAATACATTGCAGCGGGGCTCACGTTTTGTGGAGGGTAGTGCGCCAAGTTTTTTACGTACGCATCCGCTTACCGCCGAGCGTATTGCCGATGTAAGTAACCGTGTTGAGGCCATGCCTTACCGTCAAGTACCAGATAGTTTAGAGTTTCAAATGATGCGCGCAAAAATTCGCGCTAGCTTAAACAATCCACAAAACGCGATTGATAGCTTTAAAAATAATATTGCAGAACGGCGTTATGCTAATGAAATTGCTGAGCACTACGGCTTAGGCGTGGCATTTTTGCGAAATAATGATGCTACCAGCGCATTAAAACAAGTAGAGTGGCTACATGATAATTTATCGAATCATGCATTGGTTGAGAGCCTGAATGCGCGTACACAAGTAGCGCTTAATCAACCGCAACAAGCAGCGGCTATCTATACCAAAGCATTGGTGCTTTATCCTGCTAACCGTAGTTTGATTTATGGATACGTCGAACATTTTTTAGCTGTAAGGCAACCAGAGCAGGCATTAAAGTTAGTATTGGATAAACAGGGTTTATATCCAAACGATGCTTATTTTTATGAGCTATCTGCGCGCGCTTACAGTATGCAAAATAAAATGTTATTGCAGCACTTTGCACAAGGCGAAGCTTATGTAAGGCAATTTGATATAAAAAAAGCAGTAGATCAAATGGATTTAGCTGTAAAAGCCAATGACGGTAATTTTTATGAAAAATCTATTGTAGAAACACGTTTAAAGCAGTTAAAAACGTTGTTAATAGACGAAAAATCCAAGAAAAATATTTAATTGCAGTTTAGTGACAGGCAAAATACTTGACCAAAATTTTGCGCTATTGATAAAGGAAAAATATGCAACGTAGACTGGTTTTACAAAGCTTAATAGGCATGCTGATTACCTTGCCATTGCAAGGATTTGCAAAATTAATAGATATGACGTGGAGTAAAAACGCATTTGAAGCGACTAAAATTGAGGATGCCACTCAGCGCCTGAATATCGACAATGAGATTATTAGTACTGATATTGATTTAGCTGCTCCAGATCGTGCTGAAAATGGTGCGATTGTGCAAGTTGAGGTTACTAGTCACATTGCAAATACTGAAATAATTACAATACTAGTAGAACATAACCCCACCCCATTAATTGCTGAATTTATGTTCAGTAATGGCGCATTACCGTTTGTAGTGACGCGTATTAAAATGGCAGAAACTTCTACAGTTAAGATTGTAGTAAAAGCCAATGGCCGCTATTTTACAACGAGCAAAAATGTGGAGGTACTTTCTAATGGCTGCGGATAAGCAAATGGATGTAGTTAAAACCAATGCGATGAAAATTCGGGCTAAGCTCGTTGGCGATATTGCAGAAATCAAACTTATTATTATCCACCCGATGGAAACTGGGCGCAAAAAAGATGATGCAGGTGAATTAATTCCAGCACACTTCATTCAGCTAATGACCATCACACTCAATGATAAAAAAGTATTAGAAACTCAATGGGGTACAGGTGTTGCCAAAAACCCATATGTCACCTGCCACGTAAAAGCTAAACTTAATGATAAAGTCACTGTGAGCTGGCTAGATAATTTAGGGGAAACAGGTTCACAAGATACCTTGGTTGTTGCTTCATAAATGTAGAATATACAGCCACTTGCAATTGCTAATCGCGCGCCTCATCTAAACAGATATAAATCCTGACTAATTTATATCTGTTTACTGTATTTTAATCCGTATGTCATAAATAATATTTATCGTAGCAATAATAACGATTGATTATACAAACTTAAAATTCATTTATATAATCAATTTTAGAAATTTAGTTTTAAACCAGTAGCAGTATTTTTAATCACTTAAATTAAGGAAAAAACATGTCATTAATCAATACAGAAATCAAACCTTTTAAAGCACAAGCTTTTCATAACGGCAAGTTTATCGAGGTAACTGAAGCTTCACTAAAAGGCAAATGGTCAGTTGTGATATTTATGCCAGCTGCATTTACATTTAATTGCCCTACAGAAGTTGAAGATGCTGCTGACAATTATCCTGAATTTCAAAAAGCGGATACAGAAGTCTATATCGTTACCACTGATACACATTTCTCACACAAAGTTTGGCATGAGACTTCACCAGCGGTTGGCAAAGCGAAATTTCCATTAGTGGGTGACCCTACACACCAATTAACACGTGCTTTTGATGTGCATATTGAAGAAGAAGGCTTGGCTTTGCGCGGTACATTTATCATCAACCCAGAAGGCGTGATTAAAACTTTAGAAATTCACAGTAATGAAATTGCACGTGATGTTAAAGAAACGTTACGCAAATTAAAAGCGGCTCAATTTACTGCTAAAAACCCTGGTCAAGTTTGCCCAGCTAAATGGCAAGAAGGTGCTCAAACATTAACGCCTTCATTAGATTTAGTAGGAAAAATTTAGTAAGGAAAGACTAATTATCATTTTACTCAAAAAGTAAAACGATATTAACAAAGCAGCTTCAAGCAACAAGTTTGAAGCTTGCTTTGATATTCAATGGTTTAGGTTATTTTGACACTCACTGAATCATTGAATATCCAAGTAAATTAAGAGAACAACCATGGCATTAGATACCACTATCAAAACTCAGCTTGAAAACTACTTGCAAATGCTAAGAGAGCCGATTGCGCTTATTGCATCGCTTGATGAAACTGCAGGCTCAATTGAGATGAAAGAATTGCTAGAAGAAATCACTAGCATGTCTGACAAAATCAGCTTGAGTTTTGATGATAATGCACGCAAACCTTCGTTTGCTGTAAAACGCGCAGACAAAAACACAACTGAAATGGGCGTGCGTTTCGCAGGCATTCCCATGGGGCATGAATTCACTTCACTGGTGTTAGCGTTATTACATGCTGGTGCGCATCCGATGAAGTTAGAAGCTGAAAAAATCGCACAAATTGCCGCGATTGAAGGCAAATTTAACTTTGAAACTTATATTTCACTTACCTGCCACAATTGCCCAGAAGTAGTGCAATCGCTCAACATGATGGCGACGATTAACCCAAATATCACGCATACCATGATTGAAGGTGGTCTTTATCAGGATGAGGTGAAATCACGCAATATTATGTCTGTGCCCACTATTTACCTTAACGGGGAAGAGTTTGGCGCAGGTCGTATGGATATCGATCAAATTTTACCGAAAATCGATATTGGCGCTGTGGCGCGTGAAGCTAAAAAACTAGATGCTAAAGCACCTTACGATGTGCTAGTGATTGGTGGTGGTCCAGCGGGTGCATCGGCAGCTATTTATGCAGCCCGTAAAGGCATTAGAACAGGCATTGTGGCTGAGCGTTTTGGTGGCCAAGTGATGGATACCTTAGGTATTGAAAACTTTATTTCTGTTAAAGAAACCGAAGGGCCTAAGCTAGTAAGTGCGCTTGAAGAGCACGTAAAAATGTATGACGTTGAAATTATGAATTTACAGCGCGCGCAATCTTTAAGTGAGCCTGGCAAGCATGGCAACGTTAATGACGAGTTGATTGAGATTAAGCTCGAAAGCGGCGCTACATTACGCAGTAAATCGGTGATATTAGCAACAGGCGCACGCTGGAGAGAGTTAAATGTGCCAGGCGAAAAAGAATATCGCGGCAAGGGTGTAGCGTATTGCCCACATTGCGATGGTCCACTATTTAAAGGCAAACCTGTTGCGGTGGTTGGTGGTGGTAACTCTGGTGTGGAAGCAGCGATTGATTTAGCTAACTTTGTCGGTCATGTCACACTATTGCAGTTTGATACAGAGCTTAAAGCGGATGCCGTACTACAGAAAAAACTACACTCATTAACTAATGTGACCGTCATTACCAGCGCTCAAACCACCGAAGTGACCGGCGATGGCACCAAAATGAATGGCTTAAGCTATAAAGATAGAATCACAGGTGAATTAAAAAACTTAGTGTTAGACGGTGTGTTTGTGCAAATTGGATTGCTACCAAATACCGACTGGTTAAAAGGCACCTTGAATTTAAGTAATTTTGGTGAAATTGAAATCAATGATCATAACGGCACTTCATTACCTGGCGTATTTGCAGCGGGTGATGTGACGACAACGCCATATAAACAAATCATTATTGCCATGGGCGAAGGCTCTAAAGCAGCATTGGGTGCATTTGATTATTTAATTAGGCAGTAAGCAATAACTTAGCAGAGTCACACCTCTGATCAAACAACACTTTATTTATTAATATTGATTGTTTAAAACGTTGTTTGATCAGAGGTGTTCCTTCTGCGATTCCTAAATTTCTTCCACACTCGCTGCGGCAGTAAGTGCTGCCACGTTGTCTTGGGTAAAAAATCCATCAAATTTACCAAAACGTTGTACATATTCAATAATTAGTGATGAGTGCTCAGAAGCATTAGAGAATATCTGTTTCAAACCCTCTTCTTTTGAGCCAATTACATCGAGCAAAAAGCCTTTACCTTGCTCTGCAATTGCATTTACAACAATATCAATATTTTCTACGCCATCTTTTTCCCCATCTTTTACTGCTAATGCAATGTGGTGTAGGCGTGGGCCATAATTACGCACAAATGTCTCAGTTGGTGACGGCAAATGCAACAAATGCGTGACGAAATACGGCGTGTTGTTTGCTGTAAATACTTTAGCCGGGCTTTTAGATTCGGGAATAGGGTGCACGCTTTTTGTCACGTTGGTTGATGAATTTTGGTCGTAAATATTGTATGCACCCCAAAAGTAATAGCTGGATAATGATAAATATTCGAGTATGGCCACCTCGCGATTCTGGCTATAAACACGTGTCGCTAAGTGATCTACAGGCAGCAATAACTCATTAATACCTAATTTGGTTTGTAGCGTTTTTGCAGCCATATAGGCGGCTTGCACCTCTTGATTAATCACACTCATGCCAAGCGCATAAACACGTAATTCATTTTGCTCACGCTCTAAATAGCCCACTACATTGTGCGTGTAAGGCGATGGCTTACTGAACATCACATTACCTGGGAGCTCTAATTTACGTGTTTCATTCTGTTTAAAAAATCTAAATTCGCGCTCTTCTTGTAGTTTAACTACATCGTGCAAATTACTTACACGAATAATTTCACCCATATATCGGCTGTTAGGTTTCCTTGCACCCACTGGATAAATTTCATTAAGTGAGCGGAAAATACCGCGCAGATTAGGATCTTTCACTTCACGAATGATTAAATCTGGTGAGTTTAAATCAATACGTAAAATATGCGTCCAATGTGCTTCTGATTCTAGTGTCACCAAATAATGATATGGCGTCATTAGGGCGAGTTCGGCAATATATTGAATAGAATGATCAGGGTCCACCGTAATCATCAACGCATCAATTTCGTGAATCATAGCGGTTAAGCCTAAATCATCCCGCTCTTTAAGTAGGCGACCTAGAAACTCTTCAAAAAATGGCGAGTTTTCTTTATCGCCATGGCGAGAAAATTGGAGTGAATTAAAATTATGAAGTGCTTTCATGTAACTATTTAACCTGTCTACTTTTACTGATTGTAACTAATTGAAGTATTGTTTTGAAGTTTTAACTATTTCTACAGGCTATTTTTTATTTGAGCCACTCTCATTGCTGAGCTACTTCTTCGCTCATTAATGAGCTTGGTGATTTTGCTGCACACTTACACTCACTTCCATGGTTTCATTTCCGCCGCCAGTGCGTATACCACTCACTGGGCTTGCATCTTTGTAATCTAAACCTACTGCTAAACGTACATGATGTTCATTGGTTCGTACACCATTTGATACATCAAAGCTTACCCAGCCAGTTTCAGGCAAATAGACATCAGCCCAAGCATGCGACTCTAATAAGCTCGATTTTTTAGTGTGCTCAGTTGCAGTACTTTGCACCATAAATAAGTAACCACTCACATAACGTGCTGGCAAACCTAAACTACGGCAACAACTTATAAAAATATGTGCATGATCTTGACACACGCCAGCGCCTAAACTAAAAGCGTCAGCTGCAGTTGTATTGACGGCAGTACTACTTTTAACATAGGGCACCCGTTTTAAAATAGTCAATATCATTTCATCCAACAAACCAATATTGGCATTTACTTGACCAAAATACGGCGCTGCAAAATCGACAATCGCCTTATCTGGCAATGTAAGCGGCGTATAGCGTAAGTAAATATCAATGGGTAGCGTTTCAATTTGCACTAAGTTTGCTAAACCCGTTTCCACCTCACCTGATGCCAAAATATTGATTTCTGTGTGTGACGTATCAATAACGAGCGTATGCACCGTATTACCAAATGTATCATCCGTAGGATGCAAATGACCATTTACGCGGATATTCCAATGTTTAACCTGCTGTCCAAAACCATCATGTGGTGTTAAGCGCAGTTGCTGAATTGTATAGTTAAGGTTTTCACTATAATGATATTGCGTACGATGCTGAATGTTTAAAAGCATGATTTTTAATGAAAATAGTGCATTAATATTAAATGTCTATTTAACATTTTACCCCTCAGATGCGGGTGGTTTTAAAAATGAACGTTGTATTTCCATACTTAAGTTATTGTTAGCTCGAATAAATACCGTTAAAAATTCATGGAGTCCATTTTGAAAAATGGCTTCCATTTTTCCATATAACAACAGTGAGTGTAATTCTCCTGCTAATCGTCTACATTCATTTGCACCCAAGCTAGAGGCAGAGCCTGAAGAGCCACCTAAATTACGCGAACCTGCAAGACTACTTAAAATAGAACTGATTTCATCAAAACAAGCACGCAATGAACGTGGCATATCTGCGCGTAATACTAATAATTCGGCGACACGCCAAGGCACAATGGTGTCTCTAAATATTTTTTGGTAGGCCTGAAAAGCTGATACCGAACGTAAAACCGAACTCCATTCATAATAATCTACCGCGCCACCAATTTCCTCTTGATCTGGCAATAGCAAATGGTATTTCACATCTAGCAACCTTGCCGTATTATCCGCGCGCTCTATAAACGAACCTAAACGTACAAAACTAAACGCATCATCGCGCAACATCGTACCGAAACATACGCCACGGAATAAATGCGAGCGAGCTTTTACCCAATCACAAAACTCGCGTAAACCGCCTTTTGCGAGATCTACACCAATAAATTGCTCAAATTCTAACCAAAGTGCATTAATATTCTCCCAAGTTTCGGAAGTCATCGCTACCCGCACCGCGCGCGCATTTTCACGTGCACTGCGCAAGGCATTGTAAATGCTAGATGAGTTTTTAGCATCCATCGCCAAATAATGAATCACATTGGCAGCGGTGCACTCACCATAATTTTCTGTGTAATCATCAATATTGCCCGATATTTCTAATGCGGGTAGCCATAAAGCAGCTTCGCTAACTGCAGCATTAGGCACTAAAGACATGTTGTATGTCACATCTAGCACGCGTGCCATATTTTCTGCGCGTTCAATATAACGCGCCATCCAGTATAGATGATCGGCCGTTCTACTTAACATACGGCGCTCCTTCGGTTATTTCGCTGGTTTGAGTTTGGCTATTGGCTGGTTTAGGCTTTTTAATATTTAATTCTGTTGTAATTGGCTGGCTATCTTTTACACCACTTGGTCTTAACACCCAGGTATCTTTAGTACCGCCACCTTGCGATGAGTTAACCACTAAAGAGCCTTCTTTTAATGCGACACGACACAGTGCGCCTTGCACAAGCGATACAGTTTTGCCAGATAGTACAAATGGCCGTAAGTCTACATGGCGTGGCGCAATGCCTTTTTCAACCAGCGTTGGGCAAGTAGATAAGGCCAACGTTGGTTGGGCAATATAATTAGCTGGTGCCGATAAAATGCGCAATTTAAATTCATCTAGCTCTTGTTGGCTAGCGGCAGGGCCGACTAGCATGCCATAACCGCCAGAGCCTTGTACTTCTTTTACCACCAGCTCGCTCAAATGTTCTAATACGTATTTAAGCTCATCTTCTTTGCTTAGCTGGTAAGTGGGTACGTTTTCTAAAATAGGCGTTTCACCAAGGTAGAATTTAATCATTTCTGGCACGTAAATATAGGTGGCTTTGTCATCTGCAACCCCAGTGCCTACCGCGTTTGCCAACGTAACCCCACCATTACGATACACTGAAAGCAAGCCAGGCACGCCCAACATAGATTCTGGATTAAACGCTAATGGATCTAAATAATCATCATCAATTCGGCGATAAATCACATCGACACGTTTTGGACCTTCAGTAGTGCGCATGTACACCGCGTTATTACGCACAAATAGATCTTGGCCTTCTACTAACTCAATACCCATTTGTTGGGCAATAAACGCATGCTCAAAATAAGCACTGTTATAAGCGCCAGGGGAGAGTAAAACTACTGTTGGATCAGAAATACCAGCCTGTGCCACCGCGCGAAGATTATTGAGTAACACCTGTGGGTAATGCTCAACAGGCGACACATTATGGCGACGGAACAGCTCAGGAAACAAACGCATCATCATTTTACGGTTTTCTAACATATACGACACACCTGAAGGTGTACGTAGATTGTCTTCCAACACATAAAATTGCGAGGCTGAGGTGCGCACCAAATCAATACCTGCAATGTGGGCGTAAATTTGCTGCGGCACATCAACGCCAAACATTTCAGGTCGATATTGTGAATTGGCTAAAAAGCGCGCAGGTACAATACCCGCCTTGATAATCTCTTGCTCATGATAAATATCATGCAAGAACATATTGAGTGCTTTTACACGCTGAATGGCACCTGCGGATAATGTATCCCACTCATCGCCATCAATAATGCGCGGCATCACATCAAATGGAATCAAGCGCTCAGCCCCATCGGTATCACCATAGACGTTAAACGTAATACCTACGCGGCGAAACAGCAATTCAGCTTCTTGGCGTTTACTATCTAATTGTTGATGTGTGACATCTTTTAACCAATGTCGGTACTGCGCATATAGCTCACGTACTTCATCGCTATCAATCACACCTTGAGCATTCATTGCATATTGCTCAAGCCACATTTCATCAAAAAATTTAGGGGGAGTATTTTTCATCAACGCTTTATCCTTTTGTATATGGTTTAAGCAAAGCGTATACCAACCATTTAGTTGTTAAAAATCATAGCGTTATGTTTTTATCGATTTATTAAAACACATTTACGCACATATAAAGTGCATAAATTTTTATTTCATCAAATGTAGTGCATGAAATTTAGTAAGACTATTCACAGCCGTATTTTTAGAAACAGCTTAGTAGTTATATCTATGCTTTCAGCAGTATTTCGCAAAAAATTAAACTTACTATTCATCATATCTTTTTACGATTAAGATGACATTAAAAATCAATTTAAAATACTCTACACAAATTAACGCTATCAATTTAAGGAAATATCGATGAGTAATCATTTAGAAACTCGCCCACCAATACCACCCTTCACACGTGAAACTGCTATACAAAAAGTTCGCATGGCAGAAGATGGCTGGAATAGTCGCGATCCAGAACGAGTATCCTTAGTCTATACGCCAGATAGCCAGTGGCGTAATCGTGCTGAATTTCCAAAAGGACGCGCCGAAATCGTAGCGTTTTTAACCAAAAAATGGGCTAAAGAACATGATTACCGCTTAATAAAAGAACTATGGGCGTTTGATGATAATAGAATAGCCGTGCGCTTTGCCTATGAATGGCACGATGATGCTAATCAGTGGTTTCGCTCTTATGGCAATGAAAATTGGGCGTTTAATGAACTAGGCTTAATGCAATATCGTTTTGCCAGTATTAACGATCTACCCATTAAAGAAAGTGAGCGTAAATTTGATTGGCTTTTAGGTAGAAGACCAGACGACTATGCAAGTTTAAGTGATTTAGGCTTGTAAATTAAAGTCTGCGCCTTATTTCAATCAAGTACATGCCAGAAATTAAGCGCATTTATTTGCTGCGCAACAAATTTACCTGCACATTAACGATCAAACTGGGGGTAATAAATGCCGGACCAATAAAGCTACCCGCTACTGGAGGGACCGCTTCTGGATTACGCGCAACAGCTACCGCAATGTGCTGGCTACCTGTTACTAAACCCAAAGTAGGATCAAAGCCTTTCCAGCCTGTGCCTGGCAAATAAACTTCCGCCCATGCATGTGTTGTAGCATTGCCCATCTCGGTTGCAGGCGCATGTAAGTACCCACTTACAAATCGACTTGCCAAACCCATGCACCGGCATGCCTCAATGAATAAAGTAGCATAATCACGACATGATCCGCTACCCATTTGAATAGTTTGTGCAGGCGTTTGTACACCCGCCTCTTCACGTATCTGATAACGAAATTGACGATTAATCACTTGATTAAGTCTCATCAATAAATTAAATGTTTGTTGAGTATTTTGTTGTAAGCCGGTTTGCATTAACCAATGATTAATTAAAAACTGGTCTTGAATAAAGATCGGTTGTTGAAAAGCAGTAAGATCAGCCCAATCGCTTTGCGCATAACTAAATGGATAATTGATGGCGTAATCTTCAATATAAAAGTTAAATGGTGCTTCATCGTAATGTTGAATTACCACTTCACTTGCAATAGTTAAGGTTCGCGCAGCTTTTAAAAAAGTAACCACCGCTAATGAGTTATCAAATACATCTCGATGCCACTTAATACGGTAGTCAGGTGATATTTCAAGTATGGAGGATTCAATGCGGACATCATGCCCCTCCCGTGGACGAATCAGCAAGCGGTGCGGCAGTAATGTAACTTCATCAGAAAAAAAGTATTCTGTTAAGTGCTTAATTTTTAGGCGCTTCATGGCGTGTGCGAGTATTAACTTTGCAGACTAAATAGATGAACTAGCATTTGGTGCATCAGCATTCGGTGCGTTAGCAAGTTTAGTGACGCGTACTTGCATCAAGTTAGGGCTAAGCGTTGGTCCAAATTGATTAAAAATAGCCACATCAGCAGCATCATGCCCGTAAGCAACCGTTACGCGACCTCCACGAGGAACCAGCTGTGTCGCATCAAATGTGTACCAACGGCCACCTATGTACGCCTCAAACCATGCATGGAAATCCATCGGTTTTAACTGATGTAAAAAACCTACTACCATGCGAGCAGGGATACACAAACCTCTACAAAGTGCGATACCCAAATGCGCTAAATCACGGCACACACCTGCGCGCACTTGGTTCACTTGTAAGGCTGAAAGTTGATATTGCTCAGCACTGGGGTCAAAACTTACATGAGTGCGTATCCATTGCTCAATCACTGCCACTTGATCATAACCTGGTAATACGCCCATGACAATTTCTTGCGCCATATCAATAAAACGGTCTGATTCGCAATAGCGTGAAGGTAATAAGTAAGTGAGTACTGCATCCGGTAGATTTTGTACCTCCTCAAATGGTGCACCCGGGCACGTATCAATATAATCTGCGGTCATAATATCTGCCGAGGTACGAATGGAAAACTCTCCTACAGGGGCTATTAAGCGCTGGCACAAGTTACCATAACTATCCGTAAACTCCATCGCTGGCACACTGGGTGTAAGTGTATAAGACTCACGTGCTACCCATTGATGTAAGCCACTGCGCGGGCGTAACATCAAAATAAATGGCGTGGGTACACTCACATCAAACGTAAAATCACACTCGGTACGTAACCACATTTATTTAAGCTTTCATCATGATGTTGCGTTGATTTTCCTGCACTGGTTTCTGCAATAATTTTATAGTTAAATGACGCACAATACACCACGATTATTCAATGTTTTGTATCTGCTCGCGCATTTGCTCTATCAGCACTTTAAGTTCCATCGATACTTGCGAGGTTTCTGTAGACACTGATTTGGAGCCCAAAGTATTAGCTTCACGGTTAAGCTCTTGCATTAAAAAGTCTAAGCGCTTACCAGCCGCACCTTTGCCATTTAAGTTTCGTTTTACTTCGCTAAAATGCGCAGTCAACCGCGTTAGCTCTTCATCGACATCGATTTTTTGAGCAAATAAGCTTAATTCTTGACGTATGCGCTCATCATCTACTGTGCTCAATGCTTCTTGAAATTTAGTAGTGAGTTTTTCTTGATAATTTTTGATCAGCTGTGGCAATAAGGGCTTCACTTTTGCCACCAATAACTCGGCCTCATTTAAACGCTCAAATATCAGTGCTTTGAGTTTTTCGCCTTCGCGCATACGTGCATCAACCAGCGCCTGCAAGGCTTCTGTTAAAGCGAGTGTAAGCACGTTAGGTAAATCATCAGTATTTATATCCTTACTAATTATTACCCCAGGCATACGCAGCACATCGAATAAATTAACTGGCTGACTTTGCGGGAAATAATTTTTTACCGCTTGGGACAGCTCCGCCAATTGTTGTAAAACTTCATGATTAAGCTGCTGCGTTTTAGTAGCATTGGCTAAAGGCATCACACTTAAACGACACTCCACCTTGCCACGACCAAGTTTTGCACTTATCAATTCACGCACTTGCGGTTCAAAACTACGCATGGTGTCATCTAGCTTAAGATGTAACTCTAAGTAGCGATGATTCACCGAACGCAACTCTACCAACAACACGCCGCCTGTAATTTCATGCTCCACAGCAGCAAAACCTGTCATGCTGAGGATATTACAGAGAGGGATATTGGGTTGTATATTTGAGACTTGTATCATTTTTAACAGTTCTTAAAGTAATTTATAGTAATAATATGAAAACCACTGATTTCATGGCAAAATAATACAATGAGTAGCTAAATTTATGCGTATAAATATGGGTTTAAAAGATACTGTTTTTCATATTATTTATACCGCGTATATCTTCAGCATTTTTTTATAATGAACATTCAAACGTAAGATTAAATTTAATTTACTACAGCTGCATGGCAAATATTAACAATCAAGCGCTACCCTTAGGCTACCAACTCAACGACTATAAAATTGTTAAAGTCTTGAGTACTGGCGGCTTTAGCTTAGTGTATTTGGCACACGATCAAAATAAAAAAACAGTCGCTATTAAAGAATATATGCCGACCAATTTAGCCTTACGCGAAGATGGTCATACCGTATTAATCAATACAGAAGATGACGCGATCACTTTTAAGCATGGTCTTAAATGCTTTTTTGAAGAAGGCTTAGCACTCGCTAAAATTGATCATAAAAATATTATACGCGTGCTTAATTTTTTTCGCGCTAACAATACCGTATATATGGTTATGCAATATGAGCGAGGCAAACCTTTACAAGACTTTATACTTGCACAACAACAACCTTTAGATGAAGCATTTGTACGCAAATTATTTGCCGAAATGCTCAATGGTTTGCGTGAAGTACATTCCCAAAAACTACTGCATTTAGATATAAAACCCGCCAATATTTATATCAGGCAAGATAACTCCCCCGTTTTGCTAGACTTTGGCTCTGCTCGTCAAATTTTAACGGGAGTACACTCAAAGTTAGTACCCAGTTTTACACCAGGGTTTGCTTCACCCGAACATTATATAGATCGTAAACAAC
>JAYVFU010000256.1:0-2605 GCA_043772865.1 Methylophilaceae bacterium
GCATTTATTGTGTTTAAAGCGGTTGTTATTGCCTTGCTGTGTCGCGTATTTAAGTATGAATTTGGCGTGGGCATACGCACTGGTTTGATTTTGGCACAAGCGGGTGAATTTAGTTTTGTGATTTTGGCATTAGCACAAGAGCAAATGCTCATAGATGGTAAAACGTTACAGCTTATGCTGGCTACTTCTTTATTATCGATGATTATCGCGCCATTTGTTATTCAATATAACGGCCGAATTGCACGCAAAATGGTTAAAAGTTATACGCGAAATAGCAGCAAAATTGTTGACGATATAGATGCCGTAGGTAAAGATTTGCACGATCATGTCATTATTTGTGGCTATGGGCGTAGTGGGCAATTTTTAGGACGGTTTTTAAAAGAAGAAAACATTCCTTTTATTGCGTTAGATATTGATCCAGCAAGGGTGCAAGACGCTGCTGCTGCGGGCGAACATGTCATGTATGGCGATGCAGGTCGGCGAGTTGTCTTGCAAGCGGCAGGTGTGGAGCGCGCAAAGGCGATGATTATTAGTTATGCCGATATGCGAGCGTCTATGAAAATATTACATGTCATGCAAGATGTTTATCCTAATGTACCTGTGGTTGTGCGTACTTTAGACGATACCAATATGGATGCATTTAGAGAAGCAGGCGCTACCGAAGTGGTGCCAGAAGTATTAGAGGGTAGCCTAATGTTGGCTTCACACGCTTTAGTTCTGCTGGGTGTGCCATTGAACCGAGTAGTCAAGCGCATCCGTGCATTTCGCGAAGAGCGTTATAAAATGTTTAGAGGTTATTTCCGTGGCGTAACTGATACTAATCAAGATAGCAATGAACAACGCAAGATGTTACGTTTGCATTCTGTCGAAATTAATAAAGAGGCGTATGTAAAAGGTTTGTATCTTAGCCACATTAATTTTGCAAAATATAAAGTGGAAGTTCAATTTTTGCGCCGCCCCAATATGCTAGAAGATATTGTGCCAAGGCCAGATATTGTGATTGTTGAAGGCGATGTGATTGTATTGCTAGGTAGCTCTGAAGCGCTAAGTAGCATTGAAACTTATCTGCTAACTGGCAAATAAGAACTAGCCAGTGACTATAAAAACGTGAGTAAAGTGATTGTGATCGGTGGCGGCATTGTCGGTTGTTTAACCGCATTGACATTAATGCGCCGTGGTCATCAAGTGACCATTGTAGAACGCAACCAGATTGCAGCTCAAACCTCGGGTGAGTCATCTTGGGCAGGTGCAGGCGTATTGTTGCCGTTATTACCATGGATGTATAAAGACGAGGTGAATGTACTTAGCATGCGCGGCGCGGCGCTTTACCCAGAAATTTGTCAGCAACTGCTGCATGAAACAGGCATAGACCCAGAATATACGCAAAGTGGTATGTTGTTGTTGCCAGAGCATCTAGATGCAGAGCTGGCTCAAACATGGTGCAAAGCAAACTATCAGCCATTAGCCATAATTCTATCAAGCTATATCGCTGCACAAGGGCTGACAGTAATTAATTCCAACAAAAATGGATTATTACTAAGTGCCGTCGCGCAAGTAAGACCACCCAATTTATTGCAAGCGCTTAAAGCAAGCTTACTTCAAAACGCTGTAAAACTGATTGAGCGTACTGAGCTTATACCGCTTAAATCAAGCAAACAAATTAACGCATGGGCCACTACTACAGGTGATGTGTTAACAGCGGATCAATTTGTAGTGACCTCAGGCGCTTGGAGTTTTGATTTACTCAAAGAAACTACTGCCCAACTCAACATCAAGCCCATGCGTGGACAGATTTTGCTTTATAAACAGCCTAAGCAAGCATTGCAGCATATTGTTTACAGCAATGGGTTTTATCTAGTGCCGCGGCGTGATGGCTATTTATTAGCGGGCAGTACTTTAGAAGATGTTGGTTTTGATTACAGCACCACAGAAGCGGTTAAGCAGGAATTACAAACTAAGGCGGAAGCCATTCTTCCTAGTTTAAAAATTACGCCTATTATCAAGCATTGGAGCGGATTACGACCTGGCACCCCAGATAACATCCCAACTATTGCCGCGCATCCTACTATTAAAAACCTATTCCTTAATACTGGGCATTTTAGGTACGGTTTGACGATGGCGCCTGCCAGTGCGAAGCGGCTGGCTGATTTAATAGGATAGATTAAGAGCACTGAACAAACGTTTATTTTACTCAAAACTCCAATCGATTTCGTCATTCCCGCGGAGACGGGAATCCAGTTAAGTGTCTAGCTCGCCTAGATTCCCGCCTCCGCGGAAATGACGGGAGTTGAAAGTTTTTGATTGAATGAGCATTCGTACAAAAGCCCCAGCCTAGCTATTGATTTGCCTAACTCACGTAACTAGCCCTCAAGTCTACCAAAGCGCTAAGTTCCAAATTAAGCGCATCAGGGTGAGCCACATTAGTGATATTAAGCATGTCTGCAACACGATGACGCCAGTCATTTTTTTCTAAAGCATATTCATAATTATCACGCCCAATTTTTGCAAGCATTGCAGGCTGGTTTAATAAAGCCTCAAAAAATGGAATAATCTGATTTTGCTCATCAGGAATATCAATAGTTGATTGTGTTTGTGGAAATAAAAT
>JAYVFU010000257.1:0-7300 GCA_043772865.1 Methylophilaceae bacterium
GCAGAAGTGAGCAGCATTGAAAGCCATGCTGAATAGTGCAATTTACACTGGTTGGGTAAATCATCAACGACTTTCACCAAAGTGGCATGGTTTTCGTTACCAAGTATTTATGATGTATTTAGATTTAGACGAGTTACCTAACTTATTCAACAGTATGCGCTTTTGGTCTTATGCAAAGCGTAATATCGCCAATTTTAACCGCGCTGATTATTATGGCGATGTAAGTAAATCGCTTAAAGATGAAATTAGCGATTTAGTTAAAACGGCTACTGGCCATGCGCCACGTGGTGCAATTAGATTACTCACTAATATGCGTTATTTTGGTCATTGTTTTAATCCTGTTAGCTTTTACTACTGCTTTGATGCCAACAATAAGACCTTACAAGCGATTGTGTCGCATATTACCAATACGCCCTGGGGTGAAAATTACGCTTACGTGCATGAATTAAATGCAGGGAATCACCAAGAAAAATCTACAAAAAATGGTGTGATTCATGTGTTTAAACTAGATAAAGACTTTCACGTGTCACCTTTTATGACTATGGGTATTCAATACGATTGGGCATTTAAACTAGAGCAGAATCAGCTATTTATTCACATGAAAAACTTTCAAGAACAGGTAGAAATATTTAGCGCAACACTCGCTTTGCAAAAATCAGCATTGACTGAAAAATCATTGAATTGGCTATTGGTTAAATACCCGTTCATGACGCTCAAAGTGGTGATAGCCATTTACTGGAATGCACTTAAACTCTACTTAAAGAGAGTACCTTTTTATGCTCATCAAGAAAAATTAAATAGCAAAATTAAATAAAGGCTAAAGTTATGAATACACGTACGCAGCAGAATATGCCCCAAGAAAATATACTAAAAGAAACCCTTACTACGGCATTAAAAACCAAAAAGTATAGTGGTTTTCTGCAGAATTTGGCGCGTAAATTAGTGTTAGCTAAGTTGCAATCATTGCAAAATGGCAAGTTGGAGATCATCGAGGCTTTTAGCCCTGAGCATACAAATTCTCTGGCAAAATCTCTGGCAAAACCTCTCGTATTTGGTCATGGTGATTTATCTGCAAAAATCACGGTATTAGACGCGCATTTTTATGGTGAAATCGCTTTCGGTGGCACCATAGGCGCGGCCGAGGCTTATATGCTAGGTTATTGGACAACAAATAACTTAACACATGTTATCCGCATTATGGCGCGTAGTGTAGCAACAACAGATACTTTAGAAGGCAGCCTTGCAATACTGGCTAAACCACTGCTAAAAACACTGCATTGGCTTAACCGTAACACTGAAGCTGGTAGTCGCAAAAATATTGCAGCGCATTACGATTTAGGCAATCCATTTTTTGAGCTAATGCTAGACCATACTATGATGTACTCATGCGGTATTTTTGAGTCAGCAAACACCACATTAGAGCAAGCGTCAGTTAAAAAACTAGATGTGATTTGCAAAAAGCTAGATTTAAAATCCACTGACCACGTCATAGAAATAGGCGCTGGTTGGGGCGGTTTTGCTATTTATGCAGCACGTAATTATGGCTGTAAAGTGACCTCAACCACCATTTCACAAGCGCAATTTGATTTAGCGCAAGCACGTGTTAAAGCGGCTAATTTACAAGATAGCATCACCATTTTATTAAAAGACTACCGTGTACTGGAAGGCAAGTTTGATAAGCTCGTTTCAATTGAAATGATAGAAGCGGTAGGCTACCAATTTTATGATACCTATTTTGAGAAATGTGCCAGCTTGCTCAAACCAAATGGGTTGGCGTTAATACAAGCCATTACTATCGTTGATCAACGTTTTGAGCAAGCCAAAAAATCGGTAGATTTTATACAGCGCTATATTTTCCCTGGCAGTTGCATACCCAGTAATACCGCCATGCAAAATAGTATTACACGTGCTAGTGACCTGCGATTGTTAGATTTACAAGATATTGGCCCACATTACGCACCTACCCTTGCTGCATGGCGCCATAACTTTTTTGAAAAAATTGAGCAAGTGCGCGCCTTAGGTTATTCAGAAGCATTTATAAAAATGTGGGAGTTTTACTTATGCTATTGCGAAGGTGGTTTTGAAGAACGTGCTTTAGGTGATGTACACCTTCTGCTTGCAAAGCCAGATGCGAGGCGTGCCGTTTTACCCTAAGTAATTTTATCTAAAGCAAACTAAATAATTTTAATACTTTAAACAAGCGATGATACTGAACAAAGTGACTTTTTGTAAGTCCTAAACCTTGTTAAATATTATTTTGATCAGGATTAAACAAAATGAAAAAATTATTAGGCTTATTTTTAGGGATAACTGCTATGACCAGTATTGCAAACGCCGCCTGCCCAGATTTATATAACCACCAAGTGACAACCTTACAAGGTGAAGTGTTGGATTTATGTAATTACCAAGATAAACCGATTTTAGTAGTCAATACGGCGAGTAAATGCGGTTTTACCCCACAATTTGAACAACTTGAAGGCATGTACAAACAGTACAAAGATAAAGGCTTACTAGTTATTGGTTTCCCATCTAACGACTTTAAACAAGAACTCACTGACAACAAACAAATCGGTGATTTTTGTAAGCTTACCTACGCGGTTAAATTTCCCATGGCAGCTAAAAGTTCTGTCACTGGTCCCAATGCCAACCCCTTATATAAACAATTGATTGCAGCCACAGGTGAAGCACCACAATGGAATTTTTACAAATATGTGATTGAGCCAAAAGGTAAATCAATCACTGCATATAGCAGTACGGTTTTGCCAAATTCAGATGAAATTTTGGGTAAAATCAAACCTTATTTAAAATAATCTATAGCTGAATAATCTATAGCTAACGTGTTGAATAAAAAAGTCCTTAAGGGCTTTTTTTATTTTCAGCGCCTGTATTTTCAAAGCATGTGTTTCAAAGCCTGTATTTTGAAAGTAAGAGGTTTAGCTCTCAAACGCTTCGCATAGTTGGCTTAATAACTGCCCAAATAAAGGCATAATTTCTTCTTGTTCATAAGGGCTATCTTCATCGGTTGCTGCTACTACAAAAGCAACGACGACTTTATCTAAATTCTCACGATAATCTGTCCAGTGCTCAGCTTCGGCATCGCCTATCAACTGAAATTTATTAAAACCTGATTGAATAATATCAATCAACTCTTCATCGGGTAAGCCTGCAAACAGTGTTTTAGCAACAACACCTTGTGCACTTTCCAAGTTGGGTTTAATGTCTTCTTGCACTAGTGGCAAACTCAAAAAAGCATAAGTTAATAAGCCAAATGCTTGATAAACGCTCAACATATCAAAATTTTCAGACCGTTCCGCTAATGGTGAGCGCTCTGCCGCTTGAATAGCCTTAAACGTTAAATAACAACTTAAATATTCAGCTGAATCTAATGGATCATATCCATCTAGATTGGTATCAGGCTTACGCTCGTCATCACGCAAATTTTTTGCTAACAATAGAGCATGTAATAAATTTAAACGTTTTGAGTAGGTCATTTCCATAGTAATGTTTCCAGATTTTATATGTTGAGTTTTAGATGAGCAGCCAAATGAAATGATTGCGTGCGTTAATTGATAACAGGCAAGGTTTCTAACAATTCATGCACTTCTAACCAGCGCTCTTCAGCTTGCTCAATTTTTTGTGCTAACTCAGCTTGTTGTTTAAGTAATTGTTGTAATGAGGTTTTATCTGAAGCAATATACAACTCAGGGGCATTTAAGCTTCCATCACAAATCGCTTTGGCTTGCTGCCAAGTTTCTAAATCCGCTTCTAATTTCTCAGATTCTTTCACCAATGGGCGACGCTCCAAAATGCGCGCTTGGCGCTCGGCTTTGCTTTGCGCACGCTCATTTTTAACTTGGCTATTGATGTTAGTAGCTTTTACCTCAGCTTTTGCTTGACTACGTTGCACCGCTAACCATGCACTGTAATCATCTAAGTCGCCATCAAACACCTCCGCCTTACCATCAGCGACCAATACAAATTGGTCACAGCTAGCACGTAACAGCGCTCTATCATGCGAGACTAGCACCACACCACCGACATAATCTTGCAGAGCTAAGGTGAGCGCATGGCGCATTTCTAAATCCAAATGATTGGTGGGTTCGTCTAATAACAATAAGTTAGGGCGTGTCCAAATCAATAGCGCCAATGCTAGCCTAGATTTCTCTCCACCAGAAAATGCACCACAAGCGCTACGTGCCATATCCCCTTTGAAATCAAAACCACCTAAGTAATTAAGGTGTTCTTGCTCGCGCGTTTGGGGGTCAAGCTTTAGCATGTGTTGCAGTGGGGATTCGTCAGGTCGTAATTGCTCCAATTGATGTTGCGCAAAATAGCCAATATTAAGATCTTTGCCTTCTACACGCTTACCATTCAAGGCTTTTAGTTCGCGTGATAGCAGTTTAATCAGCGTTGATTTACCAGCACCATTACGACCCAGCAGACCAATACGCTCCCCTGGTCGTATGGCTAATACAATATTTTTAAGTAATGCTACTTCGTTGTAGCCAGCTTGCATCTCATCTAATACTAGCAGTGGATCTGGTGCTGCGACTGGCGCTCTGAAAGAAAAGTTAAATTGAGAGTCAACGTGCGCAGCAGAAATCATTTCCATACGTTCTAATGCTTTAATGCGGCTCTGTGCTTGGCGTGCTTTAGTCGCTTGCACCTTAAACCGATCAATATAGCTATGTAAATGCGCTACTTTGCGCTGCTGCTTTTCAAACATGGATTGTTGTAAAGCAAGCTTTTCCGCACGCTGGCGTTCAAAGTCAGAGTAAGCACCACGATACAAGGTCAGTTTTTGCTGCTCTATATGTGCGATGTGATTCACAATTGTATCTAAAAAATCTCGATCGTGTGAAATCAATAACAAAGTACCGCGATAACTTTGTAGCCAGCTTTCTAGCCAAATCACCGCATCTAAATCTAAATGGTTGGTTGGCTCATCCAGTAATAATAAATCTGAACGACACATTAATGCACGCGCCAAATTCAAGCGTACTCGCCAGCCGCCAGAAAAAGCCGCTACGGGCTTAGTTAAATCTGCATCCGTAAATCCCAAACCATTCAGTAGTTCGGCAGCACGCGCTTTTGCAGAATAGCCATCAACATCCGTTAAACGTTGATGCAGCTCTGCAATATGCTCTCCTAGATGTTTGGCTTCGGCATCGGCTAATGCTTTTTCAATTTGGCGTAATTCCTCATCGCCATCTAACACAAACTCAATCGCATCTAAATGCAAAGCCGGGGTTTCTTGCGCAACATGGGCAATCACCCATTGCGGTGGCATATCCAAATCGCCAGACTCTATATGCAGTTCACCACGCAATAAAGCGAATAATGAGGATTTACCTACGCCATTAGCCCCTGTTAAACCAACTTTATGCCCAGGATGCAACTGAAATGAAGCGCCTTCAACCAGCACTTTTACACCACGTGTGAGGGTGAGATTTTTTAATTGAATCAAGTGAACCCTAAAAATAAACATTTAGCATAGATAAGCAGACAAGCCTGTGTCATCTGTTAATTACGCAAAGCCATTATTCTAAATCATATCGCTCAATAGCATACAGCTGTAAATATAAGCACTTGCATTTACAAGTCTTTACTTGCTTTGTTCAGATATAAACAATCGTTGAATTGGCTTTATACAGTAGAATGAATTGGACAAAATTGGGATTAGTTATGCTATTGAGCTAGTTATTAGCCTCTAGCAACCCCATATGAATTTTACACAGAAACAGATTACTAAAATTAAGATAATGATTAAAAGTATTACGTTAAAACTCTCCAAAATTGCTATTTACTTTGCTCTAATCTGCTTAACTTTGATGCTGATTGCAGCGGTGTTGCTGCGCTTTATATTAATGCCAAACATCAATAGTTATAAAGACGATATCGCAAATTTTGCTAGCTCAAAAGTAGGCCAAAGAATCACAATTGGCCATATTAATGCAGATTGGGATGGTATTAACCCGCATTTTACGATGATTAATATTGATATATTTGATATGCAAAATCGTTCTGCGCTTAATTTTAAGCATACAGAAGTCAATTTATCTTGGCTTAGCATTCCCCTATTAAACGCTAAATTAGCGATGCTAAAAATAAACAATCCCCAGTTGATTATTCGACGTACGGTAGATGGTAAGTTATTTGTAGCAGGTATGGACATGAGCGCAACATCACGTCCAGAATTTCCTAACTGGTTATTAAAACAACGTAATATAGATATCGTTAATGCTACTGTTATTTGGCAAGATGACTTAAGGCAAGCACCAGCAATATCGCTTAATCAACTTAATTTCCATCTTAAAAATCCAACCATACAAAGTTTGATTAGCCAACACCAATTTACGCTGTCTGCTAAACCTTCGATTGGCAGCACAACGCCTATCGTCATGACTGGTTATTTTCATGGCAGTGATGTGACTAAAATCAACACTTGGCATGGGCAAATTACAACATCAATTAGAAATACCGATTTATCCGTTTGGAAACAATGGTTTGATTACCCAATCAACCTACAATCGGGCTTTGGTAGCGCATCACTTATCATAGATTTTGCAAATGCTAAATTAGAAAAAGTCACCGGAGATCTAGATTTAAACAACCTCACAGCTCAACTAAGTAATGACATACAAAGTAATGAAATCCAAACATTTAAGCTTAAGACCTTAACGGGAAAATTAAGCTTTGCTTCAGACATTAAAAATCAAGTATTTAAGGGTGAACACCTGAAAATAATTACGAATAATGGTTTAGATATACAGCGTGCAGATATAGAAATTAGCCGTGCTTTACAAAGCAAAAAAATTCAAGAGTTGAAGCTTAAAGTAGATGATTTAGACCTTGATGCTGCTAGAAAATTAGCTAAAGAATTAGCCTCCAGTAAGATTATACCTACTCAATTGCTTGAAACAATCGATGCTATTGCCCCAGCGGGCCACCTAACCAATTTAAATACATATTGGCTAGGTAGCGCAGAAAAGACTCTGAAATATAACATTGATGGTCACTTTAATGGCTTAACTATTCAACCATATAATAAAATTCCAGGTTTTATCAACTTTACGGGAAGTATTAAGGCTAATCAAGAAAATGGAAAAGTAACATTGAATACAAAAAATGCCGTACTTAATCTCAAACAGATTTTACGTTTACCTGTACCTATCGATCAGTTAGCGGGTGCATTAAGCTGGGAAGTTAAAAATAAGGAGACACTTTTTACTACTAAAAACTTGTCATTGAGCAACCCGCATATTGCAGGCATGATTAACGCTCGTTATCAAATGAACAA
>JAYVFU010000258.1:0-23645 GCA_043772865.1 Methylophilaceae bacterium
ATGGTAAAAAACCGTGGCGGTCGGTACCGTAATCCACAAAAGCAGCTTCAAGTGAGGGTTCAATACGGGTAATCACGCCTTTATAAATATTGCTTTTACGCTGCTCGTGGCCTGCGTGTTCAATATCTAAATCGACTAATTTTTGACCATCTACAATGGCCACGCGCAATTCTTCAGATTGCGTTGCATTAAATAACATGCGTTTCATAAGTGTTTCTCCAGTGCTGCTAGGCGTGGCAGAAGCAATTACAAATAATATCGATGGGGCTGATGGTACTGAAGAGAATGTGGATATTATAGCGAGCGCAATCATCGTGAGCGCTACTAAATCAAGCCACAACTAAAATACAGCAAGATTAATTAAGTAAAAATAAGTTATTAAATTAATTGATAACAGCGGCAAGTTTTAGCTACGGCTGAGTGTTGACTATTAGTAACACGTTGATTTTTATGTTATAAATCATATTTACTTAAGCAATACTTTTGTAAAGTAAATGCATTTTATTGTAAATATGTTGCCGCGTAATGTCGCTAGCAACCATTTATTCTCATCATTTAAACGTATGCTAGAGCTAACGTTATCGCTAAATTTACAGCTTACTCAACATCAACTTGTGCGATGCTTATTCAGTTTTAGTGGAGTATTAAACAGCTGTATTAAATAACTTTTCTTTTAATAAACGCCAGTTAATAGCATTTATTAGTTAAAATTCAATCTTTAGTAAGTCCTTCAGTAAAATTCAGTCGCGCTTTGTATTTATTTGTTAATTTATTTTCTGCGGCGGCTTTTGCACAATTTTACTTATCGCTACTTTTATTGGCGAGCGATGTTAACCACAGTATTTTTTGTCACGATTTGTTATTGTTGATATGTACTAAATACATCATTCTAAAATTAAATAAATGCAAAATCACATTAAATTCAATAACACACATATTATAGGCTACAAGGGCCATTTACGCAAAAGCTTGTATGTGAATACAAGTAAGAATTTACCAATAACAAATATTTAAGAGTGAGATTTAAATAAGAATGACTAAAGCTATTAATGAAACTGTTATCAACTCGCGAGTGAGCGAGGCTAGCTCAGCTAATTTAACCATTGATGAGGCAAGTGAAGGGCAGCGTATAGATAATTTTTTAACTAAAGTATTGAAAGGCGTACCTAAAAGTCATATTTACCGCATTTTGCGTAGTGGTGAAGTGCGCGTCAATAAAAAGCGTATTGATGCAGATTATCGTTTGGTGTTGGAAGATATTGTACGTATTCCACCAATACGTACCGGGATTTCGGAAGATAAACCGGCCACTATCAGCCAGTCAACACCTAAATTAGAGCAGTATTTTTTGTTTGAAGATGATGCGCTGTTGGTGTTGAACAAGCCAGCTGGGCTTGCTGTACATGGAGGTAGTGGCATCAGTTTCGGTGTAATTGAGCAGTTGCGTATTGAGCGTCCTAAAGCAAAGTTTTTAGAACTGGTACATCGTTTGGATCGCGAAACCTCTGGCGTATTACTCATTGCTAAAAAGCGCACAGCCTTAGTGGCGCTGCATGAGGCTATTCGGAATAATCAAACAGATAAACGCTATTTGATGATGGTGCAGGGTACTTGGACTGAACCCAAAAAACGCGTAACGTTAGACTTACAAAAGTACGTGTTACCTAATGGCGAGCGTCGTGTGAATGTAGTGACGGATAAATCTAAAGATAAATACGATGAAGCGCAGCACTCGGAAACTATTTTTTACCTTAAGCAAAATCTAGGTGAGTATTCATTATTAGAAGCACAGTTAGTGACAGGTCGCACGCATCAGCTTCGCGTGCAATTGGCCCACTTGGGATTTCCAATTTTAGGCGACGATAAATACGGTGATTTTGCTTTAAATAAAGCGCTTGTTAAAAAAGGTTTAAAACGTATGTTTTTACATTCGGCTGAAACAAAGTTAAAGCATCCTTTAACATTTGAGGCACTTAAATTAAATGCGCCTACGCCGACTGAGTTAGAAAAATTTATGAATCAATTTAAACTTAAAGTCTCATAAGTCGTATGGTCAAACAATTTGATTTAATTATTTGGGATTGGGATGGCACTTTAGCCGATTCTACCAGCGTGATTATTGACGCAATGACGATTGCCAGCCGCGAACTTGGTTTAGGTGAAATACCGCGTGCCAAAGCCAGCAGTATTATCGGATTAAGCCTAAATGAGGCCATCAAAACATTGCTTGGCGATATTGGAACAGATAACACACAAGCCTTAGCAGCACGTTACCGCGATTATTATTTCTTACATGAAGAGAATATTCCTTTATTTGCAGGTGCCACAGATACCATTAAAACCCTGCATCAACGTGGTTTTAAATTAGCGGTGGCAACAGGTAAAGGTCGGCGTGGTTTAGATTTAGCACTAAAACATGCTGATTTAACCAAGTATTTTCAGGCCACGCGCACGGTGAACGAATGCCTGTCTAAACCGCATCCGCAAATGTTGGATGAGTTAATGGATTATTTTGTCACAACGCCAGAGCGCACCTTGATGATAGGTGATACCAGTTATGATTTACAAATGGCTAAAAATGCTGGTATTTCCGCTCTGGCTGTCAGTTACGGTGCGCAACCACGAGAAAATTTATTGCCTTACCATCCACTAGAAATTTTTGATGAATTTTCAAGTTTAAGTCAGTGGCTACTTGAAAATGCTTAATGAATAATCCATATGTCACTTAATAGTATTGAACAAAATCAAAATGCTTCACTTCATCATGAAATAGTATTGCTTAATCAATTAGTGGAAGAAAAATCTACTGGTTTACGTTTTGCTATTCCGAGTTTAGGGCAGTTTGCTACAGGTTTTGTTTTGCGTTTTAATAACGAGCTTTATGCTTATGTAAATCAGTGTGCGCATATCCCAATTGAGCTAGATTGGAATCAAGGTGATTTTTTAGATAGCAGTAAACAGTTTATTGTATGTGCTACACATGGCGCGCATTACCTGCCAGAATCTGGACAATGCGTAATTGGACCTTGTAAAGGCAAGCAGTTAAAGCAACTACACGTGACAGAAAAAATGACAGAACGTGGTAATGAAATAACTATATTAATCGATTAAACTCCCTTCAACTTTTACCTAACTTTTATTGAAAGTACAACATGGCTGATAGCAACACGGAAAGTAATTGGCAACAAACCACCATAGAAAAGCTGGCGTTATCTGGTTTAAAAGAGCAAAAAGCGGCACGCCGTTGGGGTTTGTTTTTTAAAGCCTTGCTCTTTATTTATTTGTTTACTCTTTTGTTCATCGGGCTAGGTTGGTTTGGAGCTGGCAGTAAATCAAGCTCTGCGCATACCGCTTTAATTAATATTTCTGGCGTAATCGGTGCAGGGGATGCAGTGAATGCCGACTCTGTTATTGCTAGTTTGCAAGATGCTTATGATAATAAAGGTACTAAAGGCATTATTTTACGTATTAATAGCCCAGGCGGTAGCCCAGTACAAGCGGGTATTATTAATGATGAAATTAAACGCCAGAAAAAACTACACCAAGCTATTCCTGTTTATGCTGTAGTAGAGGATATTTGTGCGTCTGGTGGTTATTACATCGCAGTTGCAGCCGATAAAATCTATGTAGATAAAGCGAGCATTGTGGGCTCAATTGGCGTATTAATGGATGGCTTTGGCTTTACTGGTACGATGGAAAAGTTGGGTGTAGAACGCCGTTTACTCACCGCGGGCACAAACAAAGCGATGCTAGACCCATTTTCACCAGTGAATCCAAAACACGTAGAGTTTGCCCAAACTATGCTTAACGAAATCCACGAGCAATTCAAAACTGTGGTGCGTGAGGGTCGCGGTAGTCGCTTAAAAGAAACTCCAGAAACATTCAGCGGCTTATTTTGGAGCGGTGAGCAAGGCATAAAAATGGGCTTGGCTGATGCATTGGGTAGCTCAGATTATGTTGCGCGTGAAGTGATTAAACAAGAAGAGATTGTAGATTTTACTTACCAAGATGGTTTTGCCGAAAGAGTCGCTAAGAAATTTGGTGCTGAAATGGGCAATTCAGTGACTAGTAGTTTGGTAAAAAGTACTGGTTTACAGTTGCGGTAAATTAAGCAAAGCACTTTAAGCGCTTGTCGAAACCAATAAAAAATCCCAGTATAAACTGGGATTTTTTATTGCTAATATAATGATTAACTATTTACTTTAATGAAATTAATCAAGCCGTTAGTAGAACTATCATAGTTAGTAACCACATCATCACTAGTTAATTGAGGCAAAATTTGCTGGGCAATTTGCTTTCCATATTCAACGCCCCACTGATCATAGCTGTTGATATCCCAAATCATGCCTTGAACAAATATTTTATGCTCGTAAAGCGCGATTAACTTACCTAATGTATTAGGTGTCAGCGTATCAAACATAATAGATGTGGTAGGGCGATTACCTTCAAATGTTTTGTGCGGTAAAAGCTTTTCTAATGCTTCACCACTCATACCTTGTTTTTCTAGCTCGGCACGTGCTTCGTCAGAAGTTTTGCCTAACATGAGCGATTGTGTTTGGGCTAAGAAGTTGGCTAGCAAAATTTTGTGGTGGGCGTAGCCATGCTTGCCAATTTGATAATGGCTATGTACTGGCATTAAAAAGTCGCAAGGTACAATTTGTGTGCCTTGGTGAATCAATTGGTAAAACGCATGTTGACCATTGGTACCAGCTTCACCCCAGACGACTGGGCCAGTTTTCCATTGCACACGTTCGTTTTCGCGTGAAATAAATTTACCATTACTTTCCATATCTGCCTGCTGCAAGTAAGCTGGAAAGCGCGCCATACCTTGATCATACGGTAATATAGCCAGTGTATCTGCATGAAAGAAATTGTTATACCAAACGCCTATCATTGCCATAATTACTGGCATGTTTTGCTCTAACGGTGCTGTTTTAAAATGATGATCCATTTCATGCGCGCCATCTAATAAGGCTTCAAAATTATCCATACCCACATATAAAGCAATAGACAAACCTATTGCTGACCATAGTGAATAACGTCCACCTACCCAATCCCAAAACGCAAACATATTTGCAGGGTCTATACCAAATTCAGCCACTGCTTTTGCGTTGGTAGATAAGGCAACAAAATGCTTTGCAACAAAGGCCTCTTCTTTAGTTGCCTCCAAAAACCAAGTGCGCGCAGAGCGACCGTTGGTCATGGTTTCTTGCGTAGTGAAGGTTTTTGAAGCAATGATAAATAATGTAGTTTCTGGATTGCATACTTCTAGTGAGCGCATTAAGTGCGCACCATCAATATTTGATACAAAATGCACGTTTAGATCTGGTCTAGCATAGGGTTTTAATGCATCGCAAACCATTACAGGTCCTAGATCAGAGCCGCCAATACCGATATTTACGATATCCGTAATCGCTTTGCCGGTGTAGCCTTTCCATTCACCACTACGTACTTTTTCCGAGAACTCACGCATTTGATTCAATACGGCATTTACTTCTGGCATTACATCTTTGCCATCAACAAATACGGGTGTATTGCTACGATTACGCAGCGCTGTATGCAACACAGCGCGGTCTTCTGTAATATTAATTTTTTCGCCCGAAAACATGCGGTCACGCCAACCTTCAATATTAGCTTCGCGTGCTATTTTGAATAAAAGCGGAAGCGTTTCATTTGTAATACGGTGTTTTGAGTAATCAAGCAATAAATCGTTAAACTTTAAGCTATATCGATCAAAACGATTTTTATCTGCTGCGAATAAATCACGCATATGTAACTTGGCAACGACTTGTTGGTGTTGGCACAATTGGTGCCATGAAGGGTATTTATTGAGTTTAGTCATGTGCGATTATGTGTTGGTTTTTATTTAGTTAATTAATAATACTAATTTATTTGTATTGCGATATTGTGTATTTTTTGACAGTTTTACTCAAAGTTATTTAAGCCTTAAAACTAAACCAGCTAACGGCGGTAAGGTAAGCGTAAGTGATTGTGCTTGGTTCATCCACGCCACATCATCAGTATGCAACCCTGCGCCATTGCCTTGATTGCTGCCACCATAACAAGCCGCATCACTGTTAAAAAGCTCTGTATATTCACCAGCCTTTGGAACGCCAAGACGGTAGCCTAAACGTAACACAGGCGTAAAATTCATAATCATTATAACAAAACTACCGTCGCGGGCGCGCCTTATATAGCTGATAATCGATTGCTCTGAGTCGTGGCAATCTATCCAGTCAAAACCTTGATGCTCAAAATCTAAATCATATAGCGCAGGTGTTTGGCGATAAAGTTGATTTAAATCGCGATTAGTTTGTTGAATGCCCGCATGCCAATTACTTTGGAGTAAATGCCAATCAATGCTGGTATTGACGTTCCACTCACGACCTTGTGCAATTTCATTGCCCATAAAGTTGAGTTTTTTACCAGGGCTAGTCATTTGGTAGCTTAAAAGTAAGCGCAAGTTAGCAAACTTTTGCCAAGTATCTCCAGGCATTTTATCGAGTAACGATTTTTTACCATGTACCACTTCATCATGCGAGAAAGGGAGTACGAAATTTTCACTATAAGCATATAGCTGGCCGAATGTGAGTTGATCCTGATGGAAACGTCTGTGTATGGGGTCGTTTTCAAAATAGGATAGTGTGTCATTCATCCAGCCCATATTCCACTTCATACTAAAGCCTAAACCACCTAAATAAATAGGCCGCGATACCATAGGCCAAGAGGTGGACTCTTCAGCGATAGTGAGTGCGCCAGGAAAGTCCTCATGCACCATCAGATTAAGCTGTTTCAAAAAATCAACTACGTCTAGATTTTCGCGACCGCCATATTTGTTGGGTAACCATTCACCAGCTTTGCGTGAGTAATCTAGGTAAAGCATAGATGCTACGGCATCAACACGTATGCCATCAATATGAAACTCAGATAGCCAGTAATAGGCGTTGGCAATTAAAAAATTGCGCACCTCGTTGCGACCGTAGTTAAAAATATAGGTACCCCAGTCTTGATGCTCGCCTAATCTAGGGTCTGCATGTTCGTACAATGGTGTGCCATCAAAACGTGCTAGCGCCCAATCATCTTTTGGGAAGTGCCCAGGTACCCAATCTAAAATCACACCAATATTAGCTTGGTGGAAGGCATCAACTAAAAAACGTAAATCATCTGGTGTGCCAAACCGATTGGTTACACCAAAATAACCAGTGGTTTGATAGCCCCAAGACTCATTTAGTGGATGTTCTGAAATGGGTAGCAACTCAATATGGGTGTAACCCATTTCTTGCACATAGCTGACTAATTCTGTTGCTAAGCGACGATAACTTAAGAAATGGCCGTTTTCATCACGCTTCCAAGAACCTAAATGTACTTCATAGCAATTAAATGGCGTATGTAGCCAATCTGAGCTATGGCGAGTTTGAAGCCATTGACCATCTTGCCAAACATGCTCATTGCTATTAGATACTTTAGTCGCAGTGCCAGGACGTAACTCAAATTCAACGCCATAAGGATCAGTTTTGACATGTAAATTACCAGTGTTGCGATTGCGGATTTCATATTTATATAAAGTATTTGCGCCTAAATCTGGAATAAATAACTCCCAAACGCCACTAGATCCATGTGAGCGCATCGCATGCACACGACCATCCCAATGATTAAAATCTCCAATAACACTCACTCGTTCTGCATTTGGTGCCCAAACAGCAAACCGTACTCCCTGTATGCCTTGATGCTCACAAATGTTGCTGCCTAAAGTGTTGTAAGCTTGTTTTAGCGTGCCCTCACCAAATAAATGTAATTCATCTGCGGTTAATATGGGTGTAAAGGAGTAAGTATCGGCTTGCTCAACGGTAATACCATCAGTCACTACTTTAAGTTGGCAAGGTGTTGCTACGCTGACTTTACCTTGCCACTCAAACAAGCCATCTGGGTGCGTTTTTTCTAAAGGTTGCCATTGACCGTTCACTAATAAACTAACATCTGATGCAAACGGCAAAAAAGTACGAAAAACATCGCATTTATCTTCCACATGTAAACCCAAATAACTGAAAGGGTCATAATGTGTTGCCGCCAAAATAAGTGCTAATTGTGGGTTTATTGTAGTTGCGACTGATTTAGTTGAAGTTGTTTTGGCCAAGATAATCTGCTTTTCAGGGTTATGTTTGCTAATTTTTCGTAGTTTTGTAGTCGCTATGAATGCTTAAAAAATATATTACATTAATTTGCTTAATTCATGCTAATTCTACTAGATTAAGCCATGAATGCGCGTCTATAATCATCTTAGCAGTTAAGTTATCAGACAGTGGCTCAATTGTTAATCCTAAACTCACACTCCTAAACAATTTAATTTACGCGATGTTATTGCCCAGTTTTTATGCACAGTAATAAATTTTTGAAAACTCAATTTAAAAAAACTAGAGGCATTTATGCAACGAGATCATAAAGATAATAAAGATCATAACAGCACCCGATTTATCAGTGCGCTAACCAAAAATACCGTAGCCATGATTTTGGCAGGCGGCCGCGGGAGCCGATTGAAGGATTTAACAGATTGGCGTGCTAAGCCAGCAGTGCCTTTTGGTGGCAAATTTCGTATTATTGATTTTCCTTTATCTAATTGTATTAACTCCGGTATTCGCCGTGTTGGTGTTGCCACGCAATATAAAGCCCATAGTTTGATTCAGCACATTCAGCGTGGTTGGGGTTTTTTACGTGGCGAATTTGATGAATACGTGCAATTGTTACCTGCGCAACAGCGTGTAGATGAGGATTGGTATAAAGGCACAGCTGATGCAGTTTTTCAAAATTTGGACATTTTGCGCGCTAGTGGTGCAGAGTATGTCCTGATTTTGGCAGGAGACCATATCTATAAAATGGATTATGGCCAAATGTTAGCATCCCACGTGAAGAACAATGCAGATATGACCGTTGCTTGTATCAATGTACCTTTAGAAGATGCTAAAGGTTTTGGTGTGATGAGTGTCAATAATGATGACCGAGTAATTAAATTTACTGAAAAACCAGAGCATCCAGAACTCATGCCAGGCAGTACTACCGAGGCTTTAGCTAGCATGGGCATTTATGTATTTAATGCCGCATTTTTGTATGAGCAATTGATTCGTGATGCCGATGACCCAAAATCTAGCCATGATTTTGGTGGTGATATTATTCCGCATCTAATTAAAAAATATCGCGTTTGTGCACACCGATTTGCAGATAGTTGTGTAGGCGCGCAGGACGACAAATACTACTGGCGAGATGTAGGCACGATTGATGCTTATTGGGAAGCGAACATGGAATTAACGCGTGTAATTCCAGAACTGAATTTATATGATAGAAAATGGCCAATTTGGACTTATCAAGAACACTTACCGCCAGCCAAATTTGTATTTAATAGCGATGGTAGAAGAGGCATCGCTACTGATTCAATGGTATCTGGTGGCTGTTTGATTAGTGGTTCAACGGTGGATTCATCAGTATTGTTTTCGGATGTGCGTGTACATAGTTACTGCGATATAAGGGGCGCAGTAATTTTGCCTAAAGTAACAATTAATCGCAATGTGGTGCTGAAAAATGTAGTGATAGATCGTGGTGCAGTTATTCCAGAAGGTATGCAAATTGGGATTAATTTGAAAGAGGATAAAAAACGTTTTTCAGTATCAGAGAAAGGTATTGTATTAGTGACGCCAGAAATGCTGGGTCAGAATCTGCATAACGCACGCTAATATTTTTTATATCAATCATTTAACAGCATAGTTTTAAATGAAATCTTACTCAAAAAGTGAGATTTCATTAACTAAATAAGCCGCCACAAAAAAAGCTGCCAATTTATTAATAATATCCAAGAAGGTTAAAAATTATGCAAACTACTGCTACAGAAGTTGTAAACACTGAACTGATAAAGCCTAAAAAATTATACTTTAATTTATTTTGGCACATGCATCAGCCAGATTATCGCAATATTGTTACTAATCAGTATGTACTGCCATGGACATATTTACATGCCATTAAAGATTACACAGATATGGCGTATCACTTAGAAGCTAATCCAAAAGCTAAAGTCAGTTTTAATTTTGTGCCTGTTTTGCTAGATCAGCTTGAAGACTATGCGCTGCAATTTAAAACAAATGAAATTCGTGATCCATTATTAGCTCTGTTAATAAAAGAGCATTTGGAAGATATTTCAGCTGAAGAATGTCGGTTAATTGTAAATAGTTGTTTTAAAAGTCATCATGAAAAGATGCTTAGCCCGTTTCCACAGTATCAAAGATTATTGCGTGTTTTTGAAGAAGCGCAGCCAGCCATGGAAGATGCAGAATTACACTATTTTTCTGCACAATATAAGGTCGATTTATTAGTCTGGTATCACTTAGCTTGGACAGGTGAGAGCGTAAGACTTAACGAGCCATTAGTACAAACATTAATGGCCAAAGGGAGTAAGTTTACCTTTGAAGATAGAAAGCAATTATTTGATTTAATTGGTGAATTGATAACTAACTTAATTCCACGCTATAAAGCCTTGCAAGATAACAGGCAGATTGAAATATCCACTACCCCGCATTATCACCCAATATTACCTTTACTATTAGATTTTAAATCGACTAAAGATGCGATGCCGTTTGCGCCACTGCCGCTAAATACTCAATATCCAGACGGTCGCCCTAGAGCTGTTGCTCATATTCAATCTGCGCAACGTTCACACAAAACGCGTTTTGGCGTTGAGCCAAAAGGTATGTGGCCTGCTGAAGGTGGTGTATCGCACTCGGCTTTATCGTTAATGGCAGAATATGGCGTTACTTGGGCGGCAACAGGGCAAGGTGTGTTAGCTAACAGCTTAAATAAATCTGGGTTATCTAATTCAGATAAATATGATTATCTATACAAACCTTATAAAATTACCGATGGCAATCAAGATATTCTTTGCTTTTTTAGAGATGATAGTCTCTCCGATAAAATTGGGTTTGAATACTCAAAAATGCACTCTTCTGAGGCAGTTAAAGATTTTGTGCAAACTTTAGAGCACATTCAGCAGTCGAACGAAACAGATAGTCATCACGTGGTGAGTGTTATTTTAGATGGTGAAAACGCTTGGGAATATTATCCCTACAATGGTTATTATTTCTTAAACGAGCTTTATGCTGCGCTATCCAATCATCCTGATATTGAAATGGCCACGTTTAGTGAAATTGTAGCTTTAACGCAAAATACACATGCTGAAACAATTAAAACTCCAGTGTTACCACAAATAGCCGCGGGCAGCTGGGTGTATGGCACATTTAGTACTTGGATAGGTAGTGCTGAAAAAAATCATGGTTGGGATTTATTATGTGAAGCCAAAAAAGCCTACGATAAAGTGATGAAAACGGATACTTTAGACACTAAACAGCGCGCCGCTTGTGAAAATCAATTGGCCATATGTGAAGGTTCTGATTGGTTTTGGTGGTTTGGCGATTACAACTCATCGGTTAGCGTAAATAGTTTTGATAAGCTTTATCGGCTAAACCTAATGAATTTATATACGCTACTTAAGTTAGCCATACCTAAAATACTCAACCAACCAATTAGCGCGGGTGGCGGAAACCCAGATGCTGGGGGCACTATGCGCCGTGGCAGCGAGTAATGTTTTATGCGGGCATTATAGGAGTAGGAAGTTTTTGATTGAATGAGTGTTCATACAAAAGCCTCAAGGTATTTTAAAGTAGTTGCATAAGCTAAATTGATTAAATAAAAAGTGAGTTAAAAATGAGTCAATTATTAAAGCGCCGTCAGGCAGGAGTGTTATGTCATATTAGCTCATTGCCTTCTAATACAGCTTGTGGTGATTTGGGTGTTGAGGCATTTAAGTTTGTCGATTTTCTTCAGGAAATAGGTGCTACTGTTTGGCAAACGCTACCGTTGAATATGACGCATGCAGATGGCTCACCTTATCAGTGTTTATCAGCGCATGCAGGCAATCCTGAATTTATTTGTTTAAATGCTCTGGTTGAAAAACAGTGGTTGTCGGCTAATACCTTGGCCCATAAAACGTTAAGTAAGCAGCAGTTAATCAATCAGGCCTACAAAAACTATTTAGATAATGTTGATGAAGTAACAGAAGAAGTATTTAAGCAATTTTGTATAGCCCAAGCTTTTTGGTTGGATGATTTTGCGTTGTTTTTAGCGTTGCGTGAGCGATTTGACTTTACTGGCTGGTTTCAATGGGATGACCCTTATAAAAATCGTGATGAAGCCGCATTAAAATCAGCTACTTTATTATTGGCAAAAGAAATTGGCGCAATTAAATTTACGCAATATTTATTTTTTAGTCAGTGGTTAGCTTTAAAAACTTACGCTACGCTAAAAAATGTTGCTTTGTTTGGTGATATTCCGATTTTTGTTTCTTATGATAGTGCTGATGTCTGGTGTCATCCACATTTGTTTAAATTGGATGCTGATCAACATATGACGGTTGTTGCAGGCGTGCCACCCGATTATTTTTCGGCTACAGGACAACGCTGGGGAAATCCGCATTATAACTGGCAAGCTATGCAAGCTGATGGTTTTGCATGGTGGATTAATCGTATGCAAACTCAAAATGCCTTATTTGATATGGTGCGAATTGACCATTTTAGAGGCTTAGAAGCCGCTTGGGAAATTCCCGCTAGCGATGAAACTGCCATTAACGGTTATTGGGTGCAGGCGCCTGGCGATGCTTTGTTAGCCGCTATCAAACTGGCTTTTCCCAATATGACTCTTATTGCAGAAGATTTAGGTGTGATTACGTCTGAAGTTACCGCCTTACGTGATAAATATGCATTACCGGGAATGAAAATTCTACAATTTGCTTTCGGTGGCCAAGATGACAATCCGTATTTGCCACACAATACCGAAGAAAATAGCGTGGTCTACACAGGCACACACGATAACAATACTAGCCTCGGTTGGTATAATGCCACTAGTGAGCATGAGCGCACTTACTTTGAGCAATACTTTGCTGGGTTTTCTTCAGAAAGTATTTTTAAAATGCCATTCAGTTTGGTAGAGATGGCATTGAGTTGCAAGGCGCAACTAGCAGTAATCCCCATGCAGGATATTTTAGAGTTGGGTACAGAACACCGTATGAATATTCCTGGTACAGCTTTAGGTAACTGGGGATGGCGTTTTGAGTGGAAGCAACTGAAAGTTAAACAGCAAAAGCAAATTAAGGCTGCCATTAAAAAAAGTCAGCGTACTTAAACAATTGTAATTGCTAATTTCAATAGATGACAGTTGTTGCGAATTGATTAATTATACAATTGGCGTAACTGTCACACTTACTTTAAGGCGTTGCTTACCGCCTCCTAGTACCATGCCATGCATGGGTGAAACATCGCTAAAATCTCGCCCCCAGGCAACGGTAATATGCTGATTTTGTACTAAACAGTTATTGGTGGGGTCAAAGTCTATCCAGCCATAAATCGGGCAATAAACAGATATCCAAGCATGTGAAGCATCTGCACCAATTAATCGCGGCTTTCCTTTGGGCGGCACAGTGAGAATATAGCCGCTTACATATCTACAAGCTAAGCCTAATGAACGTAAGCAGCCTATCATTAAGTGCGCAAAATCTTGGCAAACGCCACGTTTACCTGCTAACACTTCATATAACGGTGTGGAAACATCGGTGGCTTCGTCATCAAATTCAAATTCGCTAAATACGCGTTTTGTTAAATCAAACACAGCATCAATTAGTGGCCTATTAGTTTGAAAACTAGGCGCAGCATAAGCGGCTAGTTCTGGCCCGCAAACCACATTTGTCGAAGTATATAAGTAGGCAATGGCTTCAGTATGTAACGCTTGCTGAGTGTTAAGTAGGTGTTTTACTTTCTCCCAAGGTTGGCTGCCTTGCAGTTCTGGTAATGTTTGTCTTGCTTGTAAATTAACAGTGGATGAAGAACTAACTGTTAGGGTTTTATGTGGGCTAAACACTGCCACATAATCGCTGTGATTACCAAAATAATCCTTACGCTCAATATGTTCATTGGGGTTGGGTGAAATAGTCAATGCATACCATTCACATTGCTGTAAAGCAAAGTTGCGTGGTTTCATGTGTAGCATTTGCTGTGACAATGTAACGTTGGTATCGTACAGATATTTAGTTTCGTGCAACACGGTATAACGCATGTTTTAATAAGCTCCATTAGCATTTGTCGTGTTGTACGAAGTAGCATTGCTATGCATGCCACTATAGCTAAAAAAGCGTAAGCTTAACTGCTCTGAAATGTCCACGCTTGCCTGATAAGTCTCTTGCAGCCAAGCCGCAAGCACATGGCTTCCATAATTAAATGCAATATCAGGGTTAAGAGATTTTAAGCTTTCTAAGCGCATAATAATGCGTCCCTCATTACCACCACCATTATAAGTGGCAGAAATCTCTACTAAATATTTCACCAAATCTTGTAATTGAAACACCATGGAGTTTGGGTTATTTTCATCCATGAGCATTAAATCTAGTACAGGTAGCCATTCAGGTTGTGCAGAGTAACGTGCCCGGTAGGTCACAATACTATCGGTGAGTTGTAATAGCCACTCTAGATGACTTTCCGCTGGCATCATCAATGCATGTTGGATAAGGGCACATAAAAACTGTAGACGCTCTATGCGCCGCCCAATAGACATAAATCGCCAACCCTGATCACGCGTCATGCCATCTAATGTAAAGCCAGTAATTGTCACTAGAGATGCATTGGTGTCATCTAGTTGCAATAAACAATCTGCTAGATTGGGTTGTAAACTAGCTTGATTAAAATGCTGTGACATTTGGTTGATAATTCGCCAGTTTTCACTGGACAAGCGCTCGCGCAGATTAAAAGCCAATTGAAAAAATTGACCAATATTGCTAGCCAAACTATTTGACGTGTGCGAAAACACGGCTTTAATCAGTAGTTCTTCAATGTCCGCGCTGGTTAAATCACCGTTCTTATTTTGATTTGCATCATCATCATCTAGTAAAGGCATAAAGCCGTACCAAATGCACAGTTTGTGTACAGCGGGCCATTCTACAGCGCGATGTTCGGTCGAAAACTCCATAAAAAAGTGAATGGCGGTACGTAGCAAGCGAGAAATATGATAATTACGCACATTGTAGCGCCCAAACCAATAGAGATTTTCTACCATGCGGCTAGATAAATAAGTGTTGCCACGCACTAAATCACGGCTAGAAGTGGTGTGCCTGAGCAAGCTTAATTGGCTAGGTAGGTGCGGTGAAGTAATCCAAGTATCTTTGCTAGTGCCGCCACGCTGCATGGAGATTACACGCTCATCCTGACCGCTAGCAACCCTTGCTAAACCACCTGGCATCACTGAGTAGCCATTGGTGGTAGCGCAAGCATAAACGCGTAAACCAACTGCTAACGAACTCAATTCAAACGATTTTAATGCATCTTTAGGGTCGTTTTCTAATATATGCTGTGTAGTTTCTTCGTGCCTTCTTCGGCCTGTATCTTCGCGGGTTGTTGATGTTGAGTTAAGTACGGGTGCTTGTGAAATTTTGACTGATTCTTGCGCAATATAATCCTGTGGATTTGCTTTTAATTTTAAGATTAATGCTTCGATTTCTGTTTCGTTTAAATCTTCGCCAAAAATAGGATGTTGAAAAATATGCGGAAAAGCAGGCTTAATGACAAGTTCTCGAATATGCTTGATAACTGTTTGTAGTGCAGGCGGTTCGCCGCACCACCAGGTAGCTACCGAGGGCATGCGCAATTCTTCACCCAATAACTGTCGGCATAAAGTAGGTAAAAAACCCAGTAATGCGCCCGATTGTAAAATATTAGAGCCTAAGGCATTGGTGACTAATACATGACCTTGTCGGGTAACTTCGGTTAAACCCGCGACACCTAATAGAGAGTGGGAGTTTAATTCTAAAGGATCACAAAAATCATCATCTAGTCTGCGTAAAATCACATGTACTGGTTTTAAACCAGAAATGGTTTTAAGCCACGCAACGCCGTTACGCACGGTTAAATCACTACCCTGTACTAACGGAAAACCTAAATAACCCGCTAAATAAGATTGCTCATGATAAGTTTCGTTATATGGGCCAGGCGTTAAAATCACAATCAGCGGCTGTTCACCAGGACTTAAAGACACAATGCTGACATCTGATTGCGTCTGTTTAGCTGCGCATTGTCGTCCCCAATGCGCTAAATTATCACGCATGGTCGAAAAAAATCCACTCAGTCGTTGAATCTTTAAATCACGAAATAACTCGGGGAAAGCACTCGCAATGACTGTGCGGTTTTCTAATGCATACCCTGCACCAGTGGGTGCTTGGGTGCGGTCTGATAACACCCACCACTGCCCACTTGGCGCGCGTGCGATGTCTACCGCATAGTGGTGTAGTGCAATTTGATCAATGTGATTTATGCCATGACAGGGGCGTAAAAAACCTGCATGACCATGTACCAGTGCGGCAGGCAAAGTGCCGCTTTTAATGGTAAGTTGCTCGCCATAAATATCATTTAAAATAGCGTTGAGTAAGGTTGCGCGTTGCGCTACAGCGGTTGCAATATTTTGCCATTCATCATGGGGCAAAATAAATGGTAATACATCTAATCCCCAGGGGCGTTGCAAACCATCTGTATCGGCGTATACGTTGTAAGTTACGCCGTTGTCACGCACTTGCCTAAGTACAGTGTCAATTCGCTTGCGCATATGCGCGGGTTCTTCATACTGAAGCGTCTCAATAAGCGCTTGCCAATGTGGCCGTGTTTGCCCATTTGCATCACATAACTCATTATAGTGTGTATGCAAATTGGGCGTTAAATTAAGAGTGGATTGCAACATGACGAATAGGATAAAGCCTAGCAGGAAAATTGCAAAGCTTTAAACCTTAACTGTACATTTGTCATATTGAAAAAACTATAAAGGCTGCCAACGCAAATCTAAAGTAAATGGGAATCGTGGGTTTTTAGATTCTGACGTCACTTCCATTTTGCCTGGTGTGTGTCCATAGCTCCAAAAACGCGCGAAACGCCTAGCTTCAGCTTCGTTAGCGTTTACAGGGAAAGTATCGTAATTGCGCCCACCAGGATGTGTCACATGATAAGTGCAACCACCAATCGCACGACCGCTCCAACTGTCTACTAAATCAAACACTAAAGGTGCTTGCACACCTATTGACGGATGTAATGCTGACCATGGATTCCATGCTCTAAAACGTACACCTGCCACATATTCGCCCGCAACACCTGTCGCCTGCAATGGTAATGGTCTGCCGTTACAAGTCACAATATGGCGACCATCAGTAAGCCCACGTACCTTAAGTTGCATGCGTTCAACCGATGAATCTACATAACGGGCGGTGCCGCCTTGGCTGACTTCTTCACCGAGTACGTTCCAAGGTTCTATGGCTTGGCGTAGTTCCAACTCTACGCCGTGATACGCCACCGTGCCATAACGCGGAAAACGGAATTCTACAAAGGGATCAAACCAATGTTTTTCAAACTTGTAGCCAAAGCTGCGTAAGTCTTCCACTACATCAGTGATATCTTGTGCTACAAAGTGTGGCAACATCCAGCGGTCATGCAATTCTGTACCCCAATGAATCAACTTGCCTTGGTAGGGTTCTTTCCAAAAACGTGCCACTAAAGCACGTAATAAGAGCATTTGCAATAAGCTCATGCGTGCATGTGGCGGCATTTCAAATGCACGAAACTCTACTAAACCTAAGCGACCTGTTGGGCCATCTGGCGAATATAATTTGTCGATTGAAAATTCAGAGCGGTGGGTGTTACCTGTTAAATCAACCAGTAAATTGCGTAATAAACGATCAACTAGCCAAGGTTTTTTGCTTTCCTCAGTGTCAGGCAGTACTTTATCCATCTGTTGGAATGCGATTGCAAGCTCATACAAGTTATCATCTCGCGCCTCGTCTACTCTTGGTGCTTGGCTAGTGGGGCCGATAAACGTCCCTGAAAATAAATAAGATAAGGCAGGGTGGTTTTGCCAGTAAGTAATCAGACTTTTCAGAACATCTGGCCTGCGTAACATAGGGCTATCTGCCGCTGTTGCGCCGCCTAAGGTGGCATGGTTGCCCCCACCAGTGCCAGTGTGGCGGCCATCTAACATGAATTTTTCTGTACCTAAGCGTGTGAGTCGTGCTTCTTCGTACAAAATAGTCATTTTGTCCACCAACTCACGCCAAGCGGAAGATGGATGGATATTTACTTCAATTACGCCTGGATCTGGCGTAACACTCAGCAATTTAACTCTTGCATCACGTGGTGGTGTATAGCCTTCAATCCATAATTTTAGTTTGAGCTCAGCCGCGGTATTTTCTACACTAGTAATCAACGCTAAGTAATCTTCTAGATTGATTAATGGCGGCATAAATACGTATAGCCTGCCAGCACGCACTTGCACGCAAAGCGCTGTATGAACCACTTCACGAGGTAACGGTTTAGGTGTTTTGTGTTTAATCGCCACATTTATTTCATCTGCATCATCAATATCTGTTGCAGCAGAAAAAGGATCAACATCAAACTCTGGCTCAACATCTTCAGGTAACACCCACGGCAGGGATGCCAGGGGCAAGCGCAAACCCATAGGCGAATCACCGCTTAACAGATACAAATGTTCACGTTTTAATGGCCATTTGCTCGTTAACCAAGTTGATACATACTTTGGTCCTATTTTCTTTTTCTCCCTAGGTTTTACAGGCATGACATAGCCTACAACTTCACCCAAGCCAGTTTCTAATAACCTCGCTAATCTGCGGCGCTCTTCGCTATCTTTTAAATTGGCTTTGAGTGGATCTATATTCTCTGGCAAACATTCTTCAAGCTGTGTTTGCTTTAACACATCTTCATAGGCAGGGATTAAGCAAGCTGAAGGAAAACTGAGTTGAGTGATTAAGCGCTCAGCAAACAATGTGGCATGTTCAGTCGTGTATCCATCGTTAACATCTTCTTCTGAAAACAAACTTGCATCTCGCCAGATTGGCTTACCATCTATGCGCCAAAATATATTGATCGCCCAGCGTGGTAGTGGTTCTCCAGGGTACCATTTGCCTTGGCCGTAGTGTAACAATGCACCTTTGGCGAAATGCTCTTTTAGCCGTAATGCAAGCTTGCCTGCTAAATCACGTTTATTTTCACCGTGGGCGAGCGTATTCCATTCGTCACCATCCATATCATCAATCGATACAAATGTTGGTTCGCCACCTTGTGTTAATCGTACATCTTGCTTTTTAAGGTCAGCATCGACTTTATTGCCCAACTTATCGATTTTTAACCAATCCGCTTCAGAGTAAGGCTTAGTGACACGCGGATCTTCATGAATGCGCGTAATGGTCATTTCATGCTGAAATGTGACCTCGGCCACATCAGCAAAACCAGTAACAGGCGCTGCTGATGACGGTACAGCGGTGCATGCTAATGGAATATGACCTTCACCCGCCATCATGCCAGAAGTAGGGTCTAAACCAATCCAGCCTGCACCAGGGATGTACACTTCAGTCCACGCGTGTAAATCAGTAAAGTCTACTGTAGTGCCACTAGGGCCATCTAGCGCTTTAACATCGGCGGTCAGCTGGATTAAATAGCCAGATACAAATCTTGCGGCCAAGCCCATGTTACGTAAAATCTGCACTAACAACCATGCGGTGTCACGGCATGATCCACTTTGATTAATCAACGTTTCTTCTGGTGTTTGTACGCCAGGTTCCATGCGCAATAAGTAGTTGATATTGTTCTGTAAACGCTGATTAATAGCGACTAAGAAATTAGCAATACTCATGGGTTGGCCTAGCACTTGCTGTTTAGCTAAAGCTAGCCAATCTTGCAATAACTGGCAGGGTGGTTCAGGTTTTAAATAGGCGCTTAACTCGTTTTCTAACTGTGCGGTGTAATTAAATGGGAAATTCTCTGCATATTTTTCTACAAAGAAATCAAACGGATTAATCACTGTCATATCTGCCACTAAATCGACCGTGAAATCGAGCGCATGCACCTTTTCGGGGAATACAAAGCGTGCGATGTAATTACCGTAAGGGTCTTGCTGCCAATTGATAAAATGTTTTTCGGGATTAACAGTGAGTGAGTACGATAAAATTGGTGTGCGAGAATGCGCTGCAGGTTTTAAACGGACTTCATGTGGCGAAAGGCTCACCAAGCGGTCGAATTGATAACTAGTTTTGTGATGCAAGGCAACGCGTATGGCCATTTAACTTCCTTTTAAATTCTTTAACTTGACCAGTAACTGACATGACTAGCTTATATTTAATGTGAGTAGATTTATACTTCATTTGTTCCAGCAGGATTTATGCCATGCATTAATCATTTAGCAACAGAGCCTTTTTTAAATGCTGGCTTAAAGCCCATGCCACATGTTCCCGCACAATTTCATTGGCATCATTTAATCGGCTCTGTAAGGCTTTGATGATGTCGGATAGAAATTTTCCATTAGTTGTTTTCACATTGCCTAAACCCACTGCAATGTTGCGCAACCATTGCGCATAACCAATTCTATAAATTGCGCTACCCACCATATTTTGCTTAAACTCAGCTTCAGTCCAGCTAAAGCAATCCAGTAAACTGATGTTATCTAAACCATTCCGTACCTTAAAATCATCTTCGGCTGTTAACTGTGCAAACTTATTCCATGGGCAAAATAATTGGCAATCATCGCATCCGTAAACCCGATTGCCAATGAGCGGCCTAAATTCTAGTGGAATACTAGTTTTAAGCTCAATGGTCAGATAAGAGATACACCGTCTTGCATCTACTTCATAAGGTTGTGTAATGGCTTTAGTGGGGCAAACATCAATACACGCTTTACAAGTGCCGCAGTGATTAGCTGCTGGCGCATCGATTGGCAAAGGTAGATTAGTAAAAATTTCACCTAAAAAAAACCAAGAACCACGATCTTTGTTGATTAACAACGTATGTTTTCCACGCCAGCCAAGGCCTGCTTTTTCTGCGAGTGCAACTTCTAATATTGGTGCGCTATCAGTGAAAACACGATATTCAAACTCTGTGTTTATATGTTTAATGTTGGCGGAAATTTGCTCGCACAGTTTTTGCAGTTTACTGCGCATCACTCTATGGTAATCACGTCCCAATGCGTAGCGCGAAATAAACGCTTTTCGACTATCTGCCATGATATGTTCACTATCAGCGGCACTAGGCGGTAAATAATCTAAGCGCACGCTAATGACGCGCAAGGTATTTGGCACTAATTCATGCGGGCGGGTGCGCTTAGTACCATGTTTTGCCATATAATCCATGTCACCATGAAAGCCTTTTTCTATCCACGCTTGATGACCTTTTTCGGCGCTGCTCAAATCTGTGTCAGTAATCCCAACTTGGTTAAAACCAAGTGTGGCGCCCCAGTGCTTAATGTCATCAGCCAGGGTTTGCAAATCATGGGCGTTTTGCGCTTCGCTCACAGATAAATCTTGAATATTGTTATTACTCGCACTCATATATGTTTCATGATATTACACTTAACTTGATTAATGAAGCCGCCACCTTAAACGCGGGTGCTAATTTTTCCAAAGCCGCCTTATCAGGCTTAGTAGTATATTTTCACGGAGACTTAGGCGCTGGTAAAACCACATTTGTACGGGGCTTTTTACATGCTTTAGGTCATATCGGTAAAGTAAAAAGCCCCACTTACACGTTGGTAGAGCCTTATCAAATTGACAATTTTAATATTTATCATTTTGATTTATATCGCTTTATTGATGAAGAAGAGTGGGAGGCTGCGGGCTTTAGAGATTATTTTAATGCTAGCGCTATCTGCTTGATAGAGTGGCCAGAAAAAGCTGAAAATATATTACCTCAGCCTGATATTGACCTTTATTTAAAGCCGAATGAAGTGGGAAGAACATTGCGACTGGTTGCGAATTCAACCTTAGGAAAACAAGTTTTACAAACAATGACGTGTAAAAATGCTTAAAAAAATCATATTTTTTGTACTTGTTAGTATCTATATTAATGCCTTTGCCGCTAACGTAATTAGTGCAGTACGTGTGTGGCCATCTGCAGATTACACACGTATTACGGTGGAATCTGATCAACCTTTGGCGCATAAACTCACCAAGTTGTCCAACCCAAGCCGCTTGGTGTTAGACATTGACGACACCGAATCTATGACCATGCTAAAAGCGTTGGCAGATAAAATTTTAGCGAGTGATCCCTATATTCAACAAATTCGCGTATCAAAATTTAAGCCAAGTGCTGTTCGTTTAGTGATTGATTTAAAAGCTGAAGTTAAACCGAATATATTTTTACTTAAGCCTGCAGGAGATTATAAAAATCGCTTGGTGCTCGATATTTACCCAATGCCAGACCCGTTAATGGCGATGTTAGATAATCGAAATAAACCTGATTTACAAACGAGTACCACGCTTAACTCATCATTACCAAATGGTAATGTCATTGCTGAGCCGCTGCCCAATACTAAAGATGAGCCTGCTGATGCAATTGCTAGTTCAAAGCCAGCAGAAGGTAAAACTACAGCTTCCATCAATAAACCTATTGATAGCAAGTCTACAGAAATCAAGACTGCAGAAACTAAGCCTATTGAGCCTAAAGCTACAGAAACTAAAACTATAGAGTCTAAAACTATTGAGTCCAAGCCTACAGAGATTAAGCCTCTTGAGAGCAAACCTACAGAAACAGGTGTGATTACAGAGGTAAAACCTGCAGAAACTAATGAGCGTGAGCCTGAAAGTAAAGCAGCCGCTAAAAATGAATCTATTTTAAAAAATTATAACAATGGTCGCGTTATTATTATTGCGATTGATGCAGGTCATGGCGGTGAAGATCCAGGCGCACAAGGTGCGAATGGGTCGCGCGAAAAAGACATTACACTAGCGGTTGCTAAAAAACTAAAAGCAGTCATTGATGGCGAGCCAAATATGCGCGGTGTATTAACCCGTGATGCAGATTTTTTTATTCCCTTACATGGTCGGGTAGTCAAAGCGCGTAATGCACAGGCGGATTTATTTATTTCAATCCATGCAGATGCTTTCACTAGTCCCGCGGCAAGAGGCTCCTCAGTTTTTGCTTTATCAGAGCGTGGTGCAACCAGTGCCACAGCCCGTTATTTGGCTAAAAAAGAAAATGAATCCGATTTAATTGGCGGCGTAAGCCTAGATAACAAAGATATTAACTTAGCGAGAACATTGCTAGATTTGTCACAAACCGCCACCATAAATGATAGCTTAAAACTCGGTAAAGCCGTGCTGGGCAACGTTGGAAAAATAAATAGCCTACATAAAGGTTCTGTAGAGCAAGCGGCATTTGCTGTGCTCAAATCACCCGATATCCCATCCATTTTGGTAGAAACCGCATTTATTAGTAACCCGGAAGAAGAACGCAAATTACTAGATGACGGTTACCAGATGCAATTAGCTAAATCTATTTTAGCGGGTGTGAAAAAATACTTTGCGAGTAACCCCGCGCTGGCTAAAACTAAAATTGCGGATAAGTAGTGAGATTGAGGGGTTTGTAATAACTATAATTTGATACATATTTATCAAAAGCATTAAATCTCGTCGTTCCCGCATACGACTTTGCAAGTGCTTTAGCGCTTAGCCAAATCGGAGTACCCTTGTGGTGCGAAAGCGGGAATCCATTTTTATCAATTTAATAGGTGGATCCCCGCGTTCGCGAGGATGA
>JAYVFU010000259.1:0-2593 GCA_043772865.1 Methylophilaceae bacterium
AAAATTGTTATTCTTTTTAAAGAGCGATGTACCCGATTTAAGCGGCGCATCTGGCGTTAAATATAGCACTGCGGCAAATACGGTGTTGTGATCGGTATGAATCACACCTTGAGCATACTCCGCCGAAACACTTTGAAAGCTAGTAGTAATCAACCAGCGCATGTGGTCATTTTCTGCATTATGAAAAACTGAAACAAGCTTGGTACAAATTTTGTCAAAAAGCGCTTTATCTAAATTAGACAAATCTTTGGTTCTGCAGCCAGGGTAAACGTAATCAATGTTAGCGACTTCATGGCAAAACGTATATTTTTGCTCCAAGGCGAATTTTCTAATCGCATCAGGATTTTCGTAAAAATTTTCTACAATGGTTACTGGGTATAAGTTCATATATGTGGCTCAAATATACAATTCTAATATGAAGTATATCAAAAATTGCCAAGTATCTACTGAGCTTTACGCTTGTCGCAGTGTTGAATGTCCCAAGCTAGCTCAATATCACGCCGCATGCTTTTAGGTAAGTTATTACTTGATCAACACATTGCTCTACAGACTCGAGACCTGTATCTAACTCGAGTTCTGCCTTTAGTGGTGGCTCATAAGGGGATGATATTCCTGTAAAGTCACTTATCTCACCACTTCTTGCTTTAGCGTACAAACCCTTTATATCGCGCTTCTCACAAACGCTGAGGCTTGCTTTGCAATATATTTCTATAAATTCATCATGATTAACTAGCTTACGCACGCGATCACGATCCTGCTGAAAAGGTGAAATAAACGCAGTAAGCGCAATCACCCCAGCTTCTAGAAAAAGCTTACTCATTTCACCTATACGGCGAATGTTCTCTTGCCTATCATTCGCAGAAAAGCCTAAATCAGCACACAAACCATGGCGAACATTATCACCATCAAACACAAAAGTGCGGCAGCCCATGTCAAACAAAGCTTTTTCTACTGCATGCGCAATCGTAGATTTTCCTGCGCCTGACAAGCCTGTAAACCATAAAATCACGCTTTTATGTCCAGCCTGTTGTTGTCTATTAAATTGACTCACCATGCCTTGATGTAAATGTATATTTTTAATCATTGTTATTTTCATTTTTCTAATCAATTAGATTAAATATAAGTGAATTGTAGCTTTAAAGCAATAAAAAACGGCAACCGAAGTTGCCGTTATTATTATCTTTCTTAAACTACACAGGGTTAAACCTGCGGTAATTCTAGAAGAATAAGATAGCGCCTACAGAAATAGTTTTTGCTTTACCATCTACACTACCAGCTGGTGAAGCTGCTGCAAATGCAGTATCAGGAGCAAGACCATTGTCATTATAATCTACAGCTGCTGAGCCCCTATTATCTAATTCACGCTTAGTTTCTGAATACTCTGCCACTAAATTCAAATGTTTTGTAATCGGGTGGTATACACCAACTGTCCACATACTGTCTTCAACATCTTTAAAGCTGTCGCCCCTATTACCATCTAAGGTAGATTGACCATAGCTTACACCCAATTTAGTGCCTACACCTGGAAGAGTGTAGGTACCTTGAACGTACCAACCATCTGAATCACGGTCATTACCAGCAGCATCAAATCCACCATTAAGTTGCAATGTTTGACCAATACCAGAACCAGTATAGTAATAGCCTGTTAAACCAAAACCTGCCAAGTTAACGGTTGCACCAATGTCAAACGCTGTAGCACGATCGTTAGTGCCAGAACTAGCAGGCGCAGTTCCAATAACATCAGTTGTAAAAGAGCCTGCGCCTGGTCCAGTGCGAACAGCAGCTAAACTAAATCCTCTAGCAGCACTAGCACCTAAGCCTTTAACTTTTTGAGACATTCCTGATGCCCATACTTTCCCACCCACATCGCCAGCCCACTCATAGCTAGCTTTACCTTCAAATGCTGGCTCTGAACCACCTCGACCGCTAGAACCTGCTCCGCCAAGTGCACCAACTGCATCCCAAGCTTGTGTTACACCTGCTGTAAAGCTAAAGCCATTCCAGTTTGGTGATGAATATGCAACTTGTGCTTTCCAGTCAGCATATATAAAGCCATGGCCAATACGACCTAAAGTTGTTGTGTTGCCAGCTAAACCACCAGCACCAGCACCAACACCTAATAACGTCATGTCATTCAAAATAGCGTCAGAAGCATAAATGCCTAAGTCTTTACCTAATTTGATAGAACCCCATGATTTGTCGCCAAAGGTTACGAATGCTTGACGGTTTTCTTGGTTAGCACCGTCGCCATTGTTGAACGATTGAATACCAGCCTTTGTTGTAGAAGTACCTGGGTTAATGCTGATTGTAAAACCAACATCTAAATCGTTTTGACGAGTTTTACCAGAAACGCTTAGGTAGTTAGGTAACAAACCTGTAGTGATATTTGATGCATTTCTAGTTTTTGTATCATTAATGGTAGTTAAAGCGCTGTAACCAAATACATCGCCGCTACCAGTTGCACGCGTGTTTGTATAATAAGTATTTACAATGCCACCGATGTCTAATGTCCAATCGCCTGCTGGAATCATGATGCCAGCGTTAGCGCTTGAAGCGCCAGCTAGTAAAGCTGCTGCAACTGCTAATTTAATTG
>JAYVFU010000260.1:0-7278 GCA_043772865.1 Methylophilaceae bacterium
GTACGCAGGCATAGTTATTTGAATTATTTAAGTCCCGTTCAATTTGAACAACAACAAATCGGACATTGAAAAATGTCTACGATATTGGGGGAAGTCCATGGTGTGATTATTTCATTTGCTATTGCTAGTGACAACATAGAAAAACAATCAAGTGAATCTAATGAATATTCTCTAAAATAGAGTCATTTAGACGAAAAAAAACTACTCATTTCTAAGTAGGCGCTTGATATTCTTTTGAAACGAATTACTTGTTCATTACGTACATTGTCACTTCAAAGCCAAAACGCATTTCTGTAGCTGCTGGTGTTGTCCACATGATATTTATCCTTAAGTTATTCACATTTAAGTAGATGTGATTTCGATGTATGTACAATAAACGCAAACCCAAATTCAACCCTATGTACTTCAACTATTGCAGCCTAATGATTTTACTTAATTAAAATTTTATTTATCATTTTTTTATTAACTCCAATCAGAGCTTCTTGTTATTTGAGGAATAGTCAGAACTCTGATTATTACTTCACTCGGCAAGCCAGCGTTCTGCATCATCTTCTTAGCTTGCGAACCACCTCTAAATTTATTAACAATCAAACCTTTATTAACTATTATTTCAAAAAAGTAATTTACACGTTTTTGCATGGTGTTCTCCATTAACAATGCGCTATTTAATTAGCTGAATCAGTAGCTCTGATATTATGAGGCTCGTATAACACTCTCTCAATAACAATAAACGGCAGTCCTATTTTCTCCATCATTTTTTTCGCTGATGCAAATTGCTTTTTTCTAGACATTTTGGCTCCTTTTTTTGCGGCCATTTCAAAAATTGGGTTATTTCGTTTGATCATTGTTGATTTCCTAAATATATGAAACTGATAATCAATTAAATATTCATAAGCGTCTGTTCGGGAAAACACATATTGAATGAAATGTGGTGATTAATTTATTTGAGTGACATTAGCCAGCGTTAAGCAAAGCTAGTGAAAGCATTTAGAAAAATTTAAGTAAATCAAAAAAATCTACTAAATTAGAGTGATTCAAAGGCGAAAGCTATTAGTAATAACCATATACATCATGAAAAAAGATAATCTACCGACTACATAAAATGTAGTCACTTCGAATTAATTGGGGTAACTTTAGGGGTAACTATTTTAAATTAAATAATAATAAACATTAAATCAATAAGTTATGTGGATGTTCGAATGACAGAGGACCATTTAAGACGACTTAGGTAGAAATCTCTAGGTCGTTTTTTATTACGAGCTGTGCATTGAAAATCGGATTAATATATCTGTAAAATCAGTACGTTAGATTATTTTCGTGACAAACTCGGCTTACGGTCTAATGCAGAATTATTTAAAAGTTAAAGATAATTTAAAAAAGCAATGTTGATGGTTTATTCTAAACTATCAACTCCATTCCATACAGCCACACCATCCGCGCTTGTTATAAATCTCTTTTCATATACTTTATAGATAAGTTTATTAACTTCTTTAAACTCATTCAGTAATTTATCACAATCAGCTCTATTATCAGCCCCACACCGAAACGCCATATCCAGATTGACATGATTTGTAGAGCCTACGTCTATAAATCGTTTAACTACAGTAGGGTGGGCATAGTGCCCACCTTCAGTAAATGCCCATTCAATATTATTACCCTCTTTGACAACATACCAAGGGCCAGACCGCTCTTGCCAGCCAAAGGGTCTGGCATTGGCTTTTAAAGTAGTATCTTTACGGTCTTTAACTGAATTGAATGCCATTATGATAGTGGGGTAACCAATTTCAATGACGTAAGCTGGATCAATTTGAGTTGTTGGTCTAGTTTTAACTTTACCTTTATTTTTACTCGCAGCTTTTGTTAATGCATCTGCATTTATTGATGCAAAGCTGATTAAAATGGCTACTATGTAAATAAATATTTTCATTTAAATCCAATCACAATCATTAGCCAACAAACATACGTATTGACCTATATCGATTTATCAGTTGTGGATTAGCACTATAAAGCATCTATTCTTCAAAATTCAAATATAGTTCAAATATCGACAATTTTGCAAAATTATCCGAATTTAAAAGCTTTTCAAAATAGATGCAACCCAGATCGTAAATGATGAGCTCTCATCCACAACTTAACTTAGAGATGAGACAAAGTTCAAACCTGGCGCTGTATCATGTATGATTTTTAAAAAGTCACTGAGAGCTGATCATTCATATTGTGCTCATGATGGTATATACAGGAACGATTTTTTATCTACTTTATACATTGTTGACGTACTAACTTATTCGTATTTAAGTAATCAATATTAATCTAAAACTGATTAACTACAAAATCTGGAACTTAGTTGCCACTTTTTATCTAGTAGAGTAGATGCTTTAACTTCAAGCGCATCTGCTACTTTTAGTAAATTTACAATAGCAATATTATGTTCACCTCTTTAAATACCAACCATGTAAGAACGGTCAATATCAGCCAATAAGTTAATGCTTCCTTACAAAGACCTTTTTAGCAGACTATTTAGTACAAGGGAATGCTTCGAGCTGCCCTCTTTCCCAACATGATTCATCAGCATTTAACGCTGGATGAGGGATACCTTTTTTGTCGATATTAGCTGTATATGTTCGCCATGAGCGTGCACCTTTAACATCGACTTCCAAACGCAGTAACCAGCCAGTGTTATTGGCTTGATCTGTAAAGCCATTAAAGACAAAGTTACCTAAGCTGTAAATTATTGGTTTTACATGATATTGCTCTACATCTTGAGTTACGTGTGGATGACCACCCACTACAGCATCTGCACCAGCATCAATCATCAGCCTGGCTAGTTCTCGTTGGCGTTTACTCGCGATACGATCATGCTCCCAACCCCAATGCATCACAGGAATGACCACATCAGCATGATAGATAGAGCGTGCATGAGTGATATCAAGCTGAACTTGTTCATCTTCACTCCAAGCGATGCCTGGCTTGTCAAAACCTGCTTCAAAGCTTCGCGGGAAAAACTCGTTATAACCTAGCAAAGCAATACGCAAGCCATTACGCTCTATCAACAACGGGGTGTGTGCTTGTGCTAAATTATATCCACCGCCAAAATATGAGATAGCTTGTTGCTTAAGGAGGCCGAGCATTTCCTCAAAAGCAATAGGTCCAAAATCGCCCGAATGATTGTTTGCTAAAGCTACCGCATCAAAATGATGTTTCAGTAACTTTAGTACGCGTGGATGGGCGCGGAATGTGTAAGGTTTATGTGGCTCAGGGATGCCTTTGGTTGCAACTACACATTCTAGGTTACCTATACGAATATCTGCGGCATTTAAAATTTTTTCAAATGGCTTAAATGGATCTTTGCCAGACTTAATGATTTTACCTGGCATTTCGTCGAGCATAATATCTCCAACAAACGCAATTGATACTGAGGATGTTTTTTCTTCTGCATCCGCCATCGCAAACACACAGAAAAATAGTGCCAGAAAAGTGATCGATTTATAGTAAATTTTACCGTTCATCACTTTTTATATTGTAAAGTACAGCTATATTTTAATTCCCGCTCTAAATCAGGTGAGTAAATGTAGTTAACCCCTGTAAGCGTTTGAGTGTTGTCTTTTGATGAGGGCAAAGGTGACAAATAATGGGCTTCGTGTAATAACATTGGTTGCCGTGTAGAGTTGTTATAGGTATACAGCTTTATATAATCAATATGGTCAGATTTGCCAATAACAACCGCTTTAAAAAGGAATCGGCCATTGATGTCAATTTCCTTGGCACTATATGGATCAGTGGCTGGTAAGAAGTCTACTGATTGTGTAACACCACCTTGGTCAATCTTGCAACTTAGAACCATCGCACCAGATGCAATAGCTGGCAAAAGCGCCATGATCAAGACGAAAATTGCCACCGACTTAAGCAGTTTACCTAAAGTAATTAAATGCAATTAATCTCTCTCTTTTAGAGTGCTTATGAAACGACTGTTTGAGGCCGTTCCAACAATCCAGCTGTTTTGTACTAGTTTTTAATTAACCAGTCTAATTTTTAGACATAGTCTTGAAGGTCTATTGAATACAGAAGTTAGCGTAACTTAATTAATCGATCCAATAGAATTAAATAATATCTAACTAAATACTGGTATTTTTGGCGTTATATTTATCGTGAATAGATTTGTAAACAGCTTGAATATCTTTTTGTTCAGCAGCATCTAATTTTCCATCATCATTGGCATCTATATGCTTGAAAGTTTTCTCAGTGTTAGATTTATCACCCGCTAAGTATTCTTCCTTGGTAATCATGCCGTCTTTATTGGCATCTAAATAAGATAAGCTAAAATCAGTATTTGCCATACCTTCACACTTTACTGAAGCTGTTGGTTGAGCGGTATCATGACTATCTGCATAGGTTAATTGAAAAAAACTAATTGAACATAAAGCGATTAAAAGCAGTGAGATTTTGTTCATGATGTGCCCTTTATAAAATGTTCTATTTCGTCCTATTTTTATGAGTATTAGTTCAATGATGTTAGATTAAGTAAATCGGTCAGCTCTTTTGTGTTGTTTGGGCGAACTACGCGATTTACTTCTTTTCCATTGTTCAAAAGTATGATGGTTGGCCAAAATTTTACTGCGTATAAACGGCCTAGGCGCATACCTTTGCCATCTTCAATTTTAATGTGTTTGATATGAGGATAATACTTTAGAGTTGATGCAATATGGGATGTGCATTTTGACAGTAAGTGCACCACGCTGCGCCAAACTCTAGTATGCTAAAGCCCTGCAAGGCTTCAATATCTTTAGATGTGATTTCAGTCATTTTTATAGAGCCATATTGATACTTAGGTTGATTAATCAGTATCCTTTATGTAGGGCTGTATTGAGTTCATCAATTACATTCACCCAATCCGCATCCATCAAAATCTCTTCTCTTAAGAAGGCTGCTTGAGTGGGTGTCCAGAACTGGGCTTCTGAAATTAAAGTGTTAGAATTTAATTTGCCATGTGTTGCAATAAACTGCTTGATGGCTTCTGAATCACTTGGCAGACCGAGTTGTGCAAATAAATTGCACATATTGTGTGTGAGTGGTTCCATGATAATTTAACTTCCAAATAGATGAAGCATACGTTAATTAAGCCTTTGTTGGGGATAAGCCTTGAGTAGTGTGCGGGCTTTTTATTGAGTTAACTAGTGAGTAAGAATTAAATGAATATAGACAACCAGACGAGTTTAAGCACTTCAACGCCCAGCCCCATTTCGCTTAAGCAAGCCATGTTGTATTGGCTAAAACTAGGGTTTATCAGCTTTGGCGGGCCTGCTGGACAAATTGCCATTATGCATCATGATTTGGTGGAGAATAAACGTTGGATTTCAGAGCAGCGGTTTTTACACGCGCTTAATTATTGCATGGTGTTGCCAGGGCCTGAGGCTCAGCAATTAGCGACATACATCGGTTGGCTCATGCATAAAACTTGGGGCGGTATTATTGCGGGAGGGCTATTTTTTCTGCCTTCGTTTTTCATATTAGTCGGTTTAGCCTATGTGTATATGGCTTATGGTTCAGTGCCAGCGGTAGCAGGTGCCTTGTATGGAATCAAACCAGCCGTGGTCGCTATTGTGTTATTTGCTGCTTACAGAATAGGTTCGCGTACGCTTAAAAATTCTGTAATGTGGGTCATTGCGGCATTGGCATTTTTAGCTATCTTTGCATTTAAACTGCCGTTTCCTGCCATTGTGCTAACGGCTGGTTTTATTGGCTATATTGGCAGCCATCGCTATCCTGAGTATTTTAAAGTGGGTGGAGGGCATGGCAGCTCACAAAAAGCATTTGGCGCGGCGTTAATTGATGATGATAGCCCTACGCCAGAACACGCCTTATTTAGCTGGCGCAGGCTTAGTCAAGTTGCAATGGTTGGTGTTGCCTTATGGATATTCGTTATGGCAATACTCATTATCAACTATGGTTGGCATGGTGCTTTTACGCAGATGGGCTGGTTTTTTACTAAAGCCGCATTGTTGACGTTTGGCGGCGCTTATGCCGTATTGCCTTATGTTTACCAAGGTGCAGTTGAGCATTATCACTGGGTAACGCCCACTCAAATGATTGATGCTTTAGCCTTAGGCGAAACCACACCTGGGCCACTCATTATGGTAGTCACTTTTGTGGGTTTTGTTGGGGGCTGGGTAAGCCAAGTATTTGGTGCAGATGCCCCATTTGCATCCGCTTTTATTGCAGCCACACTAGTGACCTTCTTTACCTTTTTGCCGAGTTTTATTTTTATTTTACTGGGCGGGCCTTTTATTGAAACCACCCATGGCAACCTCAAATTCACCGCACCACTAAGTGCTATTACAGCCGCTGTAGTTGGTGTGATTGTTAATTTAGCCCTGTTTTTTGCCTACCATGTATTTTGGCCGCTAGGATTTTCAAATCAAGCGCTTTCAAATGCGGTAGATTGGTTCTCGATAGCGCTTACATTACTAGCGGCAGTCGCCATTTTTAAATTTAAAACCAATGTGATTATGGTGATTTTAGCGAGCGGTTTATTAGGAATGGCTTGGCGATTAATTCACTTGGCTTATTAAGCTAAAGGCCTAATCGGGCTGCCAGTCCATCTAGTGCTATCTGCTAGCTGCTCACCTTTCATCACTAAAGATAAACTGTCTATATAAACATCATTGCCTATCAGCGTATCGTAAAGAATGATACTGCGTGAGCCTATGCAGCAATAGGCGCCCATAACAACGGGGCCAATTTTCATCACACGGTCTTCAAATAAGTGAGTTTGTGGGCCACTCATGTGATTGAGCTCAGTTTCATCTCCTATGGTGACCATATCAAATTCAGTAAAGTCTGTTGTATCTAAAAACACGCGCCTTCCAACTTTTGCGCCAAGTAAACGTAAGAAAAATGGCAGCCATAAAGTACCCTGCATAAAGTTAAGTAAAAAAGGTGCGCACAAGGCGTTGTAATAGGTGGTGACAGCCTCACTAATCCAAACAGGGTAGGTCCACATCGGGTATTGTGTTTTATGATAGCGACCTATGAGCGTCCACTTTAAAATACAAACCATAGCGAATAATGGCATGCCCACAAACCCCAGATAATATAGTGGCAACCTCCAGAGTATGTCCAAAGGCGATTCGCTTATTAAAATATCATGTAAAAATGTGACTAATAAAGTGCTTGAAACAATCACAATCAGCTGCGGCAAAATAATGCGAATGCTTTCTATGCTGGCGCGCATTAAAAAACGTGTTTTTGTCGGGTGCGTGGTGAGTTCATCTGGGTAATCAC
>JAYVFU010000261.1:0-23609 GCA_043772865.1 Methylophilaceae bacterium
ACTAATTCCTAAGGTCAACCAAAACAGCCGACATCACGTTTTTAAATTATTGCCTATTCACCCCTTCTACACTAAACTATTGATATGAATAAAAAATTAATGATTACAAATGCACAAATATTCGCCTTGGCAATCATCACATTGTCAGTAAATAATATTGCACAGGCTGAAATTTATAAACAAGTAGATGCGCAAGGTCGCGTTACTTATTCTAATGTGAAAATAAAGGGTGCAACTAAGTTAGATATTGAAGCGCCAGCCTCAAGCTTTGGTAGCAACGAAGCTAAGCCAAGAGATGCACGCACAAAAACACCCACCCCTAACAGCTTTCCAAAAGTAGACTCGCAAACACAAAACCAACGAGATAGTACGCGCAAAAGCATTTTGCAAAGCGAGGTAGAAGCTGAAAAAAAAGCACTCGATGATGCTAAACAATCTTACGAAGACGGTGCCAGCAACCCAGAAGTATTTAAAACTAAAGATGGTAAAACTTTCCGTAACGTCGCTAAATTTGATGAGAAAATGAAAAGCTTACAAGCTGAAGTGGATGCGCATCAGCGTAATATTGAGCTACTACAAAAAGAAATCAACGCGACTAATTAAACTCACTTTCAATTTATTTGCACAATTTAAATCTGTTATTAAATGCATTATTTAGCATAATCACTTTCATTATCCAACCAACCTAAAACTGGCTTAGGTTTTGCTTTATATCAACAAATAGCAATTCAAGATATAACAAGCATAACTTAAGGCACAAGTGGTACAACATATTCCTACTTCTTTTTCTGGCTTAGAACACTTAGCGACAGCTGTAATGTTGCTAGATTCATCACATCAAGTGGTTTACGCCAACCCTAGCGCAGAAACCTTATTTGCACTCAGTGCTACACAAATAGCAGGCCAGCATCTTTCACAAGTGTTTCTACATGGCGAGGTATTACAAGCTGCGATTGATAACGCAGTTAAAAATAATAGTCCATTTCGTGAGCATGAATTTCCTATTACTACCGTGCGCCAACAGTCATTTGCTGTTACTTGCACAGTTACCCCGGTCGATATTAAAGAAGGCACGCTATTACTTGAGTTTCAGCAAATGGATCAGCAGCTGCGCATTGCACGTGAAGAGCGCATGCTCATACAACAACAAGCAAACTCTGAGTTATTACGTAACTTGGCCCATGAAATTCGAAATCCGCTAGGTGGCTTACGCGGTGCGGCGCAGTTGCTAGAGCATGAACTTCCCAATGTTGGTCTGCGTGAATATACACAAGTTATTATTAAAGAAGCCGATAGATTACATCTCTTAATGGATAGGTTGCTAGTTCCGCACCGCGTACCTAAATATGAATCTACCAACATCCACGAGGTGTTAGAGCGCGTAAGGAGTTTATTATTAGCAGAGTCGCCTAATAACATTATGGTAAGGCGTGATTATGACACCAGCCTACCAGAACTCATTGGTGATAGAGAAAAGCTGATACAAGCCGTACTCAACATCGCACGAAATGCCGCTCAAGCCATGCAAGAAGCCAATTTGTTATCTGGGAATACGCAAAATCAAAGCCAAATAATTCTACGTACACGTGCAGAGCGCCAAGTCACACTTGCTAAAAAACGTTACCGCGTGGCGATTAAATTACAAATTATTGATAATGGGCCTGGTATACCTGCAGATATACGTGATCGTATATTTTATCCTCTAGTATCAGGGCGCGAAGGCGGGTCTGGCTTAGGGTTAGCGCTGGCACAAACATTTATAACACAACACCACGGCATGATTGATTGTGAAAGCCAACCAGGAAAAACCTGCTTTACCATTTTATTACCCATTGAAAGTAAGCAACACAAATCGCAGTAATTTGTTTTTAACAACTTAAATGTATAAGGCATGCATTATTCCGAATGCAATGTTGGATGTTTGCTTGATGCTAGATTTATTGCTTTCGCGATGGAGTGTCGCTGCTACAAAAGCGTACTTTTTAACTGTTTTAAACTAGAGAACCACTATGAAACCAATTTGGATTTTAGATGATGATAAATCAATACGCTGGGTATTTGAAAAGGCACTTGCCCGCACCGATTTAGAATTCAAAACTTTTTCATCAGTCCCAGAAGCGATGAATGCGCTTAACCGCGAGCAGCCACAGGTGATTGTGAGTGATATCCGCATGCCCAATGGCTCAGGGTTAGATTTTCTGGCGGAAGTTAAAAAAAGGTATCCTGATATTCCCGTAATTATTATGACGGCCTATTCAGATTTAGAAAGTGCTGTTGCAGCCTTTCAAGGTGGTGCGTTTGAATACTTAGCTAAACCATTTGATGTTGATCAAGCCGTTGATATCATTCGCCGTGCAGTCGATGAAAGCATGCGCCAAGCGGTTGAATCAGTGATTATTGAAGAAACGCCAGAAATTATTGGCCAAGCACCAGCTATGCAAGAAGTGTTTAGGGCAATTGGTCGTCTAAGCCGCTCCCATGCAACGGTATTAATTAATGGTGAGTCTGGCAGTGGTAAAGAACTCGTTGCCAGCGCCTTACATAGGCATAGCCCGCGTGCAGAAAAACCATTTATTGCAATTAATACGGCGGCCATACCTAAAGATTTACTAGAGTCTGAATTATTTGGACACGAACGCGGCGCATTTACCGGCGCACAAGCCGCTAGGCGAGGTCGTTTTGAGCAAGCAGATAACGGCACTTTATTTTTAGATGAAATTGGCGACATGCCAGCTGACTTGCAAACCCGTTTATTACGCGTACTAAGTGATGGCCAGTTTTATCGCGTGGGCGGGCATCAACCCATTAAAGTTAACGTACGTGTTATTGCCGCTACTCATCAAGATTTAGAAGACCGCGTTAAATTAGGCCTATTTCGTGAGGACTTGTTTCACCGTTTAAATGTAATACGTTTGCGCTTACCCGCGTTACGTGAACGCAGGGAAGATATACCCTTATTAACACGTCACTTTTTACAACACAGCGCAGTAGAGCTTGGTGTAGAACCTAAACAATTAACGCCTGGTGCATTACGTTACTTAACTGCCGTTAATTGGAGTGGAAATGTACGCCAGCTAGAAAACGTATGCCACTGGCTTACTGTGATGGCGCCTGGTCAAAACGTAGATGTAACCGATTTACCACCAGAGCTTAAAGAAGACCATACTAATAAAACTAGCGTGACTAACTCGTGGCAAGAAGCTTTAGCGAGCGAAGTCACTGATGCACTTAACCGTGGTGAACAAAATATACTAGAAAGCCGCACCAAAGAGTTTGAACGCACACTGATTACCAAAGCACTACAACATACTGATGGCAGACGTATAGAGGCGGCTAATCAGCTAGGTATGGGACGCAATACGTTAACAAGGAAAATACAAGAACTTGAGATAGATAGTTAACTACATAAATTGTAGGCGGCATGGCTGTCCCAATTAAATTGGGCCAATTGTTTGAAGGCACGCTTCATGACGAATGCAATATTTCAGGTTTAATCTGATTGTTGTTAAAAGCCTGCATATTAAGTTTTCTAGACGAGACGTTACCTTTACAAAAGCAAAAACGGCATCCGAGGATGCCGTTTTATTTTATAAATCAAGCTATAACAGGGTTAACCCTGCTTTAGACTAGAAGAATAAGATAGCGCCTAAAGCAATGGTTTTTGCTTTACCATTAAAGTCAGCTAATACTTTGTTGTTTACTTCTGTTTTAACATCTGAGTATTCAGCAACTAAGTTCAAGTGTTTTGTAAGTGGGTGGTAAGCACCAACTGTCCACATACGGTTAGTACGCTCATTAAGAGTATCTGTAGCTGCGCCGTTACCATCTAACTTAGACTCGCCCCAGCTCAAACCTAATTTAGTGCCTACACCAGGAATTGTGTAAGTACCTTGTAGGTAATAATCTTCTGAATCACGTGCTTTACCACCTGCATCGTAACCACCGTTGAATAATACCGTTGTACCAGTACCTGAACCTTCACCGTAGTAACCAGTTAAACCAAAACCAGCTACATTAACAGTTGCACCAACATCAAATGCATCAGCACGGTCGTTAAATAGTTCAACATTTTGTGAAATACCTGAAACCCATACTTTACCACCGAAATCGCCAGCCCATTCGTATGAAGCTTTACCTTCATACGCTGGTTGCGAACCACCACGTGCAAATGCACCAGTACCACCATTACCTACTGCTGATGGATCCCAAGATTGTGTTACACCAGCAGTAAAGCTGAAGCCGTTAAAATTTGGTGATGAGTAAGCTACTTGTGATTTCCAGTCAGCATACATATAACCAGTACCAATACGGCCTAATGTTGTTGTGTTACCAGCTAAATTACCAGCACTAGAACCAACACCTAATAATGTCATGTCATTCAAAATAGCATCAGAAGCATAAATGCCTAAATCTTTACCTAATTTGATAGAACCCCATGATTTGTCACCAAATGTAACAAATGCTTGACGGTTTTCTTGTTGAGCTGATTGTTTGCCAGAACCAGTGGTTGATGAACCTGGGTTGATGCTGATTGTGAAACCAACATCTAAATCGTTTTGACGTGTTTTACCAGAAACTGATAGGTAGTTAGGTAGCAAACCTGTAGTGATGTTTGAAGCTGTTTTTGTACCTGTTGAGTTTGTTGCATCACCACTTACGCGTGTTGATGTGTAGTATGTATTAACCACACCACCAATGTCTAAAGTCCAATCGCCTGCTGGAATCATAATACCAGCGTTAGCTGCTGTTGCACTTAGTGCTAAAACTGCACCAGCAACTGCTAAGTTTAATTGTTTGTTCATTTATTTCTCCTAAAGTTTAATTCTGAGTTTACTGCTAACTACTTTTAACCTTACCTAGCCATACGATGCAATATGCTTTTTTTTATTACATATTGATGTTTGCTTAGTAAGAAATTTTTGCAAACTCCCTTGTTAATACTTTGTAACAAGAAGGTTTAGAGAGTATGCCGAAGTGATTAAGCTATGCCAAGCGTATATACGCAAAGTTGCGTAGTTTTGTTGTAAAACCTCTAAAATTGTTGTAAATTTGCAACACTGTATTTTTAGCCACTATCTTGTAGCGTGTGTTTTTGAATGCAGTTATGACTGCCAACAGTTTATAAAATTTAGGAAGTAACCTTATCCCTAAAGCAATGTTAAGTATATTTAATGTTTATTGAGGGTTTGAAGAGTTGCTTTCGCGGTGAAGCCCTGCTACTACAATTATCATTTTACAGATATTCTTCTACCGCAAATAACCTTCGATGTTCTCTAATGGCATATCGATCCGTCATTCCAGCAATATAATCTGCAACAGCTCTTGGTTGATCAACTAGTGAGTGATGCTGAAACTCGGTGGGCAGCAAGCCAATATCGGCAATAAAAGCATTAAACAAATCGCGGATGATGCGGTCGGCCTTTGCGCTCATGCGTTTAACTTTATAGTGTTGATATAAATTCTGGCGTAAAAATTGTTTAAGCGCATGCTGTTGCTTAGCCATGTTGGGGCTCAAGCTCATTAATGCGGGCATTTGGCGCACATCATCTAAATTCTGTGGATTAGCTTTTGCGATATTTTCACTACTTTGTGTGCATAAATCCATCGCTAGAGCGTTAATCATACGGCGAATGGTTTCGTTAATTTCACGCTTTTCACTGAGATTTGGATATTTGTTTTTTACCAATTTTAGGTTATCTGCGAACAATTGCACATTATTAAGTTGATCTAATGTGATTAATCCAGATCGTAGGCCATCATCTATATCATGATTATTGTATGCAATTTCATCTGCAATATTTGTGACTTGAGCTTCTAAACTAGGCTGAGTTTTGTTGATGAAACGTAAACCTACATCACCTAGCATTTTTGCATTTTTAACTGAGCAGTGTTTAAGTATGCCTTCACGCAGCTCAAATGTGAGATTGAGACCATCAAACTCTGCATAACGCAACTCAAGTTTATCGACTACGCGTAAAGATTGTAAATTATGTTCAAAGCCGCCAAAGTCACGCATGCATGCATTAAGTGCATCTTGGCCTGCATGTCCAAACGGTGTGTGACCTAAATCGTGGGCAAGCGCAATCGCTTCGGTTAAATCTTCATGCAAATTGAGTGCGCGCGAAATGCCACGGGCAATTTGGGCAACTTCTAAACTATGGGTTAAGCGCGTACGAAATAAATCACCTTCATGATTTACAAACACTTGTGTTTTATATTCTAACCTTCGAAAAGCAGTGCAATGAATGATGCGATCTCGATCTCGTTGAAAATCATTTCGAATGGCAATTCCATTAAACATTTGGCTAGCAGGCTCGATATGATGCCGACCTTGCGATTGTGCTGGATTAGAGGCGTAGCTTGCTAGCTGTTGCATTAATTAGCCTTTAGTCTTGTTTTAAAATAACATTTAACATTTGAAAAGCGTTTCAATTTAGTTGATGGGCTGCAAATCAATATTAAACTTTATAATTCTAATGTTTGTCTTAAAAGCTGTGCATCGTATGTGCTGGTAATCACTGATTTGCCTATACCTTGCTGCAACACAAGTCTAATTTTTCCATTTTCTACTTTTTTATCTAAACCCATGAGATCTAAATATTGATCAACGCCCAAACTTGGTGGCGTCAGTGGCAAATTGGCCGCTTTAAATAAGGCTTTCATACGTGCTATTTCTTGAGTATTCAACCAACCCATATTTTTAGATAAATCTGCCGCCATCATCGTGCCGGCTGCTACAGCTTCACCATGCAGCCATACACCATAGCCCATTGCATTTTCTATTGCATGTCCAAAAGTATGACCCAAATTGAGTAAAGCACGCTCACCAGTTTCGTGCTCATCTGCTGCAACCACGTCTGCTTTATTTTGACATGAGCGGTAAATCGCTTCAGTTATTACCGTTGTATCTAAAGACATTAATTTTGCAATATTAACCTCTAGCCAATCAAAAAATTCAACATCGCGAATTAATCCATATTTAATGACTTCTGCCATGCCAGCAGATAGCTCACGTGGAGGTAAAGTTTGCAAAGTATCTGTATCAATGAGCACTAGTTTTGGCTGATAAAATGCACCAATCATATTTTTGCCCAGCGGGTGATTAATGCCAGTTTTACCGCCTACTGATGAATCAACTTGTGATAATAACGTGGTGGGTACTTGTATAAACGGTACACCACGTAAATAAGTGGCTGCGGCATAACCTGTTAAATCCCCAATCACACCGCCACCCAGCGCAATAAGTGTTGTGTTGCGCTCGCAACGGTTCTGCAATAAGGCATCATAAATAAGGTTGAGTGTTTCACTATTTTTATAAGCCTCTCCATCGGGCAATATAATGGTGATAACAGATACACCCGCCGCACGTAACGGTTGTGCTAGCTGCTCTAAATATAGCGGGGCAACTGTAGAATTAGTCACAATGGCCACCTGCTTACGTTTAAGATGAGGAACAATTAAATTGGCACTGTTTATTAAATTTTGGCCAATTTGGATAGGGTAACTGCGATTGCCCAAAGAAACGTGAAGTGTCTGCATAAATATAATCGTTAATTATTGGATTGTTTAATGTTGGTATGTTGACTATCTATTGTGTTTAGCAATTGCTCTATGTGACTTACTAATTGCGCCATTGGTTGACAGCCAGTATCCACGATCATATCAGCCACCTCTACATAAAGAGGATCTCGCTCCTTATATAACTGGGTGAGTTTGGCATGCGCATCGCCAGTTTGTAATAATGGCCGGTGCTTATCATTACGCGTTCTAAGCCAAAGTTCATCAGGATGAGCACGTAAATAAATTACTGTGCCATTTTGTTTGAGCATTTGCCTATTCTCAGGTGCGATGACTGCCCCACCACCAGTTGCTAAAACAATATTGTTGTACTGGCTTAATTCTTCAATAATTGAGGCTTCGCGGCGACGAAAACCCGCTTCGGTTTCCACTTCAAAAATCACAGGAATTTTTACACCTGTACGCCTTTCAATCTCATGATCAGTATCATAAAAGACTTTATCAAGGTGTTTAGCCAACAAACGACCAATTGTCGTTTTCCCCGCGCCCATTAAGCCTACAAAAAATAGATTATTTGTGTTTGTTTGCAGCATAAAAAATGCCTATCAGATTCATGATAGACATTTTAAGCGAAAGTACGGATGTTGTCAGATTTAGCTGAGACTAAATCATCTTAACTATTTGATACCCAAGCTCTCATCCATAATTTTGGGTGTAATAAATATTAACAACTCAGTTTTATCACTTTGCTTAACTCTACGCTTAAACAAATTACCTACAACAGGTATATCACCAAAAAATGGTACCTTATCTACATCATTACGTTCAGTTTGCTCATAAATACCACCTAACACTGCAGTTTCACCGTTAGACACTAGTACTTGAGTGGTCACATTTTGGGTATCAATAGATGGTGTACCGAAGAAAATCACACCTACTTTTTCTTTTTTAACTTCTAAGTCCATTATGATTTTATCATCGGGTGTTATTTGTGGTGTCACCTCTAAACTCAATACAGCTTCTTTAAAAGCAACAGTAGTTGCTCCACTTGAAGAAGCTTGTAAATAAGGGATTTCAGTACCTTGCGCTATTTTAGCTTTTTGTTGATTTGCAGTTGTTACTCTTGGACTAGAAACAATCTTGCCGCGGTTATCTGATTCAAGTGCTGATAACTCTAAATTTAAAAGTAAACCTGCAGGCAACCTAAACAAACTAAATGCGAAATTACCAAATGCGTTACTTACTGGTAGATTTGATTGTAAGCCAGCTGTGCCACCCAGATTGTTAGTACCATTAGTTGCACCTACAGCTAGCGTACTGGTATTTTCAATTGTAGAACCAATGCCTATACCTGTTTTACCTGAACTTGCTTGATGCTGAATACCGAATCTAGCACCCAGACTTTTGCCAAATTTTTCATCAGCTAAAACCAGTCTAGATTCAATCATTACCTGCCTAACAGGTATATCAGTTTTATTAATGATTTCTTGAACTGCTTCTAAATACTTAGGCGTATCTTGTACAAATACGGTGTTAGTTCTAGGGTCTAACACTGCAGTTCCACGTTTGGATAGTATTTTTGTTTTACCGCCACTCGAACCGCCACCTGATCCACCGGAATCAGTTAAGATATTTTTGAGCGAATCTGCCTTCATATACTTAAGCGTGAATACTTCAGTTTTTAAAGGCTCTAAATCTTCAATTTGCTGATTGGCCTCTAGTTGTAGCTTGTCTTTTGCAGCTACTTCTTCTGCCGGAGCCACCATAATCACACTACCAGATTTACGAATATTAAGATTTTTGTTTTTTACAATAATATCCATGGCTTGATCCCATGGTACGTCTTTTAAACGTAATGTGATATTGCCTGTTACAGTATCGTTAACAATAATATTCAGTCCAGTAAACTCTGCAATCACATCAAATACCGTTCTAACTTCTACATTTTGAAAGTTCAGTGATAATTTCTCTCCTGAAAATCCAGGCTTAGAGCCTTGTACCAATTTATTTGGGTCTTCCGCTATTTGGCGAACATCAATAATGAATTTTTTATCCGCTTGATAGGCAGATTGCTCCCAATTACCCTTAGGTTCAATCACCATACGACTATTGTTACCTTGCTTCATGGTATCCACATAGAGCACTGGAGTATTGAAATTAATCACATTTAAACGGCGCTGTAAATTATCAGGTACGTTAGTGTTAATAAAATCTACAACAATAGTTTTACCTTTTTGTTTTATATTAATGCCTGCCGCTGCATCAGATAAATCCACCATGATGCGACCTTCACCATTTTTTCCTCGTGCAAAATCGACATTGGTAATTTGATGAGTCTTGTCCCCTAATTTTGGTTCTGAGAACTTGGTTTCCAACGTTGCAGTAGCTGCAGCAGTAGCTTCACCACCCTGCAAAATAACATTCACATCTTTACCGTTGACAGAAGCAGTGTAAGCCACACTTTTAGTTAAGTTAAGTACCATTCTTGTGCGCTCTTTAGCTTGCGCCAAAGTAATGCTTTTTAAAGCGCCTTGGCCAGCAGGCACATTATTTTTACTTAGCCCATTAGCCACTCCAGGAAAATCCAGTGCGATCCTTGCAGGATTATTAAGTGTAAAACCTGCAGGCGGATTTTTGAGTGCATCTTGCATTTTAATACGAATATTGAGACGTCCACCAGACAAGGATGAAAACTCCACGTTTTCAATTTTATTACTTAATGTACTTTCTTCCGCGCTTGCTGAGCCAGCAATAACTAACAAAATTGCTGGTAACATTAATTTAATCATTTTTTTTATCTTGCTCATTATTTTCCACCCTCTGCTTCTTGCAAACTCATTGTGGTAACTTGCTCTACCCAATCACCTGATGCTTGATCTAAAACCAATTCTTTAAGTGTTACTACAGCATCAGTAATTTGCGTGACTAAACCATAATTAGCCCCGATGTAATTACCTGGTTTAATTTGCTGCACGTTACCGTCAGCTGTTTTAATCAATGCATAGATCAGTTTATTTTTACTAAGTGAACCTACATATTTTAGACTCTCCAGAGGGTAGCCTTCTAAAGGTTCGCGCGGGCGATTTAAATTGGGCGCTAACTTACCAGATACTTTGCGCGGCTTGAAAGGATCATTTAAAGACTGATCTGCATTAAACTGTAATGGCTCATAAGGTTTAACTTCTGGCAAAGGCGCTACTGTTGTTGACATATTTTTGCCCGCATTAGCCATAAACTGATCTAAGTCATCTCCTTGATTACTACCGCATGCTGCTAATACCAAAGCACATATCAACATTAATCCAAATTTAATTTCATTGAGCATCATGGTTTCGCCACTTTCTTTGCGTCCAATGCTTGTTGAATTTCTTCTTTATCTAAATAACGATAAGTTTTTGCCACAGCTTCTAACGACAAAACACCATCTTTACTATCTTTATTTGCTAGACCTACATTTAAATCATTAAGCGTTACGATACGCGACAATCTTGAAATCTCTGTCGCAAATGCACCTAAATTATCATAACTGCCAGTGACTTTAATTTGTATTGGCTTTTCTGCATAAAACTCAGTTTTTACTTCATCACCAGGTTTAAACAATTCAAATTCCAAACCGTTAATTAAACCCGCTTTATTAATATCTGTTAGCAAACCACTCATTTGCGTTTTATCTGGCAGCTGCCTTAACAAAGCTCCAAATGTTTTTTGTATGTCTGACATTTGCAACCTGTATCCTGCCACCTTAACCGCTTTTTGCTTACCTTGAATAAAGGTAGTTTTCAGCTCTTCTTCATGTGCTCTTGCTTGACTCAACTCATCGTAGGCACCTTGCCATACAAACCAATAACCTACGGCAATCAAAACTAAGAACATAACTAATAAAAGCACGCCTTTTACTGGATATGGCAAACCACCAGCATTTTTAAAGTCAATATTTTTGAAATCATCTAATTGCATAACTATTTGACTCCTGCTTTATCCATGCCAAGCGCTTTTTCATCTGCTGGTTTTTGTGCTTTCAGATTAAAGCTAAGTGAGAAATCATTTTGTTTGATGTTATTCACAATCACTGATTTAATTTCCCCAATGACTGGCGTGCCTTCAACCCATGCTTTGGTGTCTTCTAAATTCTTAGATAATGTACTTACTCGTGCCTGCGTATCAGCAAGACCTTGCAACATCACAGTATTACCTGTCTGTTTGATATTTTTAATGATAATTCCGTTGGGTAATTGTCTAGCCACTTGATCTAAAATCACCACAGCTTGACTTCGACTAATTTGTAAATTTTCGACTACAGCTTTACGTTCCAATAAAGACTTTATTTCAGTTTGTAGTTTTTTAATGTCTGCAATTTCTTGGTCTAAAGTTGCAATAGCTATGTCTAATCTAGCATTTCTTGCTTGTTGAGCACTCAGCTGCGAACTGAGATAAGTCCAACCCAAAAATATAATAGCAATCGCAACGACTCCGGTGCCTACAGCCATTAAACCAAATTCACGCTGACGCTCTGCTCGTTTAATTTGTCTATGCGGTAAAAGATTGATTCTTAACATTTAATCAACTCCCCGCATTGCCAGCCCACATGCTATTAGCAAAGAAGGTGCATCTATAATGACTTGTTGTTGTTTTATTTTATTACTTACGGTCATTTCGTGAAATGGATTAGCCACGACTGTATTGACTTGCGCTTGCTCTTGAACGAGTACATCCACGCCACTAATTGCAGCGCAACCGCCAGCTAATACCAAATGATCTACTCGATTGTACTGAGTGGAACTGGTGAAAAATTGAAGTGCACGCGCTACTTCGGTCGCTAGAGACTGAACAAACGGTTGTAAGACTTCTACATCGTAGCTATCTGGAAGCCCGCCTTTACGTTTCGCAATCTCTGCTTCTTCTGCCGAAAGCCCAAAACGACGCTGAATTTCCTGAGTGAGTTGCGCACCGCCAAAAGTTTGTTCACGTGTATAAACCGACTTATCATCATGCATCACATTGATGTGCATGCCCTGCGCACCAATATCAATAATCATCACGGTCTGACCTTTGCCCGAATTAGGCAATTGACTAGCTACTAAGGTATAAGCCGCCTCTGTAGCATAAGTTTCTACATCCATGACACTTACTTTTAGCCCTGCACCTTCAGCGGCTGCTACACGATCTTCTATTTTTTCTTTTCTTGCCGCAGCAATAATTACTTCTACTTCATCTGGGCTATTTGGCGCGGGACCAATGACTTGAAAATCTAAATTAACTTCGTCCAATGAGAAAGGAATATATTGATTTGCTTCACCTTCTACTTGCGCTTCCATATCATCTTCACGCATACCCGATTGCATAATCACTTTTTTGCTAATTACAGCAGATGAAGGTAGTGCTAATGCTGAGCGTTTTTCACGCGATGAAAGTAGTTTCCAAGCTAGTTTAATAGCATCGACCACCATATCTAAATTCATGACGTTACCATCGACAATTGCATCTTTAGGTAATGGCGACATTGAATAGGCTTCAAGACGATATTTACCCTTGGCTAATGATGATAGCTCAACCATTTTAACGGCTGACGAACTAATATCAACACCAATTAAAGGTGGGGTAGTTTCCTTGAAAAAGTCGAATTTCAAATCAAAATTCTCTTTCTATTTTCGTTAGTTACGTTAGATTACAATAATTTACATTAAATCCTAACAACAAGTTTAACGCCTGTAAAGCTAAATTATTATTTTTAATTTATGTGCCATGGCATTTATAATACGTTTTCAGTTAATTCTTAAAGTCGGCTTAAATTTATGGTGCTAAAAAAATGGTGGCAGTACTTAATCGTATTTATTGCCGTGGGTGGCTTAGCATGTTGTGCTTTATTAGCCTTAGCAATTGCACTTATTTACCCTGCACTTCCTTCACTAGATGCATTGACTGATTATCGACCTAAACAACCACTTCGAGTTTATTCTAGCGATGGTTACTTAATTAGCGAATTTGGTGAAGAGCGTCGCAAATTTATCCCCATTGATAAAATTCCCAAAAATATTAAAGATGCAGTTCTGGCTATTGAAGACCGACGCTTCTACGAGCATGGCGGTATTGATTACCACGGCATGGCACGCGCGATTGTTAACAATTTAACAGGTGCAGGCCGTGAAGGTGCAAGCACTATTACTATGCAAGTTGCTAAAAACTTTTTCTCTCGTGGTGAGCGCAATTTAAAAACCAAAATCTATGAAGCTTGTTTAGCCGTAAAAATTGAACATACCTTAGAAAAAGATAAAATTCTTGAGCTTTATCTGAATCAAATTTATTTGGGTCAGCGTGCTTACGGTTTCTCTGCAGCTGCACAAGTTTATTACGGCAAAAAACTTAGTGACTTGAGCTTGGCTGAGTCCGCTATGCTGGCCGGCTTGCCCAAAGCCCCGTCAGCTAATAATCCATTCACTAATTACGTGCGCGCAACTGCGCGTGAGCATCAAGTATTGAGTGATATGCACCGTTATAAAATGATAGATGATGCAGAATATGAGGAGGCAATTGCACAAAAATTAGTGTTTAAGACATCACGCCAATCGCGGGATTTAGCCGCCGATTATGTAGCAGAAATTGTGCGTCAAACCATGTTTGATCGTTATAAAGAAGATATTTACAGCAGTGGCTTAAATGTGTTCACTACCATTAAAAAATCCAATCAAGAAGCCGCTAATGAAGCCGTGATGCAAGGTGTGATGGATTACGATAGTCGTCATGGCTATCGTGGCCCTGAAAAAATATTGGATGTTGCCTTATTAAGCAATGATGATGCTTCTAATAAATCATTAGAGGAAGCCTTAGATAACATAGAAACCTTTAGCGGGTTTATACCTGCAGTGATTACACAACTCAATACGAAATCAGTGAGTGTATTCACGCAAACTGGTGTTCCGCTTGAAATTACAGCTGATGGATTGGCGCTGATACAAAAAACACTTAACGAAAAAGATGAAACAAAACGTAGCTTAAAAGTAGGCGCTGTAGTGCGCGTTTATTTGCAAAAAGGCGTCTGGAAAATTGTCCAACTGCCAGAGGTGGAATCTGCATTAGTGGCGCTCAACCCAGATACAGGCGGCATTACTGCGCTAGTCGGCGGTTTTGATTTCCATAGAAGTAAATTTAACCATGTAACACAAGCATGGCGTCAACCAGGCTCTAGCTTTAAGCCATTTGTATATTCTGCCGCTTTAGAAAAGGGCTTTACTGCGGCAAGTATCGTCGAGGATGCGCCATTTTCACAATCTGCTGAAGAAGTAGGGAGCGATGAGGCATGGGATCCACACAATTATGATAGCCATTACGATGGCCCAATTAGATTACGTACCGCGCTTACAAAATCAAAAAACATGGTGTCTATCCGCGTTTTGCAAGCCATAGGCCCTGCTTACGCACAAGATTACATCACCCGTTTTGGATTTTCTAGAAAAGACCATCCAGCGTATTTAGCCATGGCGCTAGGCGCAGGCTCTACCACACCCTGGTTATTAGCTGGTGGATATGCCACGTTTGCTAATGGAGGTTACCGCGTTAAACCTTATTTGATTGAAAAAATTGTCGATAGCAAAGGTCGGTTAATTGAACAAGCAAAGGTTGCGCATGCTGGCGTTGATGCACCTCGAGTCATTGATGCGCGCAACGCATTTATCATGACATCTATGTTGCAAGATGTGATTCGTGCGGGTACTGCTACCCGCGCCAAACAGCTTGGACGCGGCGATATTGCAGGTAAAACAGGTACCACCAACAACCAAATGGATGCTTGGTTTGCGGGCTTTAACGCCAAACAAGTGGCGATTTCTTGGATAGGATTTGATAATCCACACACACTTGGTAAAGATGAAACGGGTGGCAAAGCCGCTCTCCCAATTTGGATACGTTATATGGCTACAGCACTGAGAGGCTATCCTGATACGCCTTACATAGTACCCGACGGCATAGTCTCGACCAAAATTGACTCTATAAAAGGCACACAAGTGGGCGTAGATGATGTTGGAATTTATGAGTATTTTTACGATGAAACGCCACCCCCTGAATTATTTACGCCTTTGCCGCCGATGCAAGAAGATGTAGATTTAGAATCAACAGATGACAGTGGCTTACCTACAACTACATTAAGCCCTAACGAGCCAGCGCCACCGACTGAAAACCAAGCAACAAAGATACTTAACCCTAGCGGGTTTTAAAAGCAAGGCGAGTTAAGCAGAAATTAGCAGTTGAGGAATTAATATGGCGCGCGAAAATAGTCACCAAATTCGGCAACTCATTGCCCAACAAGCCGCACGCATGATGGCTGAAGAAGGTATTTCTGACTACGCTTATGCTAAGAAAAAAGCGGGTAAGCAGTTAGGCACTACCGAGGCTAGTCATCTGCCCACCAATAGTGAAATTGCAGAAGAAGTCAAAATTTACCATGAGCTTTTTTATGGTGATGAACAACCTGAGCAACTGAAATTACTGCGTCATGATGCATTGGTCACTATGCAAATGCTTGAAAAATTCAACCCGCATTTAACAGGCGCAGTATTAGATGGCACTGCTGGTCGTTATGCTGATACGCACTTGCATTTGTTTGCTGATAGCTTAAAAGAGGTGGAAATGTTTTTGCTCAACAAGCAAATTCACTTTGAAACTAACGAAAAATCATACCGTGTAATGAATGATGGTAAACGTGACAAAAAAAGCAGTAACCGCAAAACGGTGTCTGTTTTCACACTAGAAGGGCCAAATGGTTTAATTAAATTAAGCGTGTTTGAATTTGACGATATGCGCGTAGCGACCAAGCATGCAGTTGATGGCGCTAATGCTGAGCGACTCAATATTGCAGGGTTAACTGCGCTGTTAACTTAACTTAGAGGCTTAATTGACACTTAGTAGCTTAGCTTAATAGTCAAATCTAGCCTCTTAACCAACGCGCCGCATCCATGGCAAAGTAAGTCAAAATACCATCTGCACCTGCGCGTTTAAATGCCAGCAAGCTTTCCATCACGCAGGCTTTTTCATCTAACCAGCCATTTTGTGCGGCAGCTTTTAACATGGCATATTCACCACTCACTTGGTAGGCATAAGTAGGCACTTGCAGCTCGGTTTTTACGCGGCGCACTATATCTAAGTAAGGCATTCCAGGTTTAACCATAAACATATCCGCCCCCTCTGCAATATCTAGCGCCACCTCGGCAATGGCTTCATCACTATTTGCTGGGTCCATCTGATAGTTATTTTTATTACCTTTACCTAAGTTGGCAGATGAGCCTACTGCATCGCGGAAAGGGCCATAAAATGCGGAAGCATATTTAGCGGAGTAAGCAAGAATGCGGGTGTGAATATAGCCATTTTCTTCTAAAGCTTGTCGAATTGCCCCGACACGCCCATCCATCATGTCAGACGGTGCCACAATATCAGCACCTGCCGCGGCATGGCTTAGCGCTTGCTTCACTAAAATTTCAACCGTTTCATCATTTAATACATAGCCTGTTGCATCAATTAAGCCATCTTGGCCATGTGTTGTGTAGGGGTCAAGCGCAACATCAGTAATCACGCCCAATTGAGGAAATGCTTGTTTTAGGGCTATTACTGTGCGCTGGACTAAACCATTGGGATGATAAGCTTCGGCTGCATCTAAGCTTTTTCTTGGTGCATCCACTACGGGGAAAATTGCAAGTGCTGGAATGCCAAGTTGTAAGCATTCCGCCGCGGTTTTTAGCAAAATATCCACACTTTGGCGGCGCACACCTGGCATAGAGGCGATGTCTTCTACCCGATTTTCGCCATCTAACACAAATACGGGGTAGATTAAATCATTAGTTGTTAATACATGTTCACGCATTAATCGGCGAGAAAACTCATCGCGACGCATGCGACGTGGGCGAGCTGCTATCACTTGGTGTGCCATCACTAAAATCCTTTAAGAAAACACGTTAGCCAGTTCAACACCTGGCTCTGGTTGGCGCATGAATGCTTCACCTACTAAAAATGTATGCAAATTATTTTCTCGCATCAATGCAACATCGGCATTGGTGAAAATACCAGATTCTGTGACTACAATTTTACCTGCTGGAATACGATTGAGCAGCCCTAGCGTGGTATCCAGCGTCACCTCAAAAGTGCGTAAATTACGGTTATTAATACCTAGCAAAGGCGTTGTTAATTGCAAAGCTAAATCCAGCTCTTCGCCATTATGTACTTCTACCAACACCGCCATGCCTAACTCATGTGCAATACTTTCTAGCTCGCGCATTTTAGCTAAATCAATGGCGGCGGCAATCAGCAAAATACAATCTGCGCCCATCGCACGCGCTTCATAAATTTGATACGCATCAATCATAAAATCTTTGCGCAATACGGGTAACAGACATGCTGCACGCGCTTGCTTTAAATAATCTGCATGACCTTGAAAGTACGCAACATCAGTGAGTACTGACAAACACGCAGCACCGCCTTGCTCATAGCTTTTAGCAATTTCAGCGGGTTGAAAATCAGCACGAATAACGCCTTTAGATGGGCTAGCTTTTTTGATTTCCGCAATCACAGCCGCATGACCAGCCGCAATTTTCGATTGAATTGCGCCAATAAAATCACGTGGTTTTGACATGGCGAGAGCTGCTGCTTTCACCACTTCCAATGGAGCAACAACTTTGCTTGCTGTTACTTCTTGAAGTTTAGTCGCTAAAATTTTATTTAAAATATCTGACATAGGGATTTTGTTAATTAAACTTATTGATAAGTGTTGCCGTTGAGTTTTATCCAGCCATCATAATGATGATGTACTGGGTCGTGGTGTGTCCAATGTACTATGCCACCTTTTTCGTTGTAGATATACTCGCCTCTAAACTCGATGCTATCGCCAGCTTTAATATTTTCTACGCGACTAGCTAAATCAATATTATGTGTAAATAACAAGGTTTGCCCACTAGCGGTTTTAACTAAAAATCTTTGATGGCGCGAACCTTCATTGTCATCTGATAAAACTTTCACCACCTGCCCAATATCCTCTACTTGTGCATGGCTAGCTTTTTCAGCATATAAAGTTTGTACATTGGCTAAGCTTGACAGCTTACTGTCTTTAAAATTAGACAAACTACCTGTTAATCTGGCTTTACTATTAGCAATGGCCGAACCCACATCAGCAGACGGCTGTTTGACGTCCGCAACGGATTGTTTATTATCCAAGTAAGTCGTGGCTTTAGTATTTTCAGAGTTTTGATCGGACTGTTTGCAACCATCCAACAGCACGATTGCAAAAGCTGTAAGCAAAATATAGCGTGATATTTTTGTATATGTATTCATTATTTGGTTAGTTAGATGTGATTGATGATGGATGCTTAAGTTGGTCAAGTTTTAAAAATGCCGCCCCACTATCGATAACCTCAATGGCTTTAATGACGCCTGCACCTAAATCATCGACTAAACCTGCCACATAAATGGCAGCACCTGCATTGAGCAACACAATATCGCGGGCTGGGCTTTTATCACCATTTAAAACTGATATCACCATTTGCTTAGAGGCTTCTGCATCCTTAATTTGAATGCTTTTCACATCATGTAAACCCATGCCAAAGTGTTTGGGATTTAATATGTATTCTTGTACAGTGCCATTTTTGAGCTCGGCAACGTAGGTATCACCGCTAAACGAGATCTCATCCATGCCATCTGCGCCATGCACGACCATCACATGCTCACTACCTAGTTTTTGCAAAACATTGGCTAATTTAGTCGTTAAATGTTGATTAAATACGCCCATCACTTGGCGCTTTGCGTTGGCTGGGTTGGTTAATGGCCCCAACAAATTAAAAAGTGTACGCACACCCAACTCGCGTCGAACTGGAGCGGCATGTTTCATAGCACTATGGTGGTTGGGTGCAAACATAAAACCAATACCAATGCTATCAACACTGCTAGCCACTTGCGCTGGCGTGCGGTTTACATTCACGCCTAATGCTTCTAGCACATCCGCACTACCACAGGCGCTAGAAACCGAGCGTCCACCATGTTTTGCCACTTTTGCACCCGCCGCCGCCGCCACAAAAGCGCTTGCAGTTGAAACATTAAAAGTTTGAATACCATCACCGCCCGTGCCACAGGTATCAATTAAGCATTGTGTATTAGTCACTTCTACTTTAGTCGATAACTCGCGCATTACGGTAGCGGCGGCGGCAATTTCATCAATGGTTTCGCCTTTCATGCGCAACGCAATCAGCAAAGCTGAGATTTGCACTGGCGTTAGTTCACCATTCATCACTAGTCGCATCACTTCCAGCATGCTTTCAAACGGCAAGTCTTGCCTATTTAATAGTTGATTAAGCACTTCTTTGAACATGTTAGTAAGCGCTTAGAAAATTATTTAAAAGGTCATGCCCATGCTCTGTAAGAATAGATTCTGGATGAAACTGCACACCTTCTATCGGCAATGTTTTATGGCGTACGCCCATAATTTCACCATCGGCTGTCCAAGCGGTAATCTCCAAGCAATCGGGTATGGTTTCACGCTCAATCACCAATGAATGGTAGCGTGTAGCGATATATGGGTTGGGCAAATCTTTAAACACACCCACGCTAGTGTGATGAATTTGTGAGGTTTTACCGTGCATGAGCTGTTTGGCATGCACAATTTTTCCACCAAACGCTTGACCAATACTTTGATGTCCCAAGCACACACCTAAAATGGGGATTTTGCCTGCAAACTCATGGATAAGCGGCACCGAAATCCCCGCTTCATTAGGCGTGCATGGTCCAGGTGAAATGACAATATGGCGCGGATTAAGCGCTGCAACCTGTTGTAAATCAATTTCATCATTACGATACACCTGCACATCTTGCCCAAGTTCGGCCAAATATTGCACAAGGTTATAGGTAAAAGAGTCATAATTATCGAGCATCAATAACATATTTATTCGCCTTTACTTTGATTTTGATTGCTTGATGTTTGAGTATCAACTAAATGTGTTGTTGTATCTAAACCCGCTAATACTAACTCTGCCGCCCGCAACACTGCCTTAGCTTTATTTTGTGTCTCTTCCCATTCGTTTTGCGGTACGGAATCTGCCACGATACCAGCACCCGCTTGTGTGTAAAGTTTTTGGTCTTTTATCACGCCAGTTCTAATGGCAATGGCAATATCCATATCGCCGTTAAACCCTAAATATCCTACAGCACCCGCGTAAATACCACGTTTGCTAGGTTCTAGCTCATCTATGATTTCCATCGCACGTACTTTAGGCGCACCGCTCACCGTACCTGCAGGGAAAGTGGCTTTCAGCACATCAATCGCATCCATATTAGGCTTTAGTTTGCCTTCAACATTGCTCACAATATGCATTACGTGCGAGTAGCGCTCTATCATCATATTGTCCGTGACTTTCACTGTGCCAGTTTGCGCCACACGCCCCACATCATTACGGCCTAAATCCATCAGCTGCACATGCTCAGCACGCTCTTTTGGGTCTGCGAGCAGCTCTTCGGCCAAGGCTAAGTCCTGCTCACGAGTTTTGCCACGAGGACGCGTGCCAGCAATGGGGCGCGCTGTGACCGTGCCATTTTCAAGGCGCACCAAAATCTCAGGTGAAGCACCCACCACATGATGATCATCCATATCGTAATAAAACATATAAGGCGATGGGTTTAAGCTACGCAGGGCGCGATAAAGCGACAATGGCGGCGCTGCAAAATCTTGCGCCATGCGTTGTGATAAAACCACTTGCATAATGTCGCCATCTAAAATGTAATGCTGTGCTTTTTCTACCGCCGCCTTGAAATTGACTTCACCAAATTCAGAATGGGCTGTTTGCGGGGCGTAAATAGCCGCTTCTGGGATGACAGCAGGTTGGCGAATAATACTCACCAGCGTATTTAAGCGTGCATGTGAAGTTTCATAAGCCTTTGGCTGCTCAGGGTCTGCATAAACAATAAAATAAAGCTTGCCTGAAAGATTATCCACCACCGCCAGCTCTTCAGACACCATTAACAAGATATCTGGCGTATTGATAGCATCTACCTTAATGGTATTAGCCAGACGTTTTTCAATATAACGAATCGTCTCATAGCTAAAATAACCCGCCAAACCACCTGTAAACCTTGGCAAACCTTGCGTAGATAAGGCATGGCTAGGTGGCGTTTTAAATCGTAACTGGTAATTTTTTACAAAATCTAAGGGATTAGTATCCGCAACGGATTCAACCACCATACCATCGGTAATCACTTCTACATGTTGCTGATGCGCCACAATACGGGTTTTTGCTGGTAAGCCGATGATGGAATAGCGCCCAAAACGCTCACCACCTTGCACAGATTCTAGCAAGTAAGAAAAAGGCTGATTAGCGAGCTTAATGTACAACGATAATGGCGTATCGAGATCAGCAAAGGTCTCTAAAACTAGGGGGATGCGATTATAGCCTTGAGCTGCTAACGCATTGAATTCATGACTATTTATTGGTTGTAGCATGGTATGACTTTCTCAAAACAGTGGGCGATTTGAACCGCAATCATTCTTGCGGTTTGTTGCAGCTTATTGCCACCATCGCCAGCTAAAAAATTTGAGTGCCATGTGTTTACCTATCAAGTCTTAAAAAATACTCTACTATGAGTATTAAATTACTAACTCTATTAAATCATTAATTTCTAACAATGAATCAATTTGCGCATCAACATCTGAATCGGCAATTTCTACACCGCCATTGTAACCATAAGGCACAGTAAAAATAAAACAGCCTGCTGCCCATGCGGCGGCAATATCGGTTTTAGAATCACCAACTAATACCGCCGATTGCGGTAAACAATCAAACTGCTCACACACATGCAACAAAGGCATGGGGTCTGGCTTCTTTTTTGGCAAAGTATCACCACTGACCACTACCTCAAAAAAATCTGCCAAGCCCGATTTTTCTAACAAAGGCTGGGTAAAGTCCGCTGGTTTATTAGTCACACAAGCCAAACGATAACCCGCTTGCTTTAAAGCTTGCAGGCTTTCTACAACACCCGCATACGGCTTACTTTCGGTGACAATTTTTGCATAATGCTGGCTAAAAAGTGCGTAGGCTTGTGCTTCATCTAGCGTTTGCAATTCACCTGCCATGCAACGTTTAATAAGCGTAGCAGCGCCTTCGCCAATATAAGTTTCAATCAATTTAGCATCTAAAACTGGCAAACCAACATCTGTCCGCAATGCATTAACCGCTAGCGCTATTTGCGGTGCAGTATCAATTAAGGTGCCGTCAAGATCTAGCATGACGGCTTTGACTTTAAACTTCACAGTTCGCTCAAACAGTAAAGTTAAACAGTTGTTAGTGAGGCACGCATCGCTGCGACCACAGTATCGTAACGGTTTGCATCGCCCTCTTTAGGTGAACCAAAAATCGCAGAACCTGCCACAAAAGTATCAGCGCCAGCTTTTGCAATTTCAGCAATATTCATGGCATTCACGCCGCCATCGACTTCCAACCAAATTTGACGGCCTGTTTTTTCGTAATAAGCATCGATGCGCGCGCGGGCTAGTTTTAATTTTTCTAAAGTTTCTGGAATAAATTTTTGACCACCAAAACCAGGGTTGACTGACATTAGTAAAATCATATCGACTTTATCCATCACGTGGTCTAAGTAGCTTAATGAAGTGGCTGGGTTAAATACCAAACCAGATTTACAGCCAAGCTCGCGCACCATCGCCAAGCTACGGTCGATATGGTCTGAAGCTTCTGGGTGAAACGTAATGATATTCGCGCCAGCCTTTGCAAAGTCAGGAATAATACGGTCTACGGGTTTAACCATTAAATGCACGTCAATCAGCGCGCCTACGTTTTTAGCAGTTTCGCGAATCGCTTCACATACCAATGGTCCAATAGTCAAGTTTGGCACGTAATGGTTATCCATCACATCAAAATGCACAATATCTGTACCTGATTTAATTACATCAGTGATTTCTTGACCTAACTTAGCAAAGTTAGCAGAAAGAATACTTGGGGCGATTCTAAAGGTTTTATTCATGCATGTGTCCATCTAAAAAAATTCTAAAACGTTATTTTAACTTGATTTCTTAAATTTAGATAAGGTTCTTGCTTAACACAAGCCGATACAGGAAAATA
>JAYVFU010000262.1:0-2575 GCA_043772865.1 Methylophilaceae bacterium
TGCACGTCCAGGATTATTACGTGTGAATGAACATGGCTGTAGCATCGCGCTAGAAATTTGGCAATTGCCAATTGAAAATTACGGTCAATTTGTGGCAAGCGTGCCCGCGCCACTGGGTTTTGGGACACTCACGTTAATTGATAACAGCACTGTACAAGGATTTATGTGTGAAGCATACGCAACCATAGATGCGATGGATATTAGCCATTTAGGCGGCTGGCGCGCCTTTTTGAAAGGAGATTAATCATGTTAAGCGCATTTAAAACACCACAAAGTGTTTTACCAAACTTGATAGCATTTAGTTTAGCGATCTTTGGCTATGGGCTTGGCGTTAGTTTATTGTTTGTTGATTACTGGCCGATAAACTTGTTAGGTGTTTTGCTAACAGCGCAAAGTTTAGTGATTAGCGCGTATTTATTACATGAATTTACGCATTGGAGCATTTTTAAAACACCAAAAGCCAATCGCAATTGGGGCGTGTTAATGAGCTTTATAACGGGTAGCTGCTATAGCACTTTTGAAGAGATTCGTAGCAAACACATGCACCATCACATTGATCGGGCCGATGTGTTGACGTTTAATGTGCAATATTTAATGCGCAACTTACCACCATATGCGCGTAACACCATTAAGGTTTTAGAGTGGTTTTATGTGCCAGCTTTAGAAATATTTATGCATTTTTTAGTCATTATTTTGCCTTTTATACGCCCACAATGGCACCATAAACGCGCTCGGTTGTTGGCTATTACTAGCGTAAGGGCGTCAATATTTGCATTAATGGCTTTTATCTCACTTAAAGCTTGGGTTTTGTATTTATTGAGTTACGTGTTAATGATGACAGCCTTACGGTTTGCCGATGCGTTTCAACATACTTATGACGTATTTTTAGACCAAGATTTAGCTAATAGCGCAGGTAAAATTAAAGATGGAAAATTGCGCGATCGCAATTATGAGCAGTCAAACACCTATTCAAATTTAGCGTCATTGCAACACCCATGGCTTAATTTACTTTTTTTAAATTTCCCCTACCACAATGCGCATCACGAGAAACCAATAGCGCCTTGGTTTAGATTACCAAAACTGCATGCGCAATTGTTTGGCGAAACGAGTGATTTGCCTGTGATTTCAATGCATAAACTATTGCTAGCCTACCATCGTCATCGCGTAAAAAGGTTAGAAAGCGATGATTACGGAAAAGTGAACAATCAATCTGCCGATGACTTTATAGGCGCGGCTGGCGTATCTTTTTTAACTGCGCTTTAATTTTTAGGTTTTTTTTAGAGCATACTAATAATGACATCTGTCACAAAATTTTGGCCTTTATTAACTGCCACGCACCGCTTTGAAAAATCAATTTCTACTTACAATCGCGGTAAAGGCCAAATGATTGATGCACCCATTTTGGCTTATTTAATCGAAACCAATAACGGACGTATTTTGTATGACGTTGGCTGCGATTACCACAAAATAAATACGAAAACGCAGCGTGAAAAATATTACAACGCAAGCCTTGGTTTTGCAGCGCCTACCATGTATGAATCACAGCGATTACCCAATCAATTGGCGCGTTTGGGTTTGCATATGAACGACATTGATTTAATTTTTTTAAGTCATCTGCATTTTGATCATGCAGGCGGTTTGTGTGATTGTGGCCAAATGGATGTGCATATTCAAGCCGATGAGCTTAAATACGCCAATCATGTAGATGATATGGCGTATTTTGATAATGAAACAATTGCACAAGCCAATTGGCAAATAAAAACAGGTGAATATAATTTATGTGCTGGTGTAAGCGCTATTACTAGCCCAGGCCACACGGCGGGGCACATGTCTTTATTAATCGAAATGCCAACCGGCGCACCCATTATTTTGGCAGGCGATGCAGCCGATTTAACTGAAAATATTACTGACGAAATTGCACCTGGTAACTGCTGGCAAGACAATACGAAACTTGCAATTCAAAGCATACAAAAGCTTAAAGCATTAGCAGTCAGCGAAAACGCAGCGCTTTGGCCCAATCATGATATGGCGTTTTGGCAAAAAATATCTGCCAAATGAATCAAAATCAAAAAACAGCTACTTAGCCAGTACCCGCTCGATATATAGGGGTTTGGCAACGTGAATTGTTGGAAACTCAAACCTACAAAGACACGACATCATTAGTATTGTGGATGCAATCGCAACACTATCATATTGATTTACGCATTCCACATGCGGTTCAAAATGGATTAAGAAAAGTAGATTCGTTACAAGATTACAGCGATGATGAATTACTGTTACTTGCAAGCCAACAAGGCTTTGCGGGCATTTCAAATGTCACATTAGCTAATGATCAGTCGTCAGATATTTGCCAATGGCTGCGCGAGATAGACTTTCAGCCAAAAACTTCAGCGCGCGATATTGGAAAAATGGTGTTTACCGATAAAAATTCCGTAATAGAAACTGAAATCGATGCTGCCTATTTAGAGGTGTGTCGGCGCTTACCACGCAGCCAAGAACCACATTTTTCTACTTGTGTAACCGGTCAAAATTGCAATGGATTAACTAATGACGTCTATTTAATACGCACAGGCAA
>JAYVFU010000263.1:0-2575 GCA_043772865.1 Methylophilaceae bacterium
GTAAGTAATATGCAATGGATGCCAACGGTGTTGAAAGCGGTGGCTGGAAAATATCCTAAAGACCGCTGGGAACTTAAAGTTTATTGCAAACCGCAAGTACTCGTAAATATGCCGCTTACAGGCGTATTAACAGTTAATTAAATATAAGGTAAAAAATGAAAAAACTACTCGCAATTATCGCTTTAATCTCACTAACTGCACATGCTGACCAATCTGGCTTAATGCCAAACGTCAACAGCGCGTTAAACATGCCGCAAGCTACTGGCTTCAACACCCTACGCGTTAAGCCAGCCACCGAGCTACCCGTAGCCACTGGCGGGGCGTTTAGAATCGTCTGCACGCCTAGCCACATGAGCTATGACGACCCAATCGTATTCCCAATGCAACCCAATAGAGCGCATCATCATACATTTTTCGGTAACACTTCGACTAATTATGCCAGTGACTTGAATAACATGGATTTACTCGGCAACAGCACGTGCAAAGGTGGGTTAGCGAATCGTAGCGCCTATTGGATTCCTTCCATGATTAACACCTCGACCAACGGCGCAGTATTGCCTGAAAAAGCCATTATCTATTACAAGACAGGCTATGTGCCTGCTGGACTGGTTAAAGTGCCACCTAAAGGTTTACGTATGATTGCTGGTAACATGAAGGGTAATAGCGAGTTAACCTCAAGCCATGCTTTTTACACTTGCGCAGGCCGCACGCCGTTTTATGGCTGGAAAAAAAGCATACCCGCTTGTAAGGTGGGTGAGTATATGGGCGCTAAAGTGGAGTTCCCGCAATGCTGGGATGGTATCAACCTTGATTCGCCTGACCATCAAAGCCACATGGCTTATAGTAAAAACAGCTTAACAACTGCCAATAAATGCCCTGCTACTCATCCTGTAGGCATACCGTTAATCAGCTTTAACTTTAGTTATCTAGTAGCGCCTGGCGTGGATATGAGTAAATGGCGGCTTGCGAGTGATAACTACATTGGCGCGGCTGGATATTCTGGACACAGTGACTATTTAGAAGGGTGGCATAGAGGCATCATCGAGAGATTAGTCAAAAACTGTTTAAATAAAGGTCTGGATTGCCACGCTTCGTTGACTGGTGACGGTTATCAGATCTATTAGGCCTCCCTATAGAACTCCCTGTGATACTCTTTAGCAAAATCCTGTATTCTTGAGAGGCTAATTGCGGGGTAGCCGCGTGCTTAACATGGCGCGGTAATGCTCGATTTCAGCCTCATAGTCTTTGATTTTATCGCGTAGTGATTCAATTTCAGTCATAGCTCTATTTATATTAGCTTCGCTAGGCTGAATGCCTTTATACATTAAAAATTGTAAATACTCTAAAATATCAATATCAAGCATAGCCAAAACCGCCTTTTAAGCTGGTTATTTTTTTAGTTTCTTTAGGTTTTATGAAAGGTTTTGAGTGTTGCCACCATTCAGATCCATCATATTCACCGCGCGTCATGGTATGCCCATCCAAAAATACAACCGTTAAATCTTCTGCAACGAATTGGCTGCCAAAGCCTTCGTCATATTCAAAATCTGCTAAAATTATAAATTCATCCCATGTGCATTGATGCCATGAAGAAACCGAGCCTATAAAAATAATATCTTCTGGGATATGCCCAGAGTTTCGTATATCTTCAATCGTTTCTTTTAAAAAATTTATCATCACTTATCCTTTTTCAATTTAAAGCTAGTATCTCCATTTTATTAATCCTTCTTTCTGCGGCTTGCACCATACCTAGCCCATGCCTCTTCTGCCTGCTGGCGCTCTTTTTTGAGTGCTTGCAGCTCGTTATTCATCGCAATAGCATGTAACTCCAACTCGCGGAATAACCTCACAGGTGAGCTAACCTCTTCTGGCGGAATGCTGTCTAGCAATAGTTGCACCCGCTTCATTAAGTCTGGCCTGTTCGGATAATGTGCGCAACCTAGTGGTTCAACTTCTGCATGTTTACCGCATATTTCACAGACGAGGTTTTTCATTTCAATTCTCCACATTCATTAACTATTTCAATAAGCTCACAATGCTTGCACGCACAATATCCACAAGTTAAGCACTTTGCCCCTACATGAATCTGGTGCGGATTACTTCTATAACCACTGTAAGCGGTTAAATCAATTTGATGATTGCTGTCCATTCCCCAATTATGTTGGGTTTTGGCGCAGTTATCTCTAAACATTTCATCCTGATTGAAGTGCTTAACTGCGTTAGTCACAGTTAAATCAGACCCCATTGAATCTACCAGCTCTACTTTTATTGGTGCTATTTTCATCTTATGCCTTTATTTATCATCCGCATTCATAATTTTGTCCTCATCTATAAGCGCTCGTATATCGGGAATAATGTCAGCTTTAAAATTTAACGGGTAATGCTCGCAACCTAACGGCTCGGTATCTTTACCGCATATTTCACAAATTGGTGTTTTCATTTCAATCCTTTATCATTTAAAACACACCTGCGCACTAAAAATAAAATACGTTGCTAATATTAGTTAGGCGCTATCTTCATTTTCCAGTCTAATTTTCATTTTCAAGTATGCCCTTGCGCGCTTCGCGTTCATGTG
>JAYVFU010000264.1:0-23494 GCA_043772865.1 Methylophilaceae bacterium
TTTCCTAAATAAAAGCCCTGCCCAAAGTGGACGCCTATTTTTTCCAGTTCGGTCAATATGGCCTTGTTTTCCACAAACTCTGCCACTGTTTGAATACCCATTGATTCAGCCACACTATGAATTGAGCGCACCATGGCGTGGTCAATCTTGTTGATATGCATTTCTTTAACAAATGAGCCATCTATTTTCAAAAAGTCTACCCCTAGGCTTTTTAGATACATAAATGATGACATACCACTGCCAAAATCATCTAACGCAAATTGGCAGCCTAACTTTTTTAGCGCTTTTATAAGGTGTATGGTGTTATTAAGATTAACGATAGCGGCAGTTTCGGTTATTTCAAAACAAATAGCGGCGGCAGGAATGGCATAAATTGATAACTGCTCTCGAATATAGCCTAATAAACTTTTATCTCCCAACGAAGTGCCAGAAAGATTAATAGAAAATATGTGGCTAACTTGATTTTGTCGCATATCTAGCATTTCACGATAAGCAATAAAGGTATTTTTTATGACCCAGCGATCAATATTAGGCATTAAATGATATCGCTCAGCGGATGTGATAAAAGCGGCTGGTAAAATAAGGCCGCCATCAATATTGATTTTTCTGATCAAAATCTCGTAATGGTGTTGATTTGAATTAGCGGATGAAAGCGCCATGATAGGTTGGCAATAAAGTATAAATTGCTCATCTTCAATTTTGCCAGTCATATTAGAAACGGCAGCAACTGCGCTTTGTCGCTGCGCCATTTCAGCGTTTCCATGGGTATATAAAAAGCTTTGATTGCGCCCTGCGGTTTTTGCAGAATAGCATGCGGCATCAGCAGCATGCATCACGCTACTCAAATCTTTAAAGCTTGAGTTTATGACCACTAAGCCAATACTCACGCCAATTGCAAATACTTTATCATCCGAAATAAAACGATAATCACGTACTAATCTTAATAATTCGTTACAAATTTGGTGTGCACTTTCAATCGTACAGCTAGCTAAAAGCAAGCCGAACTCATCACCACCTAGCCGTGCCAAAGTATCTCTATCCCTAATTCTATTGGCTAGCAATGCGCTTACTTGTTTGAGTAGTTCATCTCCAGCATGATGGCCACAAGTATCATTCACCAACTTAAACTGATCTAAATCTAAATAACAAAGTATGTGTTCTAAATTGTAGTCTTGTGCGCTTTTAAGGCAGCGCTCTAGCCTGACTTCAAACTCACGGCGATTAATAAGTCCTGTTAAATCATCATGTTGCGCTTGGTAGCGCAATAGCTTAGTGGCCTCATGAATTTTATCCTGCATATGGTCATAAGCTTGTTTTAAGCTTAAAGACATCGAGTTAAAACCTTGCTGTAGCACCTTAAGCTCTCCACTGGAGTTTTCACTAATCATATGTGCAAAAGTACCTTCTCCCACTTTATTCACCGCAAAAGCAATTTCCTGGATTGGGTTGGTAATACTACGGCCTATTCTCCAAGCCATATAAGCACTGACTAGCAAACCGATAATACCAATGAGTAATACTTTAACAATCATGTCTTTTTTAAGATTTTGCAAAGTAAGGTAATTGTGGACTATATAAACATGCCCAAGCAGGGGAGAAGTATAGATATTGTGGGTAGCACTCGCATTTTCATAAACCGAAGTAAAATCGTCAATCTCCACTAGACTGCGATTAATGGGCGCAGAGAATAAAAGACCATCAGCCCACTGCACGTCTTTACCTTCGGCATCAATAAATTTAGCAATGATAGCTTCTGGAATTTTAGGCCCGCTAGTGGCTAAAATGCTACCATCACGGTCAGTTATTAAAACAGATTTAAGTTCTCGTTCATTATCCAGAGCTTGTTTAGCCAGCTGTTTTAATGCTGAATAATTGCCTGAAATAACACCATATTCAGCTGCTGGCGCTAATTGTGAGGCAATAATACGTCCGCGATCGTGTAAAGACTGATCTAACACAATAAAAATGTTACTAATGGCATAACCTGCCAATATAATAGCGAACAGCAGTGCAGGCAACGTGCCTAAAAGAATAACTCTGGTTTTAATACCTAAATTTTTCATTTAATTTCTGCCCACTTCGTGCTCGGCAATTTCAGCTTGACGCATTTTTTTATCAATTGCGTCCTCATCCAAAATTGGCAAGCTTAGCGATCGCGCTACCTGGTAATTCACCGTGATAGAAAAGTATCTTGGTGCTTGTGGCGGTGGTAATAGGCTTGTTGCCTGCTCTGCTTTTATTGCCAATTCTGCTGCTTGCTTGGCTATTTGTTTAGCCGTACTGTAAACAGCGGCTAAACCACCTGCTCTAACATAAGATAACGAGTAGCCAAACACAGGCTTTTGATGTCTATAAGTTGTAAGTAAAATAGCCTGTGCCGTCTCACGGTTATAGATTAAAGCATCTGGCACTGCCAATAACACATCATTATTTTCTAATGTTTTCTTTAATTGAGGAATCAGCTCGGATTCTTGGCTTATATATTCAATATTAATACTACGCCCCGCTTTTTCACCTTCTTCTTTTAAATACTCTGCATATTTACTTGATGTTGGTCCAAGTAAAATACCCACTCTTTTTGCTTCTGGCATCATTATTTTGATTAACGATAACTGCCTGGTGAATGGCTGATCAAGCACAATGGCTGTAAAATTACCTAAATCACGATGACTAGCTTCTAACAGCCGATTAAACGCCGGTAATGGAGTAAATACACCTATGATTGGAGTTGTGTGTTTAAGCTTGCTCGCTGTTTCCAAGGCCTTAACACCTAGTGCGATGACTAGCTCGCTATTATCGGCAATCAATAATTTATCAGCATCATCCAAATCAATCATCCTTACTGTGAGTTTAGAGTTTTTAGCTGCTAAGATTTCGGCCTTAAAACTCTCTAAAAACTCTGTATTGGCTGCAGTTGGTGAGCTAAATACAATGGTAACGCCACTGTAAGCCATCGCTAAGCTAGGTGTAAACATGCACAACGTAAGCATTAAATAACTTACAAGTTTAAGGAGAAAAAATAAATTGAGAGTAGCCATTAAAGCTTTATTGTTGACACGTTTTTAGCATCAGAAATTAAGCACAACATTAAAGTAAGCGCGGCGCTTTAGCGTGTTATATTCTGCAAATTCGTGATAATGACTATTAAAAACGTTATCTACAATCACAGAAGCTTCGCCATTTAAATGACTACTGGTGAGCTTTCTGGTGACTCTAACATCTGATTTTCTAATTAAACCTACAGGATCGCCATCACCCAAGGCACTGACTGCGCTAGTTTGATAATAGGCAAAACTCGCATCCCAGTTAGCATCAAGCTGATGTGTAATCAGCGTGCTAACCGTGTTTCTTGGCGTAGAATCAACAAAATCAGTGGCTAACCTTGCTTTAGTTTGTCTAATTTTAACAAAAGCATAGTTGAGTAAAATATTGGTATATTTAACAAATTGCCAGTTTATTTGTGTTTCGTAACCATTTATTTCAGCGCTACCATCATTAAAACGTTGACTGGCACGCCCGCTAATTATATTAAAGCCCTTTTGAACTGGCGCCCTTGCACGTCTGGCGTTGATATAGTCAGAAATATTATCTTGGAAGATTTTTATATCCCAATTTAGCTTATCTACCTTACCCAAATAAGCGATTTCTCTTGATACAATTTGCTCTGGCTTTAAATTTCCCAAGTTATAGTCCGCTTGATATAGTAGTTGGTTACCAGAAACTGTTGGGAGTATTATGCGTCGCGCAAGTTTTTCTTCTGTGTAATTCGGTGTGCGCAAGGCACTTGAAGCACCAATACGAAATGTGTGATTGGGTGTTGGTTTAAAATTAAAACTCACGCGAGGTGATAAGTCAGTGCCTGTAAAATCATTGTGCTCCAGCATAGCGCCAACATTTACCGTTAGTGTTGGGTCTGCTTGCCATTCAACATGCCCAAAAATGCGTTGTAGATCAAAGTAATCTGTTTGTGTTGTAGTCAAATAAAACGGCGCAAGCAGGCTATCTTGTCTAACACTTCCACCCCAAACTACTCGAATTTTTTGGCCTAGCGCAAAATTATGTTGTGCTTCAATATCGTAACGTTCATTTTCTACTAAATTGCGTACGATAGTATATTTGCTTGCCAATGTCCTAATTAAACGCGCTCTATTTAGCTCTGTAAGTACTGACACTTTATCTACAGTAGTTGCATCATCTGAGCGATCAAAAGCATGATAGGCCTGTAGTGAAAAGTCACTTGTTTGGCTTATATTGTGACGCCAACGCACTAGCTGGTAATTACCGTCAATTTGCTTGGTACGCGGAGAAAAAATATTGGTGTCTTTCGTAATTTCACCCTCACCGCGAGCGCCTTCTGTGGCACCAAATTCAAACTCTAGATTATTAGCTGTATTAATTTGGTAGTCAGCCTGCGCATTTAAAAATCGCGTGCGTTTAAAATCGTTGCGCAAATCTAAGCCATCATCTTGACGATAACCAATAGTGGCGCGATGACTTAAATCGTTCATTTTTCCTGCATGCCGATAAAATGCTTCATTTCGACCACTACCATGCGTAAAAATTGTGCTGTTGCTAGGAGCTTCGCTAGGACTTTGTGTAATGATATTTATCACTCCAAAATAGGAGTTTGCCCCATAACTTGCGGCATTAGGGCCGCGCGTTACTTCGATGCGTTCTATATCTACAATCGCTAATGGAAGCTCACTCCACTGAACGCCACCATAAAGCGGCGTATACACAGAACGCCCATTAATTAATACCTGCATTGCACCAGCATAGGCACTTGTCATACCGTGATAACTGACAACATGATTAGTGTTGTGAACATAGCCCGCGTTGGCACCGACGTAAAAACCTGGGACTAAACGAAAAATATCGGGTAAATCGACAATACCAGAATCGTGAATAGTCTCGCGTGTGATGATAGTGACCGCCGACGGAGCATCCGCTAATGGCTGCAGTAAACGCGAGGCCGATAACACCATCGGCACATCACCAATATAATCATTCTCACTTATGCTTGTAGATACCTCATTTGCATCAACCTGTTGCAAATGAAAATAAAATCGCATGATTCACTTTAATGTCATTTAACTCAATGCTTTTACAATTTAGCTGATTTTTTTGCATCAATCTATCTTCACATAAGCTCAATCAGTCACTATCCACACCTGATTGATTAATTTTTAAAGTGCTAAGATTGTAACGTTTTTTGCAGCTCAATTTTTATTATCAGTTAAATTAGGCACAGTTTAAGTAATCTAAATTGTGCTAAATAGCTTTGGTGACTCTCTCTTATTTGAAATTAGCTCGGGTTGATTTTTTCAACTGAATCAGTAATTTGAAATTCATCTGCACAGTGTTTTTTGTGTCTAAACATAGGCACAATTACTTAGATAACGACTTAAGCGCCTGTTTAATACCATCCGCGACCGTTCCATCTGCTGGCAATAATTTAACTGCCGCCAATGCTTCACGTTCGTTATATCCCAATGAAATTAAGGCATTTAACACATCGCTGCTAGCTGATTTTGGTGCGTGGTTATTCGTTGTTAACCCTTCTACCGCAAACTTATCTTTAAGCTCTAATAATAGACGCTCTGCCGTCTTTTTACCCACACCTGGAATACGTGTGAGCATGCCCACTTCTTGTAAGGTGATGGCTTGTACTAACTCATCGATCGAAACGCCACTTAAAATAGACAATGCCGATTTTGCGCCAATACCATTGACTTTAAGTAACTGCCTAAAGGTGGCACGCTCTTGCACTGAGCCAAAGCCGTAAAGTAATTGTGCATCCTCACGTACGACAAAGTGCGTAAGCATAACCACCTTTTCACCTATAGCAGGCAAGTTGTAAAACGTGCTCATTGGCACTTCACATTCATAACCCACACCATTGCAGTCGATTAACACCAGCGGCGGCGTTTTTTCTAGCAGCACGCCATTCAGTCTACCTATCATGCTTATTTCCTTGATAACTTTTGCATTTAATCAGATTCTAAAGATGATATTTCCTAGCAAAATATGTAAAACAAGCAAGACAAAGCGCAAATTAAAAAAATTGTCGCTACATACAAATGGTATGTAAGGAGATTTTTTTTCTTGCACCGCAGTATTGCGACGAAAACTCAACTTTTAAATTAACCGTCCGCCTTTAACTCTAAAACCTGCTGTAGCTAATTTGCCTAAGCCTTGCCCGCCATGCGCATGACATATCGCACAAGCTAGTGCATCGGCAGAATCTGGACTTGGGTTGGCAGGTAGTTTTAATAAGCGTTTGACCATTTCTTGCACCTGCTCTTTTTGTGCATGGCCATTTCCAACTACCGCTTGTTTCACTTGTAGTGCGGTGTACTCGGCCACGGGCAAATCACGCATCACCGCCGCACAGATGGCTGCACCGCGGGCTTGTCCTAACAATAAGGTGGATTGTGGATTAACGTTAACGAATACTTTTTCTATGGCTACTTGTGCAGGCTGATAAGTGGTAATTACCTCAAATAAACCATCTAAAATAATCTTCAAACGCGCGGGTAATTCTTCGCGATGTACTTTGTCATCATCTGCTTCCTTACCATCCACTTTTTTTGCGCCATTTTTTAAACTTGCGGTTTTAATCGTGCCACTGGCAATATAAATGATTTTTTCACCAATCTTCTCAATCACCCCAAAACCTGTGATGCGCAGGCCAGGATCTATACCGAGAATTCTAGTCACTGTCATTGTTTACTATCACACAATACTGGCACTATTCTTCAATGACTGCACTGGTATAAACATCTTGCACGTCATCCAAATCTTCTAATGTGTCTAAAATCTTTTGCATTTTTACAGCATCATCGCCAGTAAAAACGGTTTCAACATTGGGTTTCATCGTCACTTCAGAAAATACTGCTTTAAACCCGGCCGCTTCCATGGATTCTTTAATTGCCATAAAGTCATTAGGTGGTGTAATGACTTCAATACTGCCATCTTCATCAGTCACGATATCTTCGGCACCCGCTTCCAGCGCGACTTCCATGATTTGGTCTTCTGATGTTCCAGGTAGATATAACAGACTACCGCAATGTTTGAACATAAATACTACGCTACCATCTGTCCCTAAATTACCACCATGTTTGGTCAGGGCATGACGTACATCCATGACAGCGCGCTGTTTATTATCAGTGAGGCAGTCAATAATAATTGCCGCGCCATTAATACCGTAACCTTCGTAGCGAATCTCTTCATAACTCACGCCTTCCAACTCGCCCGTCCCTTTTTTAATGGCACGCGTGATGTTATCTGCTGGCATGTTTTCTTCTTTAGCCTCAGCAATGGCAGCACGTAAACGTGGATTCATAGTGGGGTCTCCACCACTTAAACGGGCTGATACGGTGATTTCTTTGATGAGTTTGGTGAATATCTTGCCACGTTTAGCATCTTGACGGCCTTTACGATGCTGAATATTTGCCCATTTACTATGTCCTGCCATACCCTATCCTTTATACGCATTTTGTAATTTGCACGTATTTTATCATAGGTATTTAAAGGCACCTGCAAGTCAATCAGCTAAGCGAGACAAGTCATATCAATACACTTAAGCACTGCTTAGTTTATTGGTTTGCAAACTTAATCTTGTCCCATTGAGGGGTCTATAGACGTATGCTTTTTTATACTAATTATAGAAATAATCACTAGCGACAATGCAATAAACACCATACCTATGAATTCTCTCTTATTAGGCACTTCATTCAATTGCCACCAAGCCGCTAATACGCCAATAATGGGCGCTATCATAGAGGCCATACTTGCAATCCCCGCAGCCAGGCGTTGCAAAGCATAAAGCCAGAGCAACCAAGCTAACGCATTACAAAACACCGCATTAAAAATAACTGCACTTATGAAATAGGGCGTCCATTGGATAGCGGGTGCTGGAAGCAAGAATGCAGCAACTGCAATGGGAATAGAGCCAAATAACATTTGCCATGCGGTGAGAGAAAGTAAATCTAAATCTGGTGAACGTTGATGCAGTTTTTTAGCCACAATCACGGCAGATGCCCAAGATACACCTGATAATAAAGCTAATAACATGCTAAATTTATCTGTGCCTAAATGTAATGGATCTAAAATAAATAAAATACCCATCATTGACAATAAGGCGGCAGGCCATTGCAAGCCCTTGATTTTTTCGCCTAATAAAGGCCATGCTAACACCATCACCCAAAATGGCATGGTGTAAGTCAGAATTGAAGTTTTACCTGCCCCGCCAGTGACCAATGCCCAGATAAGTAAGCCTGTAAAACCACTGGTTTGCAGCAAGCCCAACATAATGAGCGTTGGCATTTCTTTGACTAATGATTTAACCAATAGCGGTTTGCGCAACCCAATTATTATCGCAAATAATAACAAAGCGCCAATTACAGTGCGCAATGCCGCAAACTGAAACGCACCTGAAAACTCAAGCGCTTTTTTCATGACCACCCAGTTATAACCCCAAAAAACGCATAAAGAGAGTAGTGCTACAAACGCTTTGATGGTTTCTTTTTTTTCAAACTGCATACTTTAATTCCAAATATGGCTGACCGCTTTCCAAGCACCATCTGTTTGTTTGCGATAAACCAGCTGTACATTCCCTCCAAAAGTTTGACGAACACCCTCAGCATCTACCATAGCGCCACTCCAGCGGCCAACTTGATAAGCTAAATTTCCATCTTCAACAGCTTGCACCAATTCTAGCTTGTGGTCGATAACACCTGCCGTAATTAATCCGCTAAAAAATTGCTCAATTGCGGCTGCGCCTTGCACAGGCGCCCCTGCTGGTGCGGGCAACACTGTTGCATTAGTTTCATAAAGCGCGCTTACTTTCTCTGCTTGCTGGCTATTAAAAGCACGATCAAAAGCTGTATTTAGGTTGTTAAGTTGAGTTTGAATATCTGACATGTTTATTCCTTATCATTGATTAAAAATAGATTGAATTGGTATGGATTTATTCATTGAGTAACGCTACAGCACCTGCATTGACTACTGTAAGTAACTGCTGTAGCTTTTCTCTATCCTGTTCATTTAACGCTTTCATACACTCACGTAAACGGGTGTAATAATCAGGCATTACCACATCCAGCTTAGCCTGACCTGCGTCAGTGAGCTTAATAAATATGCTGCGCCTATCCTCTTTGGTATATATGCGCTCTACAAGATTATTTTGCTCTAATCCATCGAGCAAACCTGTCATCGTGGCGCGCGATACGCCAGATTTTTCTGCCAAAATAGATGGTGTAGAGGTTCTTGAATCTTCACGCATGAGCAAAATAAGTACCCACCATCGACCTTGCAATAAATCGTGACGACTCAAACAAGCATCCAGCGCAGCAGATAAATCAGCAGCCACACGCAATAAGCTTAAAAAGCTAGACACAGCTGAAACATCCGCCTCGGGATACCGATTAGCGAATTTCTGCAGCGTTTCATTAGTGGGGAGATCTCTTAATTGCATCATAGTAAGGCTCATTATAATTAGCTGACTAACTATGTCAAGCACTTGTTGCTATAGTTGTTATGGATAGCACCTTTTTGCAGCTTTGGTTTAGGTGTATATTATTGATGCAGGCTTTAGAGGAGAACATCGTGAAAACAGTGCAACAAATAATAGTTACTAAAGATCATAAAAGTATCATTTCTATCGCACCAAACCGCCCAGTTTATGATGCTCTGGTGGTATTAGCAGAATACAAAATCGGTGCTTTAGCAGTGTTAGACGGCGATAAGTTGGTAGGGATATTTTCTGAACGCGATTACGCACGAGAAGTCATTTTAAAAGGTAGATCTTCAAAAACTACGATGGTGAGTGAGGTGATGTCGGCGAATATTATCTCAATCAAACCTGATAATACAGTCGAAGAAGCCATGACTAAAATGTCAGAAAAACGTATTCGCCACTTACCCGTAATGGATGGCGATAAAATTATCGGCATGCTGTCTATAGGTGATGTTGTTAAAGAAACGATTGCTTATCAGCAACGTTTGATTAAAGAGCTGGAAAGCTATATCCAAGGCTAAAACGTCTTACTAATGACCACATGCTCATGATATTGCGTAAGCTTGATTCATGCACATGCGCAGGGTAACAAAAAAAGATGAGTGTATAGTTCTTATATACCAGCAAACAACACGAAACAAGTCGGTTGATGTTGATATGCAAATTAACCTAACTTTTGGAGAATTATTATGTGGACAATACCGGCAGCTACTGAAATGCGTTTTGGATTTGAAGTTACAATGTACGTAATGAATAAATAATTAGGCTGTGCTAGCTAGTTAAAACCAGCTAATTAAAAGGGCGCCACTAGCGCCCTTTTTTATTACTAATTTCTGTTTTTTTACTCGCCAATAATCTTTACCAACACTCTTTTTTTACGTCTGCCATCAAATTCACCATAAAAAATCTGTTCCCAAGGGCCAAAATCTAAAGCGCCTTCTGTAATCGCCACCACCACTTCACGCCCCATAATTTGCCGCTTCATATGCGCATCCGCATTATCTTCACCCGTATCATTATGGCGATAACTTGCAACAGGCTCGTGCGGCGCAAGCTTTTCTAGCCATTGCGTATAGTCGTGATGCAAGCCGCGTTCGTCATCATTAATAAATACGCTAGCGGTAATGTGCATCGCATTAATCAACACTAAGCCTTCACGCACACCACTTTCGCGTAAACACTCACGAATTTGCTCGGTAATACGAATAAAGGCAACGCGAGTAGGTGGATTAAACCAAAGTTCTTTACGATAGCTTTTCATTATATTCTCCAAATATTAAGCTCATTTTAGCACCTCACAAAACTATAAAGCCAATAAAAAAGGCCTCCTATTGGAGGCCTTTTAGTGAATGTGTCATTAGCTTTTTACTTCAGCTTCATGGGTAAAGGCTTTACCTTCATTATCAGTGGCTGTCACATCTAATTTGCCTGGAACATCTGGCACAAAATTAAATTTAAAATACGGGTCTTCACTCGTACCTACGCCAACATCAATGGTCATTATAGGCTTGCCATTATAGGTAAACTCCGCTTTATTAATGTAAAAAGCAGGCACATATCCTTGTGAGACTAAGTCGCGCTGTAAACCAGTACGCATGGGGTGTTTAATGTTAAATACGGTAGAAGCTGCACTACCAATTTTAACGGGTTCTTCTACACGTAATTTAATTTTACCTGCTGCTGCACGAATCGCAGCATCATCACCATCAACCGTACCACCACAGCCACCAGCCGCACGGATTGGGCGTGTAGCGCCATAAAGTTTGCCATCAGCAGTTTCACCCACTAAATGTACAAACGCATCGGTTTCAAAACGAATACGCGTTGATAACTGAAAATTACCTAACATATCAGTTAAATGGTAAGTTGCAGTCAATGGAATTGGATTGGCATCTACAATAGCGTACAGCTTTTTTATAACAACACCATTGGCTGCTGAGTTATCAATACTATAAGTGACAGGGACTTGCGCACCACTTTCTGCACGGCGCGGCGCATCAATCTTTATAAAATCAACTTCTGTAATTTCACGATTCGCAAAAAAAGCCTCTTTAACCACAGACCATAATTTAGGATCTGGCTCCGCCGATGCTTGAGACACCATAGCAAACGTAAAACTAATACCAATTAAGAGTTTTAATAAAAACTGATTGGTGGGATGCCTCATTTAATTGTTCTCCAAGCCTACATGATTACAAATTAATTGTTGATCGTATTCAATAGCGATAAAGAAATCATTTCAACAATGATTTATCAAATCATATTCTAAGCCATCTGGTATATAAATTGTGTGACAGCAGTCACACGGTTACATTCAAAAGCGTGACAAATTAAACTTAAATAGATGATGTGTAGATTCAAAAGTCTGGCGGATTAAAATTCAGCTCAATACCATTGCCAGCAGGGTCTTTAAAGTTAATTTGTTGCACGCCATTATTAAGTACGCGGGTGGTGAATACCACTTGGTGAGCTTGCAAATGCACTTCCATTGCTTGCATATCAGTGCAAGTAAACGACACATGATCATAAGTACCATTCACATGTAAATCTGGCGCGCCAACTCCTTTGTTGTATTCCGCAATATGTACCACATCATTATCGCCAATATACAACCAAAACCCATAGCTAATAGTCGCCACCCGTGGACCAACTTTTAAGCCAACAATATCGCAATAAAAATCTCGCAACACATGCATCATGTCGCGATTGGAACGGAGGTTAATATGGTTAATTTCGGTGACTGGCATAATACTTTTTCAACATTAATTAACTCCTACTTTAACATCTTTGTAGTGAGGAGTAACTAATTCAAGTAAGTATAAACAGCTTATTCGCCCTCAAATTGACATAGCGCAAATGGCTTCAGTCCAGCTTTTATTAAACGTTTTGAGCCGCCCAAATCTGGCAAATCAATCACAAAAGCAAAACCCATTACTACGCCACCCAATTTCTGAATTAGCGCTGCAGCAGCTTCCGCAGTGCCACCCGTTGCAATTAGGTCATCGATCAATAATACATGTTCACCATGTGCAATTGCATCGGTATGAACCTCTACACGGTCAACACCATATTCCAATGCATAATCATGACCAATAGTTTCAGCAGGCAACTTGCCAGATTTACGAATAGGCACAAAACCCACACCTAGCTTATACGCCAGCGCCGCACCAACGATAAATCCACGCGCCTCAATACCTGCAATTTTATCTATTTTTTTATTGGTGTAATGATGAGCAAGCGTATCAATCACCATATGAAAGCCAATTGGGTCTTTAAGCAAGTCGTAATATCGCGAAACTGAATGCCTTGCTTGGGGTAATTTGGGACGCTGCGGATGAGGGATTTGATAGGCATCTTCTGAACCTCTATCTACGCTGGCTTATAGACGTTTATAAAATTGGTTAAATATATTTTCATCAAATTCTCCAAGTAAAAACTGAGACTCAATAATATATTTCAAATCGCTTTTCATTTGCATATCGTCAAATATTCGGTATTTCTGAAAAATTCCTTTTTTGTTTGCCTGTGTCTTAACACAAACATACCGTTTTTGATTAATCCCATGCCAGTTTGCATGGGCATATTCATTCCTAATTCGTGCGCAATTATCTAGACTGTCTTGAATTGAAGTTAAATCATTTTGCGTATAAGTAACTTCAGCACTTTCAATGATTTGCCCGTAGAGATTAATTAAAGCTTTTGCTTTGCCTTGATACATCATTTCAGACAAAAACACATACGTGCGGTCATCCTGATCACCAGCATGAGTTAACTGTTCTGCAATAAAATACTCGATAGCAGCCTCTAGTGAATTAAATTCAATAAGGATGCTTCCGACATAATATGCAGTATCAGCCAAGATCTCACTGAAATCTTCATCCATTAAATCTAAATCTGGATGATCCTCAAATCGACGCTTTTTAATCTCGGTCATTAACGCCAATAACTATGCAGGGTTTTGAGTGCGAACTCTAATATGCAATTCTCTCAACTGCTTTTCATCCACCTCATTAGGCGCATTGGTCATCAAGCATTGTGCACGCTGTGTTTTAGGGAAGGCAATCACATCACGGATTGATTCTGCACCCGCCATTAGAGTAACCAAGCGATCTAAACCAAAGGCTAATCCACCATGCGGAGGTGCGCCGTATTGCAGGGCATCTAGCAAAAAGCCGAATTTTTCTTGGGCTTCATCTTTGCTGATTTTTAGCGCATCGAATACTTTTGATTGAATATCTTGTTTATGGATACGTACTGAGCCGCCGCCTACTTCCCAGCCGTTTAGTACCATATCGTAGGCTTTTGAGAGCGCAGCACCTGGGTTAGTCACCAATAAATCTTCATGGCCATCTTTTGGCGCGGTGAATGGGTGGTGCAATGCTGCCCAGCGATCATTTTCTTCATCATGTTCAAACATTGGGAAATCTACCACCCATAATGGCGCCCATTTGCGACCATCTACATGACCTTTTTCATGGCCAATTTTTGTGCGTAATGCGCCTAGCGCTTCGTTTACCACTTTAGCTTTATCTGCGCCAAAGAACACGATGTCGCCATTTTGCGCGCCTGTTAAATCAATCATGGCTTGTAGTGCTTTAACATGGATATTTTTAACGATTGGGCTTTGCAAGCCTTCTTCATTTAATTGAGTTACATCGTTAATTTTGATGTATGCCAAACCTTTTGCGCCGTAGATTTTTGCAAATTCAGTGTAGGCATCAATCTCGCTACGCGAAATGCCAGCACCGTTTGGAATACGCAAGGCTGCAACGCGACCGCCTGCCATATTTGCCGCACCTGCAAACACTTTAAAATCTACATCTTTCATCACATCCGTTAACTCAGTGATTTCTAAAGTCACGCGCATATCAGGTTTATCAGAACCGTAACGCGTCATAGCCTCGTGAAAAGTCATGCGAGGAAATTCAGCTGGCATGTCCACATCCTGAACTTTTTTAAGCATTTGGCGAATCATCTCTTCCACAATGTTCATGATTTGTGCTTCTGTCATGAATGAGGTTTCGATATCCACTTGCGTAAATTCTGGCTGACGGTCTGCACGTAAATCTTCATCGCGGAAGCATTTTGTGATTTGAAAATAACGGTCGAAACCAGATACCATCAGCAACTGTTTAAACAGTTGTGGTGATTGTGGCAGTGCAAAAAACTGACCTGCATGCACGCGCGATGGCACTAAATAATCGCGTGCACCTTCTGGTGTTGAGCGCGTAAGCATGGGTGTTTCAATTTCAATAAAGCCATGAGTATCTAAGTAATCACGCAAGGTTTTAGCCACGCGATAGCGCAACATCAAGTTTTTTTGCATCGCAGGGCGACGTAAATCAATGTAACGATGTTGCAAGCGCACAGTTTCTGTAAGGTTTTCGTCATCTAACATAAACGGTGGTGTAAGCGATGCGTTAAGCACTTCAATTTCAGTGGCGATCATTTCCACTTCGCCAGTGGCTAAGTTAGAGTTCACTGCCCCTTCTGGGCGCGCACGTACAACACATACGATTTTTAATACATATTCACTACGTACAGATTCTGCAATGGCAAACGCGGCTGCAGTATCAGGATTGACCACAATTTGCGCCATGCCTTCACGGTCACGTAAATCAATAAAAATCACGCCGCCATGATCGCGGCGGCGATGTGCCCAGCCACATAAAGTTACAGTTTGGCCAATGAGATCGCGGTTTAAATGCCCGCAGTAATGAGTACGCATAATGATTTCTTAATAGTTAAAATTTGAAAAAATTGAATGGAAATAAGGTTAATTTTTTGTTGAAGTCTTAAGCTTGGAAGGATCAAGTTTTAAGACCTTAGGTTTTAGTAGCTGTTAGTATTCTTGCGGCTACTGGGTGCGGTGCAACCACACCCATGCTGATGATATATTTAAGTGCTTCATCAACACTCATATTAAGCTCAATGACATCAGTTCTTCTCATCATTAAAAAATAACCGCCTGTTGGGTTTGGCGTAGTCGGCACATAAACGCTAACAAAATCACCCGTTAAATGGTTGGCCACATCACCACCTGGCTCTCCTGTTTGAAAAGCAATCGTCCAGCTACCCTCACGTGGAAATTGCACCAATAATGCCTTACGAAACGCATTGCCCGTATCTGAAAATAAAGTATCTGACACCTGCTTAACGCTAGAGTAAATAGATTTAACAAATGGCACATGCCCCAGCATGTTTTCCCACATGGCGATGATTTGTTTGCCAAAGAAATTAGTCGCAATTAACCCTGTTACTAAGATAATGAGCACAGTGAGTATTGCACCAATCCCAGGTATTGCGCGACCAAATTGCGCCTCTGGTCGCCATGCCATTGGCAGCAACAATAAGCTTTGATCCATCATACCAATCACTGTAGCTAGCACCCAAAAAGTGATAAACAGCGGCACTAATACCAACAAGCCAGTAATAAAATAACGTTTAATATTCATTGTATTTGTGAAAATCGCTTAAATGTTTAATAGCTAGACAAGGGTTTAGTAACAGGCAAAAAAACTAGGGAAACTCATGCGGATGAAAAAAAACATTAGTGGCAAGCACAACCTGTTGCGCAAGCTGCTGGTTTACTTGGCTCTGCAGTTGTTGAACTTACATTTGCTCCGTTCTCTTTTTTTGCAGCTTTAGAGCCACCCTTAAAGTCTGTTTCATACCAGCCAGTACCGTTGAGCTGAAAGCTAGGTGCAGATACTTGTTTCGCAAACGTTTCTTGGTTACATGCTGGGCAAACAGTTAAATTGGGCTCGCTAATTTTGCGCATAACTTCTTTTTTTAAGCCGCAGCTAGTGCATTCATAATCATAAATAGGCATCGCATTACCCCGTAAAATCTCTTAAACCCAATTATACCTTAATATAATCAAGCCCATATACTCGCTGATTTTATTGTCAAAGATTAAGTTTAACTGTAGATTTTGTGAGGTTCAAAACAAAAGCCCCTAAATTAGGGGCTTATTACTTAGTACTACATATTAATTTAAAAAGTGACTCAAAATGGTTGTGCATACCTGATAGCAGGTAAACATTAATTTCAATATAATTATCATATACTTAATTAATTTGTGTAAAGTTTTATGTAAATAAATCCTATTTTTTTGAAGTTTTTTGCATGAATTGTTTACACTTTTTATTTTTTAAAATAGTTTATGCTTTTATCTGAAATGTTTAACTTTCATAGTGTCCTTAAACTTATCTTGTTAAAGCCTGTATCAAGGACAAATAATTCTAAAAATAAATATTCTGTATCCTATTTCAATTCATCAAAATTATTTAAAAACACAAAGAACATGTACCTATACATTTCAAAATATTAACCAATGAAAATAGAGTGTGGCTGATTTTGATCAGTTATTTGCATAGGGAGAAAGCAACGTCGCATTAACCCACCAAGTATCAATAGCCGAATAATAAACCTCGAAATCTGTGTCATACTAATTTCAATAAAGTTATGTTCATCAATACGCGTGGAGTCCACTCATGAAAACAAAAACCACATCGCGTCTTCGGTTAATTGAGATTAAAACGATTGCTGTTGAAATCTTCGGCACTCAGTCAAAAGCAGAACATTGGTTAAATACTGTTAATATAGTTTTGGGTGATACGCCTCTATCTTTTGCTAATACGGAGTCCAGCTCTATTGAAGTCAAAAAAGTACTCAATCCTATCAATTATGGTGGTGTAGTTTGATTGGAGAAATTTTGAGTGGTATAGATAGTATTTTTGACTACACCACATGATTATTCATATTAAAATCAATGGTCTTATCTATTGAATTGATTAGTGCATCATGATCTTTTGGGTACGATTTATTTTCAGCCAACTCAGCAACTATAGAAAATTATTTAAAGTAAGCTAGACCCTAATTTCGCGATTCAGCAGATTATTTATAATTTAAAGTAGGATATGTTGGTAGTGCAAGTGACGGGAACGAGATTGTTAATGAAACGAAAATAGAGCTTCTAATCTATCGGCTTAACTAGTAGATTGAATGATAGATTGACGGCTTATCTGGTAGATTTATACGTCGGTGACGTTTAAGATTTTATTATTCAATTTAAAATTATCTGAAACGGCATCTTCGTTGGATTGATTTAGTATCGGCACAACCAGTATTTTTACAAAATAATTATCAGCACAATTACTTGTAAATTACATGCAATTGCATACAATTCCACTTAATTATTTGAACATTATAGGTAACAAAACCATTAATAATCCTGCGATTGAAATCAACCAAACAACGCTACGTATAAAGGGAATACCAAAAGCATATAACGGAAAATAAATAATACGAGAAATTAGATAGAGGATTGCACCCCAATAACTATAGGTGCTAAAACTATTAGTCACTGCAACCATCAGGACTGCAGTCGCAAACAGTGGGAAAGTTTCAAAGAAGTTGGCTTGTGCTCGAAGCAATCGGCCAGTGACGGGCGACGAGGGCTTCTGCTGACCATCCCGAGCTCCCATATTCCATTGGATGCCTAATTCTTTAGTCCTTGCATTACCTGCCACTAAAATATGCACTAGGCCTAATATTACTGCCCATGCTAAACAAATGAGTTCTACAGACATATCAACTAGCTCCTTAAGATTTACATAATCGCATGGTTTTAATTCTAAGCTAATTAGTAGAAAAAATGACCTATATTAAGTTATGAGTCGCAAAGCTAATTATAAAATTACTCCTTAAAACTAAGAATGCTAATTAAATGTTTTTCAGTCTTCATAAATTAGCTTTGTCATCTAAACCATTTTAAATCTAATATTTAACCCCCTATTGCCATACAAATATTCTTGAATTGAAAAGTAGCATAGGTAATCCCCCCCTCATTATTAATTGCAGCTTAAAGCAGAAACTAAGCTGACAAGGCTAACTTTTGCCTTGGTGTCATGCAGCCCAATGCCATGTAGGGACGTTCCTGATTATATGTCCATAGCCAATCTGTTGCAAATTGTTGTACTTCAGCAACACTGTCAAACAAGTGTTGCGCTAACCAATCATAACGCACGGTTCGATTGTATCTTTCCACATAAGCATTCTGTTGTGGATTACTTGGTTGTATAAAATCAATGCTGATACCACTCTTTTTAGCCCACTTAGCAGTGGTTGCACTGATATATTCAGGGCCGTTGTCACAGCGAATGGCGGTCGGTACGCCACGCCATTCAATGATTTGATCCAGTGACCGTATCACACGCTCAAATGGTAATGAGACATCAACATCAATACACAAACCTTCACGGTTAAAGTCGTCAATCACGTTAAAGAGCCTGATAGAACGACCATCCGATAACTGGTCATTCATAAGTCCATCAACCAGACTTCGTTCATCTGTTCTGGCACCTCCACCTTGCGGTTTGCTGCGGACTAAATGTTTCCTTGGCTTAATGCGCAGGTTCAGTAACAACTCACGGTAAATTCTATACACACGTTTGTGATTCCAGCCGGAATGCTTCACATTATGCAGGTACAGGAAACATAAGCCAAAGCCCCAATTGCGCTGATTGTGCGTTAAACGGATCAGCCAGTCGGCAATGGCATCATTCTCTGACGAGTGCTTGGGCTTGTAGCGGTAGCAGGTCTCAGAGATACTAAAAGCCACACAAGCGACACAAATGCTTAAGTGTGACGTCTGTGCTTTTGATAACATCACCGCAGAAATAGCCATCTCCCGACGAGAAGACGGCTTCACCACTTTTTTGCCATAGCCTCCTTGAGTACGTCGGCTTGTAACTGCACCTCGGCATACATCTTTTTAAGCGACGGTTTTCGTCTTCCAGTACTTTTAATCGTGCCACCATGGAGGCATCCATGCGACCATATTTAGCACGCCATTTATAGAACGTGGCAGAACTCATGCCATGCTAGCAACACAGTTCGGGTGCTGAGATGCCAGCTTATGCTCGTTTTAAATTTGCATAGTCTGACTGTCAGTAAATCTTGATATCTTCATGTAAGATCTCCTTAAAACATAATAAGAAAATTCTACTTATAAATGCAATCTTTTTATGGGTCGGACTACCATTACAGCCCCTTTTTTGTATTCTCTTTACCTTGCGTTAACCGTTATTATTCAGTTCACTAACAGAGGCGTTGCATTCCAAATAAACTATATTATTTAAAATATATAACTCACTAAAGCACCAATGCCATAATCTGGACTGCCATCTGCAAACCCTTTAACAAGATAGCCTTGTGCTTTCCAATTGGGTGTGAGTTTATAATTAACAAACGCAGTCGCTTCACTGACGGCTGAACCATTACTTGTAATAGCCGGACGATAGTCGTACACCACACCAACAGTCGATGATGGTAAAACCTTATACGTGCCCCCAAGTGAGCCATAAAACACATTTTTCAGAGGTGAAGCGTTAGTGTCACCATAGACACGATAACCTAGGCCAGCCAGTGCAGTAAAATCTCCATAAGCCTGATAAAGATCCACTTGCGTTGAATAGTCAGTCTTACCAGTACCTAAACCTTTATTCTCATCGGCAGTACCGAACTTGATTTTTTCGGTAATATCGATTGCCGGTGCAGATGCACTGCCTCCATAAAGATTATAAGTTGCACCTGCCACAATATCCCCTAAGCCAGATTCAGTAGAGCGCTTAGTAACCACTTGGATGTCTTTAAATTTACCAATACCTGGTGAGACATTACCTGGACCCGTAATGGTCACATAAGGCACCGTTAATTTCAAAGTTAGTCGATCTATTTCATATTTACCAATAACAGGAATAGAAGTAATGTCTGTTCGTTGATTAGTACCATATTTACCAGAACTATAATCTACACCAGAAGTGAGCGTGAAGACGCCATTATCCTCTGCAATAGCAGACTGTGAAGCAAGTCCAGTTAAGATAGTCAGAGTAACTGCAGTAGTGATTAATATTTTCTTCATGTTCACATTCTTAATGTTGATTGAGGTTAAATTATACGTTAACAAACCATCATGATTAATTAATGATTAGAACCAGATTTCTCAGGACGCTCTACCTTCTCTACGCGTTCAACTTTCTCTGGACGTTCAACCTTCTCTACGCGTTCAACTTTCTCTGGACGTTCAACTTTCTCCACACGTTCAGCTTTTTCTACACGTTCAGCTTTTTCAGCACGTCTCTCAGCACGATTAGCTACTGCTTCTGTACGATCAGCCTTTTTGTCTGCGATCTTTAATTCTGCTTTTTCAGATTTTTCTGCACGTTCTGCTTTTGCGGCACGTTTTTCGGCACGAGCGGCAGTTGCTTCTGCTTTATCTGTTTTTTTATCGGCAGCTTTTAATTCTGCCTTTTCAGATGCAACTTCTTTACGTGCTTGTATTTTGTCTTGATTAGCTTCAAGACGATTGCTTGCATTGTTTAAACCTTTGCTGCCAGCGTCACGGGTGAGGTTTTTTTGCACACTAATAGTAGATTGACTCAACGGAGTTTTAGTGACGGTGGTATTGGTAACCGTACCACTATTGCCGGTAGTAGATGTACTCGTAGTTGTTGTCACGGCAGCGTCTGCAGCAAAGGTACTACCAGCTATGCCTAGGCAAAATAATGCAACTGCTAATGAAATCTTTGTTCTATCCACGGTATTTCTCCTCTTTGTAACTTAAATTATGAATTAATTTGTCATGTATAAATCAAGAACTTCTATACAAGGCATTCACCATAACGGATGAACCTGACAGAAAGCTGACAGTAAACATTTTTTATGAATCACCTACAGATAAAAAGACGTAAATTCTCTAATTATTAAATTCATTAAAATCATGTAACTAAGTTATTATGACAAAATTGTTGCAAAACCTTTTTTTGATAGCCTTAGTTAGATACACATTTAACATAAGATTTATGTATTACGGGGATATGCAAAATCTTTGATAAAATTAGAGTGTTTTACAATCTTTAACGTCGGCACAACGATATTGATGGAACTTGTCTCAATAATTTAAAAAAACATATAAACATTTACTCACAAAAGCTTGTTTGGCAAAACAAATTGCGAGTATTGCATATCTAAATCAACTGTCAGGTTAACGTAAGCTAAAATAAGTATATTAATCTAACTTTAACATTGCGTAATAATGTGGTAGTAATTATTTTACAGGCTGAATCTATAAGTATCTTCAATAAAAACTATTAATAAGTAAAACCATATTAATTCGCACTATTCAAGTTAATAATTAAAATGCACGTTAAATAATCACCAATTTTTGGAGAACAAGTAATGAATTTAATTAAAGTATCTTTCTTAGCTCTACTATTGTTATCAGGTCAAGCGATGGCCGAAGATAGCAATGCTAAAACTGCCGTCGGTGGTGGTTTAGGTGCCGCTTTGGGCACTGCATTGGGTGGTGTAGTTGGTGGTCACAATGGAGAACTACTTGGAGGCGCTGTTGGTGGAGGTGTCGGCGGCGCAGTTACAACCAAAGGAAAAGGTCAAACGGGTGCCATTATTGGTGGTGCTGCAGGTGGTGCTGGTGGCGCGTACGTAGGCCGAAAAGTAAGCGGGAGTAGCACAGGTGCCGTTGTAGGTGCTGGACTAGGTGGTGCGGGTGGTGCAACAGTAGGTAAAGTAATATCTGAGCCATCTCATAAAAATTATGCTGATAACGTTAATCAATCCAGAGACAATAACAGATCAGGTTATTATGAAGATGACCATGAAGATAAACATGGCAGAGGACATGACAAACATAAACATCATCACCATGATGATGACGATGATCAAGGTGAGCATTAGTCAACTATTGTTAGTGAGAGACGTTTTAGTAGACCTGAAGTCTCTTACGCTAAGGAAATATCATGAAAAAAATTCAATTAGGATTATTTGTTGTAATGCTAGGTTGGGGCTTTTCAACATCTTTATTTGCACATGATTCGATAGGCTTCAGTTTAAATATTGGTCAGCCTTTTTACTATGATTCACCCCCAGTTTATTACGCACCGCCACCTGTCGTATATTATCAACCTAAACCAGTTTACCGCGAATACTACAGCGCAAACCCCAGCCCTTATTACTATCAAAGTAGTGATAGTTACTACGATAATAATGACTGGCGTGAACATCATGAACATCATGAACATCATTGGCGCCATAAACATCATGAACATGATGATGATTAGTTAAGTAAGCTAATACTTACAAAAAAAAATGAAATTTAATTAATGAATTTATATTGAAATTGACGAGAACTATATGATTAAACCCACACTATTATTAATAATTACTACGCTAAGTGTTATAGGTCAAGCCCATGCAGAAAAGCCAGACGAAATTTATAAAAGTTGCCGTCTCACAGGTTATTTTGATGGCGCTAAAGATCATTTTTATGCAGATCTAGCTGCAAGGCTTTCAACCGCAAAAAGTATTAAAAATGATGCGACATGTGATGCATCTTATGATGCAGGATATACTGTTGGTGAATCTATTAAAAAAGACTCGAAACTTAAGAACGAATCAGATAAAAAAATCCAGAATGAAGCTGGTGAATTTAAGAAAAAAATTCAAGACGCTCTGTTGCATACTAGTGGGCTAATCTAACTAAAATATGGATTTAAGCAATTTTAATTGAATAATATTTCGGCCAAAAACTACGTTCATAATATTAAAATAGAATCTACCAAATGCCCAGCTTTATCATCTGAGTTGAACCAAATAAAACAATATGCTTACATTTTAAAAACTGTAAGCATATTGTTTTCTGAGTATCTAAGTTTTATTCGTCATAAATAAAAATATATATTATGCTTAAAATGGTCATACATCGCTAAGCGTAAATCATTTTAATCCCACTCTAAGAATTAAGGACATCTTGCCGAATTTGTATCACAATCACCATGGCCAAGTACCTAACTGAAAATATGCTAGTAAAGATTATTTAAATAATTCCCCTAAGTAGCCCATATTTGTTTAGTTATCATTTTTTTAAATCATTTGGGACTGAAGGAGCTTTGA
>JAYVFU010000265.1:0-23367 GCA_043772865.1 Methylophilaceae bacterium
TCTAATGAAGCAGATACCAAGCTTGAGTTGGTTAATGCATACTTAGAAATGGATGATAAAGAAGGCGCAAAAGAGTTGTTAGAAGAAGTTATTAAAGAAGGTGGCGTAAATCAAATTGCTAAGGCAAAGGAGCTTTTAGCCAAGCTAGCTTAATTTTTGATTATTACCTGGTCAAACATTAAAGCCGAGCTCTTTAGCTCGGCTTTTTAATTCAGCTCTTTTAATTCAGCTCTTTTAATTCATGCTTTCTGTTAATTCAACTTGCTTTTAATTCAGCTAACAGCGTTAAGTAAAATTAATTATATTACTACCCAATAAATTGAATGAAAAACTTATTTAACAATAAACTGTTGGGTAGTACACATGTGCTTGTTAAGTTAATGGCACTTATTTGTTTTGCGGTTATATCTCATAAATTTGACGATGTTTTATTGGTGCTGAGTTTGCTTTTATTAAGTATGCTGCTAGTAATTAAGCAAGTACTAAAGCCTTTTAAAATGTTAAATCGTGCACGTTGGCTAATGTTAACCCTATTGCTTGTGTATGCCTTTAATACACCTGGAGAATATGTATTTAATTGGTCATCGAATATTTGGCAAATTTCTCCCAGCTACGAAGGGCTGCAGGCAGGATTTTCGCAAGCGCTTAAGCTAAGCGTTGTCATATTAGCGCTGTCATTGTTGTTAGTAAGCACACCACGTGAGTTGTTGATTGGTGGAATATATATTATTTGTAACTCTATATTAAGGTTTGGATTTTTAAGGATAAAGCATCCTTTATTTAATAAAGTTCCAGAGCGATTTGCTGTGAGATTGTGGTTAACATTGCACTATGTAGAAACGGATAGGCCGGTATTTCATGCTGAATTGAATTCTTCACTATCGCCTAAACTACCATTGGCTATAAAATTTAAGCGTTACTTTGATGCTTTTGATCATATTGATTTTAATGAGTCAAATGATTTGGAATACATTCACATGCAAGTTGATTCAGTGACTTGGTTTGATTTATGTCTAATTGGTATTTTATTTTTAACACTTTTATATAGCTTGATTTATTAACTATGATATTGCTTAAAAATTATTAATGCGAGTTGCCTTAGCCATTGAATATAACGGCGCGAGTTATTGTGGTTGGCAAAGTCAGCCTAATGGTTGTGGTGTACAGGATACTTTAGAAAGTGCTTTGCAAAAAATAGCTGGGCATCCAGTGCGCATCCACGCTGCAGGACGCACTGATACTGGCGTTCACGCATTGACTCAAATCATACATTTTGATACTGAAACATTTCGGCCTGAGTCAACATGGGTGCGTGGCGTAAATGCTAAGTTACCTGCAAGTGTTCGCGTGTTATGGTCAAAGTGTATTAGCGAATCACAGCAAGATGAGTTTCACGCGCGATTTTCAGCCTATCAACGTAATTATCAATATTTGCTGATTAATCAGCCTACACAACCAGCACTAATGGTGGATAGAGCAGGGTGGTTTCATCAGCCGCTTCATGCAGAAAATATGCAGTTAGCAGCATCGTATTTAAAAGGTGAGCATGATTTTAGCGCATTTCGAGCGGCGGATTGCCAAGCTAAATCACCTATCAAACAACTACATATTGTCGAAGTTAAGCCAGTAAATGGCGGCTTTATATTTGACTTTACCGCCAATGCGTTTTTGCAGCATCAAGTGCGTAATATGGTAGGCGCGCTCATTTATATTGGAAAAGGTAAATACCCACCCATTTATATGCAAGAATTGTTAGCGAGTAAAAACCGTACTTTATCACCCCCTACATTTTCGCCACACGGGCTTTATTTAACAGGCGTAGGCTATGATAAAAAATTTGAATTGCCTATTACTCAGCGTTATTTAACAGTGCTTACTTGATATAATTTTGGCTTGAAATAATCATGGCAAATAATGCTAATCTGTGAAAATAATATGTTTAAAACACGCGTAAAAATATGTGGTATCACTTCAGTAGAAGATGCTCTTTTAGCCGTTGCAAATGGTTGTGACGCGATAGGTTTGGTGTTTTATCAACCTAGCCCCCGCTACGTTACTCCACAAAAAGCAGCTGAAATTGTCTCTGCGCTGCCACCTTTTGTTGCAACTGTTGGCTTGTTTGTAGATGCCAGTCAAAATAATATTGAATCAATTTTAGATCAAGTTAATTTAGATTGTTTGCAGTTTCATGGTGATGAAACACCTGAGCAATGTCGTGCTTATCGCATGCATTATATGAAAGCAATTCGCGTTAAGCCCACCACAAATTTGTTACAATATGAAATCGATTTTTATGATGCAAAAGCGCTGTTACTTGATACTTTTGTTGAAGGTGTGGTTGGGGGGACGGGTCTGACTTTCGACTGGAACTTAATCCCTGAAACTCTCACCAAACCTATAGTATTGGCTGGTGGACTAACAGCAGATAACGTAGCCTTGGCCATTAAACAAGCTAAGCCATACGCAGTAGATGTAAGCGGTGGTGTAGAAAAATCAAAAGGTGTAAAAGACGCAGCAAAAATCGCTGCTTTTATGCAAAGTGTCAGTATTAATTAAAAAGTAAACGTTCAATAAATAGGCTAACAATTCAGCCAATTGGAGTAAGCAATGAAAATGTATGATATGCCAGATGTGCGTGGTCACTTTGGTCAGTTTGGTGGTACTTTTGTCGCAGAAACACTTGTAGAAGCACTAGAAGATTTGCGCATTATGTATGAAAAGTACCGCTATGACCCTGAGTTTTTAGCTGAGTATGCCTATGATTTAAAAAATTTTGTTGGTCGTCCTAGCCCGATCTATCACGCAAAACGCTTGAGCGATAAAGTGGGTGGTGCGCAGATTTATTTAAAACGTGAAGATTTAAACCATACTGGTGCGCACAAAGTTAACAATACAGTAGGTCAGGCTTTATTAGCAAAACGCATGGGTAAGCCGCGTGTGATTGCTGAAACCGGCGCAGGTCAACATGGCGTTGCAACCGCCACAATCGCAGCGCGACTAGGCTTGGAGTGTGTAGTTTATATGGGTAGCGAAGATGTAAAACGCCAAGCACCCAATGTATTTAGAATGAAGTTATTAGGTGCAACGGTTGTGCCTGTTGAAAGCGGCTCAAAAACCCTCAAAGATGCGCTTAATGAAGCCATGCGTGATTGGGTGACTAATATATCGAATACGTTTTATATTATTGGCACAGTGGCCGGCCCGCATCCATACCCTATGATGGTGCGTGATTTTCAAGCGATTATTGGTATTGAATCTAAAGTACAAATGCAAGAAATGTTAGGTCGTCAGCCTGATGCGGTTGTGGCTTGTGTGGGTGGTGGTTCTAACGCAATGGGAATTTTCTATCCATATATTGATGTGCCAAATGTCCGTTTAATAGGTGTAGAAGCCGCTGGATTAGGCCTAGAAACGGGTCATCATGCGGCACCATTGACGGCAAATAGCCCAGTAGGTGTGTTGCATGGTAACCGCACTTATTTAATGCAAAATGAAGATGGTCAAATTATTGAAACACATTCAATTTCAGCAGGCTTAGATTATCCTGGTGTTGGCCCTGAGCACGCATGGTTAAAAGATATTAAGCGCGCTGAATATGTGGCGATTACAGATGATGAAGCGATGGCTGCTTTCCACCAGTTATGCCGTATTGAAGGTATTATCCCTGCGCTAGAAAGTAGTCATGCTTTAGCCTATGCAGAAAAGCTTGCCAAAACCATGAGTAAAGACCAAATTATTTTAGTCAATTTATCTGGTCGTGGTGATAAGGATATTAATACGGTGGCTGGTTTGTCGGGCATCACAATCTAAGAAAAGAATTTAAAAGAAAATATATGTCACGTATTCAATCTACTTTTGCCACACTTAAGCAACAAGGTAAAAAAGCACTCATTCCCTACATTACAGCGGGTGATCCGCATCCAAAACACACTGTTACATTGATGCATACATTAGTAAAATCTGGCGCTGATATGATTGAATTAGGTGTGCCATTTTCTGACCCAATGGCGGATGGTCCAGTGATTCAACGCGCTAGTGAGCGTGCCTTAGTGCATAAAGTGGGTTTGCGTCACGTGCTAGAGATGGTACAAGAATTTAGAAAAATGGATACAAAGACACCGATTATCTTGATGGGTTATGCTAATCCGATTGAAGCCATGGGTGCTGAGACCTTTGCAAAACGTGCTGGCGATGCTGGTGTAGATGGGGTACTCACTGTAGATTATCCACCTGAAGAAAGTGCAGAGTTTACTCAGTCTTTACATGCGCATGGGGTTGATAGCATATATTTGTTATCACCTACTACAGAGCCTGCGCGCATTCAACTCATTGTTAATCAAGCCAGTGGTTTTTTATATTATGTATCACTTAAAGGTGTTACTGGTGCAGCAAATTTAGATATAGATAGCGTTAAAGAACGGGTTGCTGAAATTCGCACGCTCACCAATTTACCCATAGGTGTAGGCTTTGGTGTGCGAGATGCAGAAACTGCCAAAAATGTAGCCAAAATTGCTGATGCTGTGGTAGTGGGGAGTCGCATGGTGCAAACTGTTGAACAATCGACAGAAGAAAATTTAATTAGCAATGTATCTGCACTTATGCAAGAATTGCGTGCTGCAATAGATTCTTAAGTAACTGATTATATTAGGATAATAATAATGAGGAGTCGATATGAGTTGGTTAGGTAATTTAGTAGCACCCAAAATTAAACGTGCTATTGGCGTTAAAAAAAGTATGCCTGAGGGCTTGTGGAGCAAATGTGATGCTTGCCAATCCGTTTTATACCGCTCAGATTTAGAGTCAAATGCAGAAGTATGCCCAAAATGCGCACATCATAATCGCATTTCAGCGCGTGCAAGATTAGATTTATTGCTAGATTCCGCCTTGGCTGATGGTAGCAACCGTAAAGAAATAGGCGCAGAAATACAGCCAATTGACCCGCTAAAATTTAAAGATAGTAAAACTTATCTTGAGCGTATGAAAACCGCGCAAAAAGAGGTAGGCGAAAAAGATGCGTTAATCGTCATGCAAGGCACAATGAATAACATGCCAGTAGTAATCGCCGCATTTGAATTTAAATTCATGGGTGGCTCTATGGGTTCAGTAGTAGGCGAACGTTTTGTACGGGGTGTGCAAGCGGCTATTGTGGCTAAATCACCATTTATATGTATTGCTGCCAGTGGCGGCGCACGTATGCAAGAAGGGTTACTATCATTAATGCAAATGGCGAAAACAAGTGCCGCACTTGCTAAGTTAAGTAGTGCTGGGCTGCCGTATATTTCTGTTTTAACTGACCCTACTATGGGTGGCGTTTCTGCTAGTTTTGCAATGTTAGGCGATATTATTGTGGCGGAGCCACAGGCACTCATAGGCTTTGCTGGTCCGCGTGTGATTGAGCAAACAGTACGAGAAACATTGCCGGCGGGTTTTCAACGTGCAGAGTTTTTAGTAGAGCATGGTGCTGTTGATATAATCATTGATCGCCGTGAAATGAAAAATAAACTATTTAGTATGTTATCTAAACTCATGCGCTTGCCAATTGCAGCTTAATCATTCTGCTTCAGTAGTTTTGAACTTAAAAAAACTTAGATGAAAAAAGCTGATAGATTTAAGAGCTAATTAATAGCGAACTACACCTGTGACATCTCCTGATAATTTGCCGGCTTGGCTTGAATACATTCAAGCCCTACACACCAAACCTATTGCTATGGGTTTAGATCGTGTTGCTCAAGTAGCAAAAAAACTCAAATTAACACCTTCATTCCCTATTATTACTGTGGCTGGCACTAATGGCAAAGGCTCAACTTGTGCATTGTTAGAACGAATTTATCATGAGGCTGGCTACGTGGTTGGTTGCTATACTTCACCACATTTGTTGCGATATAACGAACGTGTGCGCGTGGCTTGCTCTGAGGTAAACGATGATGCTTTGTGTGCAGCATTTGCTGCAGTGGACTGCGCACGCGGCGAAATTGCACTGACTTACTTTGAAATTAGTACCTTAGCTGCAGTTTGGCATTTTATGCAAAGTAGTTTAGATGTGGTGGTTTTGGAAGTAGGTTTAGGTGGTCGCCTAGATGCGGTCAATATTTTCGATCCTAGCTGTGCAATTGTAACGAGCATTGATATTGACCATATTGATTTTTTGGGCAGTACACGTGAGCTCATCGGCTTTGAAAAAGCGGGTGTTTATCGTAAAAATACGCCTGCAATTATTGGCGATATAGCTCCACCACTCAGCCTGCTGGAGCATGCAGTAAGCATCAACGCTGATTTAAGGCGTATTGGGCAAGACTTTATGGCGACAAAAAACTCTGGAGGCTGGAGCTTTAAATCCAATTATATCCAGCTTATGCAGTTACCGTTACCAGCCTTAGTAGGAGAGTTTCAGCTCAATAATGCAGCTTGTGCCATAGAAGCTGTTCAGTGTTTGCAAAGTCGGTTGCCTGTTGATGTGCTAGCTATTTCACAAGGTTTACAGACTGTAAAACTTACGGGTAGATTTCAAAAAATCAGTACTCAACCAGAGGTGATTGTAGATGTAGCACATAATCCACAAGCCGCTGCAGCTTTAGCAAAAAATTTAAATAGCACGAAATGCAGCGGACAAACGATGGCGGTATTTGCTATGTTGGCAGATAAGGATATTCACGGAGTGATTAATGCGCTGATTGCAGAGATCGATATTTGGTATATTGCCGATACGCTTACAGAACGTGGTGCGAAAGCGACTATGTTAAATAATGCTATTCAACAAGTAACTATTGAAAAAGAGTACCAGCAGCTCCAAGTTAAGTCATTCAGTAATACCTTACAAGCCTATAAGCAAGCCTGTTTAGATGTAAGTGAAAATGATAGAATAATTGTGTTTGGATCATTTTTTACGGTAGCAGATGTGCTGGCGTTTTAAAGCTGTCATTTTAGATTTAATTAAAACAAGATATCGCAACTAAAAGTTACTCAAACAAGGAATTAACAATGGCAGGTGACGCGATTAACGACTTAGAACTACAGTTAAAAAAACGTGCACGTAGGCGTTTAGTAGGTGCAATTGCGTTAGTGCTTTTGATGGTTACTGTTTTGCCGATTGCACTACATGATCGCTCTGCTGAACAAATTAAACCTGAAGTAACAATCACAATTCCCAATGAAGTTAAACCAATTCAGCACGAAAACAATCAAGTTAATGGCACACCAAAAGCTGTAGCTTTAGAAGAATCAGTAAATACTGCACAAAGTAGCGATGTGACTACAGTAGTAAACATGCCTGCTGTTACTGACGAAAAGCAAGCTCATGAAGAAAATTCACCTCCCAGCAAGTCTGTTACTAAAGTTGAAGATAAGGCATTAGAAGCAAAGCCCAATATTAAGTATTATGTGCAGATTGGTGTTTTTTCAGATGCAGACAATGTTAAGAAGTTACAAACTAAATTAAGCGATTTAGGCTATAAATCACAAACTGAAAAAATCAGTACTGATAAAGGTGAGAAAATTCGTTTACGTACCAATATTTTTAAAGAGCGTAATGAAGCTGCAATAGCGTTAGAAAATATCAAATCATCAGGCATGGCTGGAATAGTAGTTAGTCAAAAATGACCAGTTTTGATTATGTGGTATTGTTCATTATAGGGTTGTGTGTATTACTAAGTATTATGCGAGGTGCCGTGCGTGAAGTGCTGGCGTTGTTGGGTTGGATAGTAGCGTTTTATGTGGGAAGAACTTATACAAATTTATTAATACCACTATTACCTGAAGGAATTCCCACAGAAGCTTTAAAGGTACTCGCTGCTTTTTTAATACTGTTTTTAGCTACTTTACTGGTGGCTAGTCTTATTTCAATTACGTTATCCCATCTACTAAAAAAAATTGGTTTAAGCTGGTTAAATAGATTTTTAGGCGGACTTTTTGGTTTTACTAAAGGCTTGGTGATAGTGGGCATATTAGTTTTATTAGCAGGTATGACTAATATTCCTAAAGATGCTGCATGGCGTAACGCCATGTTTAGCGCGCCACTGGAGGCTTTTGTGCTGGCCTGTTTGCCTTGGGTGCCTGTAAGTATCGCCAGCCATGTCAAATATGATTAGTGCCAAATACAAGATTTAGCATGAACGAATATCAAGTGAGACAAATGTAGGCCGTAATTAAGGTTAATAGTAGTAAGCGTTGGCGCAGTAATAAAACCAAAAATAATATAAATAGCGCAGCTTAATAATCAGATTTCTAGTGTTTAAGGTGTTAAATCCATGTGCGGAATTATAGGCATTGTTGGTAAAAATCCAGTTAATCAGTTGTTATACGATGGTTTGCTGGTGTTACAACATCGCGGGCAAGATGCCGCTGGTATTGTGACTTGTGATGGCAATACGTTCCATATGCATAAAAATAACGGTTTAGTGAAAGATGTTTTTCAAACTCGTCATATGCGTAGTCTGATAGGTAACGCAGGCATTGCGCATGTACGTTATCCAACCGCTGGATCATCTTCGGCAGCAGAAGCGCAGCCATTTTATGTCAACTCACCATTCGGTATTGTTTTAGGTCATAACGGTAATCTCACTAACTCAGCGCAGCTTAAACAAGAGATGTTTAGGCAAGATTTGCGTCATATTAATACCAGCTCAGATTCCGAAGTGTTGCTCAATGTACTGGCACATGAAGTTGAAAAAACTTCACAAAATGCAGTGCTAAATACCGATATGGTGTTTGATGCAGTTGCCGGCGTGCATAGGCGCTGTAAGGGCGCGTATGCAGTTGTCGCGATGATTGCTAATTTTGGTTTACTAGCATTTAGAGATCCATTTGGTATTCGACCATTAGTGATAGGTAAAAGTGAATCTGAAAAAGGCACTGAGTATATCGTGGCTTCAGAAAGCGTTGCTTTGGATGTACTTGGTTTTCAATTGCTCCGCGATGTAGCACCAGGTGAAGCGGTATTTGTTGATATGGAAGGCAATTTATTTTCACGCCAATGTGCTGAAAATCCAAAGCTGAATCCCTGTATTTTTGAGTATGTTTATTTAGCGCGTCCAGATTCTGTGATTGATGGCGTTTCTGTTTATCAAACACGTTTGGATATGGGTACTAGTCTAGCAGAGAAAATTAAGCGTGAATGGCCAGATAAAAAGATTGATGTCGTGATCCCTATACCTGATACTAGCCGTCCAAGCGCCTTGCAAGTAGGTATTACATTAGGTTTGGATTATCGTGAAGGCTTTATTAAAAATCGTTACATTGGCCGTACTTTTATTATGCCAGGTCAGGCTTTGCGTAAAAAATCAGTGCGCCAAAAACTCAATCCGATTGGCATTGAGTTTAAAGGTAAAAACGTTCTTTTAGTGGATGATTCTATAGTGCGTGGTACGACATCACAGCAGATTGTGCAAATGGCACGTGACGCAGGTGCAAACAAGGTTTATTTCGCTTCGGCAGCACCCCCAGTGCGGTTTCCGAATGTATACGGCATTGATATGCCAAGTCGCGATGAATTATTAGCGACTGATCGCACTGACGAAGAAATTTGTAAGGAAATTGGGGCTGATGCGTTGATTTATCAAGATTTAGATGAGTTAGTGCGTGATATTGGTTTGAGTAATCCTGCGATGAAAGTATTTGATTGTTCATGTTTTGACGGTAAATACGTGACGGGCGATATTGATGAAGCTTATTTAAATAATATCGAAACAGCTCGTGGAGACATTAACAAAGAACATAAGCCAACAAATGCCAGCACACAGATGGATTTAAACTTATTACCAACAGTTGGGCATGAGGATGATGAGCTAGCTGAAGCATAACGTAACAAGTATTGACGATTTAACTTTATCGGACTAACATGAATTTGCGCTGATTTGAGTGGCCTCATTTGAAAAGTCTTACTCAGCTTGCGGGCGCAATATAAATTCTGCTAAAGCGAGGTAATTGGATGTTACATTTTACAGCGTTCAGCCAATGGTGCAAACAAACCCGTTTTAGCCAACTTTAAGCTAAAACGGGTTTTTTATTGCCCCATCTTTAACGATGAAACAGAAATATGAGAATTAATATGACAAATTTTAATAATGAAAAATGGCAACCAGAAACACTAGGTGTACGTGCTGGTAGTGAACAAACCCAATTTGGAGAAAACTCTGAAGCGATGTTTTTAACATCTAGCTTTGTGTTTGAAAATGCCGCACAAGCTGCAGCGCGCTTTAGTGGCAAAGAGCCTGGTAATATTTATTCACGCTTTACCAACCCCACAGTCACCATGTTTCAAAACAAACTGGCTGCTTTAGAAGGCGCAGAGTTTTGTGTAGCGACTTCTAGCGGCATGTCTGCTATTTTAGCCTGCGTCATGGGCTTATGTAGTAGTGGTGACCATATTGTGGCATCACGTAGTATTTTTGGTACATCGGTACAGTTATTTAGCAATATTTTGGTTCGGTGGGGCCTGCATGTGACTTTTGTTTCACTCACAGACCCACAGGCTTGGAAAGCTGCATCTCAGAAAAATACCAAGCTATTTTTTGTTGAAACACCATCTAATCCATTGACTGAGGTGTGCGATATTGCACAACTTGCAGAAATTGCACATCAGGCCGGTGCTTTGTTAGTTGTGGATAATTGCTTTTGTTCACCTGCTTTGCAAAAGCCACTGGATTTCGGCGCAGATATTATTATCCATTCTGCAACCAAATATATTGATGGGCAAGGTCGTTGCTTAGGTGGTGCGGTACTTGGCAAGAAAGACATACTAGAGCCAGTATATGGTTTTTTACGCACAGCAGGGCCCACCATGAGTGCATTTAATGCTTGGGTCTTTTTAAAAGGCTTAGAGACGCTACATGTGCGTATGGAAGCACACTCACGCAATGCCTTGGCACTCGCCACTTGGTTAGAGCAGCAAGCAGGGGTGGCGCGTGTGTACTATCCAGGATTAGTTTCTCATCCACAGCATGCGCTGGCTATGCGTCAGCAGAAAAGTGGCGGTGCTATTGTGTCATTTGATGTTGAGCCGCGTAACGGATTATCCGCGCAAGAGGCAGCTTGGCATTTGATAGACTCTACAAAGATGATTTCAATTACGGCCAATTTAGGTGATGCAAAAAGTACCATTACGCATCCCGCGACTACCACTCACAGCCGTGTTTCTGCAGAGGCACGCGCCGACGCAGGTATAGGTGATGGCTTAGTGCGTATTGCAGTGGGTTTAGAGCATATTGATGATTTAAAAGCAGATTTATCAAGTTTGACGTAGCCAATAGAAGTTGTAAAAATAAAAGGCGGATTTAAATCCGCCTTTTATTTTTTATTCGACATACGTTTATTCACTTAAAGCATCAGCCCAACTATTAGGTGTTTCATACAACCGAACTCGCTCAAGTTTAAGATGATTGCCAAACGTTTCATGATAGTTAGCCTTCAAAATGTTAAACGCTTCAGCTGCTAAGTTTTCTGCGGTTGGTACGGTACTCATTACTACTGTTTTATGATCAGGTAGTGTATTTAAAAAGTCTAAAATAACATGATCTTTTTTGTAGACCAAAAAAGCATGGTCCCAAACATCTACAACGGCTTGTCTTGCGATGGCTTTCACATCAGAAAAATCCATCACCATGCCATTTTCTGATAGGTTATCAGCACTAATAATATCTCCACTTAAAGTGATTTCAAGCGCATAACGATGTCCGTGTAAATTACGACACTGGCTTTTGTGTGAAGGGATGCGGTGACCAGCATCAAACTCTAATCGGGTAGTAATTTGCATGCTGGCATTATAACAGAATCGATTTTAAGCAACGGCACTAGCAAGCGTTTGTTTAGGATGAGCTTTTGCCCAATCGACAAACTCATCAAATGGGAGTGGTTTTGAAAAGTAATAACCTTGTACTTTTTTAAAATTAAGGGCTTTAATTAAGTTAAGGCAATCTATGTCTTCCACACCTTCTACCAATACCTCTTTACCTAAGCTTGCCGCTAATAATGAAATAGATTTTACTATTTCATAATCTTCAATAGATCTTGCAATGTTGCGTACAAATGACTGATCTATTTTAATCAAAGATATAGGCATGCTACGTAAGCGGGCAAGTGATGAATACCCTGTACCAAAGTCATCTAAAGCGAGTTTGAAGCCTAATGCAGCTAGTTGATTGATATTGTCAGTGGTTTTGTCGTTTTCTTCTAAAATGCCATTTTCTGTGATTTCTAAAACTAAGTCCTCTGCATTTAAGTTCCACATGGTCATACTTTGGGTGAGCAAATGTGGCAATTCAACATTATGCAAATCTTCTACTCGTAAGTTAAATGTGAGATAAATAGGTAAATGATGTTGATGAATAAGCTCGCTAGCCAAGCGACAAGTAGAATTAATAAGCCAGCGCGTAAACTGCTCGCCAAGCCCCACTTTATTGATCACATCAATCACCATGGCAGGATGTATACCCACACTCAATGTTTGAGGGCAACGCAGTAACACTTCTGCACCAGCACAGCTTTCATCAGGTAAATTAGCAATAGGCTGAAAATGTAGAGTCAGATTATTATTATTAAAAGCATCAATAACTTCTAATTCAATTTGTTTCTGTGTTTCTATGGCATCAAAAATCTTTAGCGAATACATCACAAAATTTCGATGTGTTGTTAGTGCGCTTTCTAATGCGATACCGATATTTTGTAGTAAAGACTGTGCCGTGGTGTTAGATTTTAGGATTTCGTTTTTTTCCACGTAGGTGCAACAAACAATTGGAATAGCACGTAGTGATTTATTATCAATCACTAAAACCTGTTCAAAAATGCGCTGAATTTTGGTTGCTAATAAGTTGAGTTGAATGTTATTGCTCAGATTTTCAATAACAATTGCAAATTGCAAATTGCTCAGCTGATACAAGCTAGCTCCTTTCGGCAAAGCCTCTTGTATTAATGTAGCAATTTTGACATTTAAAGTTTGTGACAACAGTTGAATTAGAATTGAAGTCAGTTTTTCAATTTCAAAGCTCACTGACATTAACCCAATTGTATGCTCGCCATCACTTTTTAAACTCGTATTTAGGCAGTTAGTGAGCTTATCTAACATCATGTTAGTGTTAGGTAAGTTAGTTTGAGCATCATGATTTAATGTGTAATCTAACTTGGTTTCTTGATGCAAGGCAATCGTTTCTGTGACTAAGCTAAATAGAAATAACTGAAAATTTTGGGTATGGGTATTAAAACTAAATACTGAGAATTTTTTGTTTAGTCCTACACATCTTATTAAATCTAAAATAATATCGATATTGGTGTTTTCGTCGACTGCATTAATCCATAAGTTTATGATTTTATTTATTTTTTTAGTAAACTCTTGTACATTTAAACTGCTTTGCCAATTAAGTAAAACTTCGACAAAACCTTGTAAGTATATGTTGTTCTGTTGAGTAGCAAGTTCATTGGTGATATGTAATATTTTTGGACTGTCTACTACAAATTTACCTAAAATATCTTGAGCATCTAATGAAAATTGTTGCGCTTTTAGCAGCAGGTTGGTAGCAGAGTATGAGATCTCAAACTCCCTATTTGTTGCAGTTATTGGATTAGCGTAAGTGCCTTCTATCGACATATCAAACGCTTAAATAATTGATTAAAGGTGGCTGATTAAACATAAAAATCTGCTGGATTAAGTCCATAAGCATCTGGCGCGACCCCATGTAATATTGTGTATGGCTCGCCACTGGGTGTCAAAGGCCCATTGAGCAAGTTAATGGTGGCTGGGTGCTCATTACGCGTTTTATCTGGCGCAAGCAGCACCAAAACACGTGGCAATAATCGTCGAACTTGATTTTGCTGTATCACTACAGCAACTTCGCCCGTATTTAACTCTACTAAAGAACTTACAGGATATATACCTAAAAACTGCACTAGTTGATCCACCACCGTGTTACTGAATTGCTGTCCACTCAGCGAGTTGATTTTTTCTAATGCCTGCTGGTTAAATAAGCCTTTAGCGTAAGGCTTATTACTGGTGATTGCGCAGTAAGTATCAATTAAGCCGGCTATTTGTGATTGCAAGCTGATTTGATTACCCGTTAATTGGTATGGGTAGCCAGTGCCATCTATTCGTTCATGATGTTGAGCAACTAAAAAAATTACGGCTGATGGAATGTTCGGTGTATTTTCTAAAATACTCAACCCTTCATCAACATGCGATCTAGCAGTTTGTAATTCATCAGGAGTAAGTTGTTCTGTTTTTAATAAAATATCAGACGGAATATTAATTTTTCCAATATCTTGTAATAAGCCTGCCATACCTAGCTCTTTAATTTGTTTTTTAGACAAAGATAAAAAACTGGCAAATGCCATTAGATTTATTGAAACACTCAGCGCGTGGTTATATGAGTAATCATCCGTTTGTTTAAGCTTGGCCAGCCACATTAACGCATCTGGTGCACGCTGTATGCTATTGACCATACTATCAATAATTTCGCTCACTTGGCTTAAGTCTAAATTTTGCTCATTAGCAATATTGTTAAAGAGCTCGCGCGTGGCAATTTGAGATTTTTCATAAAAGGGGTAAATGGCGGCAATTTCATCCTCAACGATAGGCTCATCTTCAAAAACGGTAATACGATAACCCTCATTACCTGCAACTTCTGGTACGTTATCTGAGCCATTCCAATCAACGCTTGTTTTGAGTTTATCTTTTTTTGACATTAAGCCAAATACGCCACCTAACAAGTTACCCAATAAGTCTCTAGTATCTTTTTTTAAGTGCTGCGCAATAGATAAACTAGTGGTTTCTAATTGATTATTAACGTTATTTTTGTATTTAGGATTAGTGTTAGCAGAATTAGGCTCAGTCACATTTTGTATGTTATATACCACTTTGTTGGGGCTAGAGCCGGTCAATTGAGGCGTTGGATTATATTTTAATTCGCGTAAAATATCTAAGAAGGAGAAGGGGTTAGCTTGGGTATTGCGACTGTTTGCTTGGTTTTGCCTTATTTTTTCTGCCTTAATCCTTGAAGAATTATGCGTTGCAGCGCGCAGCCTAATGACAGCCCCTTCTCTTACAATCGCAACTTTTTCTTTAGTTGGCGCAACAAATTGAAATCCTGCAGATTTTGTTCTATCTACCCATATTAGTTTGCATAAGTTTTTTAAGGTGTTTATTTGTTCGTCAGACTCAATAATAAAGCCTTGTAGCAAAAATGGACTATCTAGCCAAGGAATGTCTAGCTCGGTAACGAACATACCGATTGCTAATTTGTCGACTTCTATGAGTTGTCTCTTTAAATTTGCCATCATGACTAATTTTTTTAAAGTTATATAATTATAGTGAAATTTATGAGTAATACTATAGCCACAAAGTACCATATGGCACATATCAACAGCCTGAATTATTCAGGCATGATTTTCAACTCTTATATCTAAACTTGAGTTAATTTTTAAGCTAAAGATAAGGTTGTTTGACAGTGCTCTCAATAAATAATGTTTGATAGCAAGCTAGCCGTGTAGATGTGATTTTGCCAGCAGCAACTGCTTCAATAATTGCACAGTCAGGTTCGTGATGATGGCGACAATTATTGAATCTGCATTTGCCTAAGAATGGTCTAAATTCAATAAATGCGTGTTCTAGTTCGGTGATGCTTAAATGGTGTAAGCCAAACTCTTGCAGACCTGGAGAATCTATTAATTGGCTAGTCGCATCTAAGTGATATAAATGGGTAGCTGTCGTGGTATGTTTTCCACTATCTAACACATCACTTACTTCACGCGTGCGCACCATTTCGTTGGGTAACAGCGCATTGACAATAGTAGATTTTCCCATTCCAGACTGTCCAACTAGCACGCTGGTATGCCCAAGTAAATTTTGTTTTAAAGGAGATATATCTTCTTTAGCTGATAGGGCTAGTACTTTATAACCCATGTGCTTATAAAGCGCTATTTTAGATATTGCATCGTTACTATCTGCTAAATCGCATTTGTTAAGAACAATTAGTGCTTTTATACCTGCTGCTTCTGCGGCGATTAAACAACGATTAAGTAAGGCTTCGTAAAAGCTTGGTTGGGTGGCCAATACAATAATTATTTGTGTCACATTAGAAGCTAATGTTTTGCTTTTAAAAGCATTGCTACGATAAAGTAATGTTTTGCGCGGTAAGCTTTTTTCAACCACTCCCTCTAGCGTACTTTTCGCAGAATCGGTCATTTTAATTTGAACAAAATCACCGCAAGCCAAGTCGGTTTTTTTACCGCGAGTGACGCAGCTTACTTTATGTTTTACTGCATCTGCATCAGTAATTTCTACCTCATAACGTTTGCCATATGCGGCAACCACTACGCCATCTAATAAAGCTTTCAATTAATCGCTAAACTTGTAATAAGTATTATTTAAATATTTTGCTACATTGAGTTCATCTTCTTCAAACCATTGTAACCCGATCATAGTGTTGCAATTACGCACCTGTGCTACTAAGCCTTTAGGCGTTTTTACCTTATGAAATTCACGTGTGTAAATAGAAGATCCATCCCCGCCAAAGCTACTTGCATGGCAATTAATACAGTGTGCATCTAGCAGTTTTTTTCCAGCAATTGCGTCCGCTTTGGCATAAAGTGCAGTATCAGCTTTGCTAGCAGACATTTCTGCAGCATTAAGATGGCTTAAACTGAATAGCAATAACAGACTCAACAGCACTCTCATTAATTTAATCTCCAATACACGCTTAATGCGTATACGCTGCTAATTTTGAAATTCTAATACTTGCTGGCGGGTGAGAATCATAAAATGCCGAGTGCAAGGGGTCTGGGGTTAAGGTAGAAGCATTATCACGATAAAGTTTAACCAGTGCGGCAACTAGATCATTAGCATTAGCATTTTTAGCTGCATAGTCATCTGCTTCAAACTCATTTTTACGTGAATAGCTCGCCATAATCGGGCGTAACACGAATAAAAATACGGGTGATGCTAATAAAAATAAAATGAGTGCCATGTAGTTACTTTGCAAGCTAACACCTAATCCTGAGTAAAACCAATCCTGTTTAATCAACCAACCTAATAAAGCCAAGCCTAAAAAACTCACAAAAAACATCATGGCTATGCGCTTAATGACATGATGATGTTTAAAGTGTCCTAATTCATGGGCTAATACTGCTTCTATCTCATCAGTATTTAAGCGGGCAAGTAAAGTATCAAAAAACACCACGCGTTTTGATGAACCAAACCCCGTAAAATAAGCATTGCCGTGGCTGCTACGAGTAGAGCCATCCATGACAAATAAACCTTGTGACTTGAAGCCGCACTTAATTAGCAAAGCTTCAATGCGAGTTTTAAGCGCCATGTCTTCAAGTGGAGAAAATTTGTTAAATAATGGTGCAATAAACGTAGGGTAAACTGCTAGCATGAGCAAGTTGAAGGCGCTCCATACAAACCATAAATATAACCACCAATAATCGCCAGCGCTTTGCATTAGCCAAAGTGCTGCAAATAACAACGGTGCACCAAGTGCCAAACCAACAATGCTCTGTTTGATAAGGTCAGTAAAAAACATGCTTGGTGTCATTTTGTTAAAGCCATATTTTTCGTCTACTACAAATGATTTGTAGTAGTCAAAAGGTAAGTCAATAACGCTGCTGATAAGTAATGCACTGCAAATGACTAAGGCCCCACGCACAATATGATGTACTGGTAATAAATTACGCCATAGATCATCAATCATTTGTAAGCCACCACCTAATGTTAGAAACACAAGTAATAAGGCTTGAACACAAGCTTCTAGAATCATAAGCTTGGTTTTATCTGCAGAATAGTCCGCGGCTTTTTGGTGAGCATCTAGTGAGATGGTTGATGCAAATGCTGTGGGTACTTGATTGCGATGCGCTAATACATAATTAATATGTCGGCGACCTAGCCATATTCTAATGACCGTACTCAAAGCGAGCAGTGCAACAAAAACTAGAGTGAAGGGTGTGTTCATAGTTAATTAATTTCGTGACGATTTAAGTTAATATACGACTATATTGAAGCATGTTTAATATTAAAACATACCTATATGTTGAAACATACAAAGAGCATTGGTTCAGTATGCGTGGTACTCCCACGCATTTTTATTCTATTTTAATGGAAATCATGATGTCAGACGCAATTATAGTGAACAATCCCAATAATTTAATTTGGTTAGATATGGAAATGAGTGGGTTATTGCCTGATAGCGACCGCATTTTAGAACTGGCTGCCGTGGTCACGGATGCTGATTTAAATGTCTTAGGTGAGTCTCCAGTGTTAGTCATTCATCAATCAGATAGTGTATTAGATGGTATGGATAACTGGAATAAAGGAACACATGGTCGCTCAGGGCTCATTGAGAAGGTTAAGGCTTCTACCTTGACTGAAGCCCAAGCCACAGAACAAATGATCGCGTTTTTAAAACCTTATGTTGGTGCGGGTAAATCACCGATGTGTGGTAATTCTATTTGTCAGGATAGGCGTTTTATGGCGCGTTATATGCCAGATTTGGAAACATTTTTTCATTATCGAAACTTAGACGTGAGCGTATTTAAAGAATTAGCACGGCGCTGGAAACCAGAGATTTATTCAGGATTTAAAAAAGCCAGCCGACACGAAGCGCTAGCCGATATATATGAATCTATTGATGAACTTAAATATTACCGTGAGCATTTTATTGTTAAATAATTTACTTTTTTTGCATTGAGTTAGTTGCATTGAGTTAGTAAAGCAAGACAAAAAAGAGGGGTGTCATTACGACACCCCATCAAGGAGGAGAAATCAGCTTTGGAGAAGCTAATATTACACAAGCAGTTACTGTGCCAGCTTTAGAAATAATTTCAATCTAAACTATTTAATTGCTAATACTGCGCTGTATAAATCTAAGTACGACTGTGCACTATGCTTCCAGCTCACATCTACATTCATTGCATTTCGTTGAATTTTCCGCCAAATTTTAGCATCTTGATAATAAGATAAACCACGTTCAATAGCCGCGCTAAGGGCTTCAGTTGTGACTTCTGTCATTTTGAAACCTGTCGCTGTTTGATTTGCCAAGGTGAGTGTGTTTGTATCAGTAATTGAGTCGGCTAAGCCTCCTGTTTGTGTCACGATTGAAGGTGTACCATACCGCAAACCATACAATTGATTAAGTCCACATGGCTCAAAGCGTGAAGGCATAATAAACATATCCACGCCAGCCATTATTTGATGCGAGAGTGGTTCATTGTAGCCAATAGTGACGGCTACTTGGCTTGGATATTGGGCTGCAAGGGCTTTGAAGCTATTTTCCAGTTCTGCTTCTCCGCTACCTAACACTGCAATTTGTGCGCCTTGAGCTATTAAACTTGGTATAGTTTCAACGAATAAATCTAGGCCTTTTTGATAAGTTAGACGACTAACTACGCCCAGCAATGGTGCATTTGCATCAATTTGTAGCCCAAATTGTTTTTGCAGTGCGGTTTTCACAACTTTTTTGCCTGAAATACTAGTATCGCTATATTTTTTTGCTAAATGCGGGTCTGTCTCTGGGTTCCACTCATTAATGTCTATGCCGTTTAAAATACCTTTAATTTCATGACCACGTAAATCTAATAGGCCCTGCATGCCAAAACCGTACTCTGCGGTTTGAATTTCTTCTGCATAGGTTGGGCTAACAGTCGATAAGGCATCCGCATAAAATACTCCACCTTTTAAAAATGAAAGTTGACCATAATATTCCAAACCATTCATCTGAAAGCTAGATCTTGGTAAAGATAGCCGTTCTACCATGCTGGCATCGTAACTACCTTGAAACGCTAAATTATGTATGCTCAGTAGGGATTTAGCTGCCGTTGGATGGTTAAGCTTCATATAAGCGGGTGTTAAGCCACATTGCCAATCGTTACAGTGCACGATATCTGGCATCCAATCTTTTAATGGTGAGCCTGTTGCTGATAAGGTGGCCGCTATTTTAGATAACACACCAAAACGTATTGGATTGTCTTCCCAATCAAACCCGCGTGAGTTGATGTATGGGCCGCTATCACGCTCATATAGTGTCGGGCAATCAATAGCAATGACGGGCACACCAGTATCTGGCATATTACCAATCCGTAATTGTGCTCTACCAACAACTGGTAAGTTTTCAATGCTACATAAGGGCTGCAAATTCACTAAATTTTTAAGTACGGCAGGGTAGCCAGGTATTAAAATACGCACATCGGCATTTAACGCACGCAATGCAGCGGGTAATGAGCCGCTTACATCTGCCAAGCCACCTGTTTTAATTAAAGGGAATGCTTCTGAGGTGACAAATAAAATACGCACTTTTAACTTTCATGATTGAGTATTGTGGGGTTTAAAATAGAAAATACTTAAGTAATGGCATTATTATATTGTTTAAAGCTTAGTTTAGCTAAACCTAGTAAGGTTAAATTACAGGGGAATTAATTAAAGCAAGGTAAAATTCCCCCGTATTGTGATTAATAATTGGGTGTTAAGTAAAAGGCGTATATGAATAGTTTTTTTGCAGTAGGAATAGGCGCAGCATTGGGCGCTTGGCTACGCTGGGGTTTGGGTTTGCTACTCAATGCACTGCACCCAGCATTGCCAATGGGCACGTTAATCGCTAATTTGGTGGGTGCCTATTTAATGGGGGTACTCATTGCATTATTCGCAATTACAACGCCCAGTAGTGAGTTACGTTTATTATTAACCACTGGATTTTTGGGTGGCCTTACAACTTTTTCTGCATTTTCAGGTGAGGCATTTACTTTACTGCAACGTCATCAATATGCATGGGCAGCCGTGCATATATCTAGTCATGTGATTGGCTCACTAATCATGACGGCTTTAGGTTTTATGATGGTGCAATGGCTGCGTATCCACTAGAATAAAACATTTAACTCAATAAAAAGCCCGAAATATTTCGGGCTTTTTATTAACTGCTCATTATCTATTTAACTTTACTTCTGTGTTTCAACCATCACCAAAGGTGCAGCCTCAGGTGCAGACTCTTGCTTATTCTGCCAATCGGCAGTTTTACGCGGTCCTTTTGGTGCTGCAGGAGTCACTATAGCTTGAATAACTTCGCCTTTAGTTTCTACCAATTGTAAACCGCTAGCTGCTAGATCAACAGGTTTCGTTACCACTGGTGCCTTGTTTGCAGGTTTAGATTTTGCTGGTTTTGTTGCTGCGCTAGTTGCTGCTTTAGTAGTATTTACCTCTGCATTAGTAGCATCAGTTACAACATCTTTACTATCTGTATTACCTGTTTTTGCTTTACGAGGCGGGCGTACAGGGCGAGTTTTTTTCACTTTGCTCGGAGCTTCTTCGTTATCAGTTACCGACATTTCTTGCCCAGGCATGTTAGTTTCAGTAGTAATAGCTTCATTAACTTTGGTTTCAAAAGTCGGAGTTACTTCAAATAATGGCATTTTGATCACTTCAGCCATTACTTCTTTTTTTGCATCATCAACAACAGGTTTTTCTGAAATAGCAGGCTGCTCTGTTAAAATTTCCTTGTTAATCAATACTTCTACTGGTTCAAAACTTGCAGCAGAGTTTTGTACAGTTTCATCACGAGGACGACGATCACGACGACCATTACGGCTGCGGCGACTACTGTTAGTTCGCTCTGTACGATTATCGCTAGCAACTTCTGTGTTCACTATGGCTTGAGGTGTTACTTGAGTTGCTTGTGATACTTGCGCTACTGCCTCACCACGTGACTCATTGCGTGCTGGTTGTGGTTTGCTTTGTTGTTGCTGATTACGCGACTGCTGTTGACGCTGACTCTGTGCTTGTTGTGGCTTATCATTTGTAGGTTGCTCAACACGTTCTACCTTATCACCACGCTCGTTTTTATCGCGACTATTGCGGTTGCGATTATTACGATTATTGTTATTGCGAGCGTTACGATTAGTAGTACTTTCAGCACGTTTTTCAGCTTCTGTTTTCTCAACTGGTTTAGCAGAGTTAGTGCTAAACAACGATTTAATACGAGCAAATAAAGATGGTTTTTTCGAGATGACTTCTACTTTTTCTGCCACGATAGGTGCAGGTGCTGCTGGTGTGATACCTTTTACAGCCGCCTCTGGACGCGATGCTTTTGCCGCCTCAGCGGCATTGGCAATGACAGAAGGCTCAGTTGGCATTTCTACCATTTTGTAGCTGGCTCGTGAGGTTTCATCGGTCACATCATCGTGACGCACGCGTGTAATATTGTAGTTGGGTGTTTCCATATGAACGTTAGGAATTAACACCACTTCAACACCCATGCGTTGTTCCACTTTATGGATATCCGCACGCTTTTCGTTGAGTAAAAAAGTAGCCACTTCCACAGGTAACTGCACTTGAATGACGGCGCTGTTTTCTTTCATCGCCTCTTCTTGAACAATCCGTAGAATGTGTAAAGCAGTTGATTCAATACCACGAATATGACCAGTACCGTTACAACGCGGGCATGGAATATGGTTAGTTTCACCTAAACTTGGGCGTAAACGCTGACGTGAAAGTTCAAGCAATCCAAAACGAGAGATTTTTCCAGTTTGCACGCGTGCACGGTCAGGGTGTAAAGCTTCTCGCAGAGCATCTTCAACCGCACGTTGATTGCGCTGGTTTTCCATATCAATAAAGTCGATGACTACCAAGCCACCTAAATCGCGTAAACGCAATTGGCGTGCTACTTCTTCAGCCGCCTCAATATTGGTATTAAATGCCGTATGCTCGATATCAGAACCTTTGGTTGAGCGGCCTGAATTGACATCTACTGAAACTAACGCTTCGGTATGGTCAATGACAATGGCGCCACCAGATGGCAAGCGTACTTCACGTGAAAATGCAGATTCAATTTGATGTTCAATTTGAAAGCGTGAAAACAATGGAATTTCATCTTGATATAACTTCACGCGTGATACGTTGCCAGGCATAACATGGCTCATAAACTGAATGGCTTGTTCATGAATATCAGGTGTATCAATTAAAATTTCACCAATATCGGCACTAAAGTAATCGCGAATAGCGCGAATGACTAAGCTGCCTTCTTGATAAATTAAGTACGCACCTTTTTCTTTAGATGCGCCTTCAATTGCGGTCCACAGTTGAGTTAAATAGCTTAAATCCCACTGCAATTCTTCAGCGTTACGACCAATACCAGCGGTGCGTGCAATGATACTCATGCCGTTAGCGACTTCTAATTGCGCCATCACATCACGTAATTCGTTGCGGTCTTCACCTTCAATACGGCGTGAAACACCACCACCACGTGGATTATTTGGCATAAGTACTAGATACCGACCAGCCAATGAAATAAGCGTAGTGAGCGCCGCACCTTTATTGCCGCGCTCGTCTTTATCGACTTGCACAATTAACTCTTGGCCTTCTTTCAGCACGTCTTGGATGCGTGCGCGACCTTCTGGTTTATCCTGATA
>JAYVFU010000266.1:0-2562 GCA_043772865.1 Methylophilaceae bacterium
CTTATGCAACGCCAATATCAATGCACAACAAATCAGCAACCATGCGGTTTGCAGGCCATGCCTAAATGACTTACCTTGGCATCCAACTAACAGTTGCCCGCAATGTGGATTAACTTCAAGTGGCATGGTTTGTGGTAAATGCTTAAATAGCCCACCCGATTTCGATGCCACCAAAGCCATATTTTTGTATGCCTACCCCGTAGATGTCATGATGCAACGCTATAAATACGGCAACATGCTTAATTTAGGTAATATGTTTGGTGATTTTTTGACCGAAAAAGTGAATGTTGAGGACTGCTTAAAAAATATCGACTTAATCATCCCTATGCCCATGCACCCGCAACGGCTAAAAGAACGTGGCTTTAACCAAGCGCTTGAAATTGCTAAGGTTTTGACTAAAGATTGCAAAGAAAAATTAGACTACAACAGCGTAGAAAGACAAACTCTAACCCCACCACAAGCCAGCCTGCCGTTAAAAGAACGTATAAAAAATATCAAAGGTGCGTTTAAAGTGAAAGCCGACAAGCTTGATAAACTTCAGGGCAAAAGAATCGCCGTCATCGATGACGTCATGACCACAGGCGCCAGCCTAAACGAGCTTGCTAAAACTTTAAAAAAAGCGGGTGCAAGCCATGTAGAATGTTGGGTTATCGCTCGGACTTTGCCACATAAATAGCTAAAAATCATAATAAATTATTTATAAATCTAAACACTATGACTAATTACTCAAAAATAACTTTATATAAAAAATTTACGAACTTATATGTGAATATATGGAAATGGATTTCTGACAAACAAAATGTTTACAAAGTTGGCGCGATTGGGGTTTTAGCTACCCTAGCTTTTGGAGTTATCCCATTAATTAAAGATTTCTTTAACACACCACCCAAAGCTATAGAAATTAATGCACCAATTACCAGCGTGGGTGATACTAACGTTGCTGGAGGTGATATATATGTTGGTGCTAGTCCAGAGAAGGTCGCAGAGATAGCGTCAAAATATCAACGTACAATTGACTTAAAGGATAGTGTTATTAACGAAAAGGAACTAGCTAATAAAGCTTTAAAAGAAACCATAATTGCTATTTCTCAAGGTCAATATGGTACAAAAGCACAAAATAAATACGCATTAAATGCACTCGCTCTTGGTAGTACTACTGAAGCAAAAAAATTATTAACCGATGCAACGAAAAGTGTCGAAAGTAATGCCAAAGAGGGTGCAAAGACTTTTATTCACTTAGGTTCATTGGCGTATTTTAGTAACACTAAAGAAGCTATAGACGCGTATCGCAGAGCATCAGAATTAGACCCTAATAACCCTGATGCATCAAATATGTTGGGGCTACTTTTTTTAAGAACGGGCGATTATATTAACGCTGAAATTTACCTTAAAAAAGTTGAGGGCTATGGGAAAGTTCATAATAATAATTTATACAAAGCCGTTTCGTATTGCAATCTTGGAGTTATGTACCAAACACAAAAAAAGTTTGACCTTGCAATTGATTACCAAAACAAAGCTATTAAAATCAACAAAGAATCAAAAAATACGTTAGGTTTAGCACAAAATTACGGTAGTTTAGCCTCAATATATTTAGAACCTGAAGTGCAAAATTTAAGTGAGGCTTATAAATATATTCAACTATCTATGGAACTTAGCAAAAACAATGCTGAAGCAATGGCTGTTAACTTACAGATTTTAAGTGCTTATTACAGCATTCTTGAGGATTGGCCAAACGCCATAAACTCCACATTAATGTCGTTATCTATTAATGAAAGTTTAAAGCGTAATATTGGAATAGTGGACAATTTTCACAACTTAGCAATATTTTATAATGTTTATAAAAATCGAAATGAAGCGCTTAAGTTTACAAATAAATGCATAGACTTAGCAAAAAAAGAGGGTTTTGAACCTGAAATTGGCTTATGTTATAAAGTCCAAGGAGCAATCTACGAAAAAAAAGGCGATATAGGAAAAGCAAAAATCAGTTACCAACTAAGCCTAGACACATTTAATAAAATTAGTGATTCTGCTGAAATTACAACTGTACAAAATATGATAAATTTATTAAAAAAATAATAAATATATGTTTACAATCGCCTTGTTTGAACCCGAAATTCCGCCCAACACGGGCAATATTATTCGCCTGTGCGCCAATACTGGTGCAGCTTTGCACTTAATTGAGCCGCTAGGATTTAAGTTAGAAGATAAACAATTAAAACGCGCGGGTTTGGATTATCACGAGCATGCGAATTTAACGCTGCATAAAAATTGGGCTGCTTTTAAGCTAGCATTGGCGGGTAAACGCATGTTTGCAATCACCACCAAAGGCAGCCAAAGCTACGCAAAAATGAATTTTAAAGCGGGCGATGTATTTGTGTTTGGGCCAGAAACGCGTGGGTTGCCGGAAGAAATTCGCGCAGAATTTGCGCCTGAAAGTAGTCTGCGTTTACCGATGCTGCCTGATAGTCGTAGTCTGAATTTATCGAATAGCGCCGCAGTGTTGTTGTATGAGGCTTGGCGGCAGGTAGATTTTAAAAATGGTGTTTAAATGCGGTTTGTAGG
>JAYVFU010000267.1:0-2543 GCA_043772865.1 Methylophilaceae bacterium
AAGCGCTTAATGAGCTCTACTTGTAGGTGATTAAGTGGGTCTAGGTAGGGTAGGCGATTTTTAATGGAGTTTGCTAAAGTTGGATTACAACTTAAACGCACACTGCTATTTAACAGTAGATTAATTGCTTGAGTGGTGAGCGCATACTCTTGTTCAATACGCTTAAATATCTCATCTCTCAAATTTGTATCCGCAACGAGTAATGCATAACGCTTTGCAACTACTAAATCGGTCTTTGCCAATACCATATCTACGTTAGCAATCAATGTCGTGAATAATGGCCAATGCTCCAGCATGTCACGCAAAGTCTGAACCCTGTTACTTTTTAATGATTCGTCTACTTCTAAATACTGATGAATAGCGCTACCTAAGCCGAACCATCCAGGCAATAATAAGCGACATTGGCCCCATGAAAAACCCCACGGAATAGCACGTAAATCCTCAATGCGTTGTGTTGCTTTGCGTGCGGCTGGTCTACTACCAATATTAAGTTCAGCAATTTCTGATATCGGTGTTGCACTAAAAAAATACTCAGCAAAGCCTGGCGTTTCGTATACCAAGCTACGGTAGCTTGTCATTGCGGTAGCAGATAATGTCTCCATTACAGATTCAAATGACCTACGTTTGTTATTCACTAATGCATCTTGCGGAAATAAAGTTGCATCAATTGTAGCTGCAATTAATGTTTCCAAGTGCTGTCTGCCTACAATAGGGTCGGAGTATTTGTTTCCAATAATTTCACCTTGTTCAGTCAGCCGAATCTGACCATCTACCGTACCATCAGGTTGGGCCATGATAGCCTGATAAGTCGGACCGCCGCCGCGACCAACGGTACCACCGCGACCATGAAATAAACGTAAGCGTATTTTTGCTTGTTCAAATAGCTCAACTAATGATACTTCGGCTTTATAAAGCTCCCAGTTAGAAGTTAGAAAACCACCATCTTTATTACTATCAGAATAGCCAAGCATAATTTCTTGTTCATTATTCTGGTAGCGCAGCACGTGATGAATGCCCAACAAGCTTAACCATTGACCCATAATCATAGGCGCATGGCGCAAATCTGCGATAGTTTCAAATAAAGGTACAATATTTAAATCCATTTGGATTTTCTGTGAACCCCAAATGCCACGCAGTAATCCTGATTCTTTTTGTAACAAAGCCACTTCAAGCAAATCCGATAAGGTTTCAGTATGTGAGATAATGTACTGCCGTATTGCACGTGAGCCAAAAATATGACGTATATCGCGTGCCGTATTTAATACTTCAATTTCAGTATGGACTAATTCTGAATAGTGTTGGTAAGGCGAAAACAATAACCGTGGTTGTTTGAGTTCATCTAGCAATGTTTTAATTTTTTCTTGCTCGTCCAACTCGCTGTAGTTAAAGTCAAATCCAGCCTTCATTAACAATTCTTGAATAACCGCTTCATGCTCATCAGAAGACTGTCGAATATCGACTGTAGCTAAATGAAATCCAAAGGTTTCAATGGCTTTTATTAGCTTGCCTAATCGTGGATAAATGAGTGCTTGCCCTTTGTTTTGCATCAAAGAACTTGTAATTACATTTAAATCAGCAAGTAAACTATCTGCATTTTCATAAGCAGTAAACTTGCTATTTGAGACATCTTCTTCTGCAGCTAACAAACGTGCAGTTTCAGACAATTTGTCATAAATTGCGTTAAGGGCTAGGCGGTAGGGCTCATCCTGCCTGTGTGGTGATTTGTCTTGTGATAGCTGCGCCATTTCAATCAGTTGCTCACTCACCCCAATTAAACGTGTAGAGGGCGAAAGCTCTCGTCGCAAGTCGTCAAGCTCACTTAAATAAAAACTGAAGGCTGTGGATGATTGTTGATTAATTGCCTGCGCTAAAGTTGAGCCATTTACAAAAGGATTACCATCTCTATCACCACCTATCCAGCTGCCCATTTGTAGAAAGCTAGGTAATTGATAGTGATCAGAGTTCTCTAAAGTTAAATTTTTATCTATCAAATTTTCTGCGGCAAAATGCTCATTGAGTTCACGCTCCAAATCCTGCATCAGCTCAGGAATGGATGTCAAAAAAGTTTTTTGATAATAACTCAATGCATTATCAATTTCATTGGCAACTGTCAGTTTAGAATAGCGCAAAATACGCGTTTGCCACAGCGAGGTTACTGCACCAAGTATGAGTAAATGATTACGTTCCAACTCTTTTTTTGATAAAAAACTGTTTCGTTCTGCAAGTAGTTTTGATAAAGTCAGCTCAACATCCAAGATACTTTTACGTTGTACTTCTGTGGGGTGAGCAGTAAGCACTGGAGACACTAAAGCCGTATGAAAAAGTGCTTTAATCTCATCGAATGGTATGTTTTTTTGTGCAAGTTTAGCCATAGAATGCGCTAACATCCCTGGCGCAAGATTATCTTCATTTAGTCGTGTTTGTTGGCGTGTATATAAGTCTTCAGCAATATTAACCAAGTGTTTAAAATAGCTAAACGCACGCACAACGGCGATGGTTTCATCCGGGGTGAGTTTTCTAAGCAGATCTTCAAGTAACTCATT
>JAYVFU010000268.1:0-2542 GCA_043772865.1 Methylophilaceae bacterium
GTTAGGGTTCAAATGCCCTGCTGAGTTGTTCACACCAGACGCATTTGATTTTAGGCAGCATCATGCTGCACTTTTTGCACTTCAACCTTGAAACCGCCAAGTTAAAAATCTCATCGCAGTACCAAATTACTTTTTGCAAAATAAGGTAATTGAGAAAAGAAAGGCTTTGCCAATAACGACAAAACGCGCTGGCTGGGTTGGCTGTAATATTTTACTTGATCAAATTCCCGATATTGGTAAGATCAAATTGATTAATGACAGCCAGCCTGTTAGTCGTGATGATGTTCAAAAAATTTGGCAAAAAACTACTTTTTTGGGAAATCAAAAGTTAACAGGAAACAGAGGCTGGTTACTTGATGTTATGAAGTGTATTGACATGCTTGGTATGAAAGCTTTCAGCTTACAGCAGCTATACATTTACGAAACTTATTTATCGCAACGGCACCCAGAAAATCATCACATAAAAGACAAAATTAGGCAGCAGCTTCAATTTCTTAGAGATAAAGGTTTTTTAGAATTTGAAAGACGAGGGTTTTATAAACTAACTGAAGGGTAAATTAATGGACTTTTTGCCGCAAACTTTAATTGTTGAAAGATTATTAATCGCTGTAGATAAAATCTTACCTGCTTTGCTTGAAAATGATAATAAGAAACTATTGGTGAATGCTTTAGAGGAGTTCAAAGGTGCAACTACTCCATCTGCTATTCATATCAAGGAAATACAGGAGCAAATATCAAAGAAAAATATTACAGTGACAAGTCAGCAAGCATATTCAATACTTCAAAATGCTTCATTAGATATTGATCTAAATTACACAAGTAAAGCCATTGAGTATCACATTGATGAATTTATGATAAATTCAATTGAATACAAATAAAAAGCCGCTTTTCAGCGGCTTTTTTTGTTAATGCAGGCGAGGCGCCTGCGCTACATTTACGCTTTAATCGAGCGTTTACGTTCGTGTTCCTGCAAATAACGTTTACGAATGCGAATAGTTTTTGGCGTAATTTCTACCAATTCATCATCATCAATAAACTCTACGGCTGATTCCAAAGTGAGTGCTAGTGGTGTAATTAAACGCACTGCATCGTCGGTGCCAGATGAGCGCACATTGGTTAGTTGTTTACCTTTAATCGGGTTTACAATCAAATCGTTATCGCGGCTGTGAATGCCAATCAACATGCGCCTTGCAGGTCATCAGTAAATAATTTAAAAAAATTATTCGTTTAAATCTTGTATTTATGCACAAATTAGCGCATCATTTGATGATTATTTAGATGACATTAGGAAGTAATAATGAGAACAACCATTGTATTAGATGACGATTTATTAGCAAAAGCGCAGGCGCTAACTAATTTACAAGAAAAATCTAGCTTGGTAAAAGAAGCACTAAAAGCCTTGGTTGCTAGAGAGAGTGCAAAAAGATTAGCAAACTTGGGTGGTAGCGAGCCTCAGCTAGAAACTATTGCTCGCAGAAAAAGTGCGCAATAAATCATGATGGTGCTAGTTGACACCTCTGTGTGGATAGACCACTTTAGAAAACATGACAGTGTGCTAGCTGAATTGCTGATAAAAAACAATGTGTTAACCCATCCATTTGTTCGCGGTGAGTTGGCATTAGGTAATTTACGGCAGCGCGATAATATTTTAAATTTACTAAATAACTTACCGCAAGCCAGCGTTACATATGCTGAAGAAATCATTTTTTTTATAGAGAAAAATGCATTATTTGGTTTAGGTATCGGATTAATCGACGTGCATTTATTGGCTTCAGCTCAAATTGCTCAAAACACTAAATTATGGACGCGCGATAAAAAATTAATGGCTGCAGCAATGCAACTTAATCTAGCTGCAACATTTGATATTGAGCACTAATATATTCTTATAATGTGAACTATCGAACTAAATATCTGCAATAAAAAAGCCGCTTTTAAACGGCTTTTCTGTTATTTGCAGGCGAGTCGCCTGCGCTACATTACGCTTTAATCGAGCGTTTACGTTCGTGTTCTAGCAAGTAACGTTTACGAATGCGAATGGTTTTTGGTGTAATCTCGACCAACTCATCATCATCAATAAACTCTACAGCACTTTCCAAAGTCAACGCGATTGGCGTAATTAAGCGCACCGCTTCATCGGTGCCAGATGAACGTACATTGGTTAGTTGTTTACCTTTAATCGGGTTTACAATTAAATCGTTATCACGGCTGTGAATACCAATCACCATACCTTCGTACAATTTGTCACCTGGCACCGCAAACATTTTACCGCGGTCTTGTAATTTCCATAGCGCGTAGGCAACCGCTTCGCCGTGTTCGGCAGAGATTAGCACGCCATTGCGACGGCCTGGCATATCGGCTTTTACGGGCGCGTATTCGTCAAAAATGTGCGCCATTAAGCCTGTACCGCGCGTCATGGTTAAAAATTCGCCTTGAAAGCCAATTAAGCCACGTGCTGGAATTTTGTATTCCAAGCGTGTGCGGCCGTTGCCGTCAGATTCCATGTTTTGCATTTCACCACGGCGGCGGCCGAGTTCTTCCATCG
>JAYVFU010000269.1:0-7105 GCA_043772865.1 Methylophilaceae bacterium
ACTAAACCAATAAAAGCTCCTTTTGCACCAATATTGGTACTAATTATCTCCATATTACTACCTGGCATGGGGCAAGTGATCAACAATACGCCAGTCAAAGGGTTGGTAATGATCTGTTTTATGATTATTCTTGGCCTAATTACGTTTAACTTGGCGCAAGCGCATATCTCAATGATGGGCAAGCTTGCGGGCGGCGTCTTTATTTACGCGATTTCTATTATGGATGCTTACTATTGGGCCAAGTATCGCTGGGAACGCTTTAAAGTTAATTGAATGAACAATTTGGAATTGATTGCCATTAGGTAATCCCCCTACAAACAAATTAACCACCTAGCGGTGGCTTTTTACTGAATGTACACCCAAAAATAAGTTAATGTTCCCGCGCAGACATAACATAACTAGACACTTAGTCGAGCTATAAACCTTTAAATATAAGGCTTTCAGCTAATTTAGCAAAAAATGCTGTCAAATTCAGTGATATTTAAACTGACAGTTTCCTTAAAAATTAATTAATATTTCATACTTGATATTAAAGCGGCCATTGGAAATTAATGATTTTTTATTGTTGAAAAGTCTTTAATCGAAGGTATTCTGAGTAGATTAATGCCTTAAAATTTGAGCGTCTAAATACTGGAATTTGATGTTGTTATTGAAATGGTTGAAAGCCATAAACTATCCTTCTTTATGAGTACCCCTTTGGTGTAATTGTGAAAATTAGGCTGCCGAGTTTAAATACATCTTTAAAATCAACTCTAAGGAGCAACGTAATGACAACAAAACCCTTTAAATATAAAAAGCAGGCAATAAAAGATCAGCAGCCTTCAATGAATGTACCTGGAGTAGCCGCTTGGTTGGGCGATACATTTGTCTCTGCAGATGCAGAAAAAAGAATCTGTGCTGGTTTTTTTAGATTAGAAAAAGGTAATAAATTAGTATATGACTATGATTACGAAGAGATGAAATGTGTTGTAGATGGAACATTTATTATTTCAGATGAAACAGGCCAAAAAGTGACAGCTACGGCTGGTGATGTTTTGTACTTTCCTTCAGGCAGTCGCATTACATTTGAGACGCCAGATTTTGCAGTAGGATTTTTTTGTGGGCAACGAGTGCCCTTGTAAACCTAAATATTATGCGGCTAGAGATGTCTATTAAAAAAAGCATAATTGTTTAATTCCTGTTGATGACCACTTTTAGAGTAAGACTTAAAGAAAATAGTACAACCAAAACAAAATTAGCATTATCCATTTAGGTATGATTTTGTGAGCCAACATAAAAGCATACTTAAATCTCCTCTTTCTGTATTGTTTAAATTTCTTTAACAGGAGGGTAATTGATAAGATTAAATTGAATCAATTACCCTCCCTTTTTTTAGCATATAACTATTAGCGAAATATAAGGTATGAATAAACTTTAAGCTTATTCCCCATATTTTGATACGAATATTCTTGCACAGAGTAGACAAATAAAGCTCACGCCGCCGATGAATAATATCGCTAAAGTATCTGCACTAGCATAACCCCAAAATTCACTCATCATTATTTATCTTATTGATTTCTCATATTGTTATGGAAAAAGTAGTCCAGTGTCACGCATTCTTGATATTCAAAAATCTGAAATTTCATATTTAAATAACAGCTTTTCTTTACCTTCAATCGCTTCTAGTTTGCTTTCAATGCGTTTAATTAATCCAGCAGCAGAAAGTTCATCTAAAGCAATGCGTAAAGTCTTTTCTCTAAAATCGCCAGACACTTCATATTCATTGAGTGTTTTTTCTATTAATTCATCATCCCACATATTGCTGGATTTGCTTAATTCGACGAGTAAAAATCCTTTTTGATGTAGTCTCATGGCTGCGTATCAATATCACTGATGTGTCTAAAATTCGCAACAGATTCTGCTGGCTCGCTAAACATCACAAAACTGCCTAATACGGTCAAAATTAATCCTAATATAAAATACCATTGAGGTAATTGTAAAGTGAAAGCAGCAATAAAAATGATAGCAAATACAGCATATAAATTACCAATAGCCTCGCCGCGGCCAACACCAATTAAGCTAAAGCTTTTATAAAAAGCGGTATAGCAATAGGCATGACAGGCTGCAGCTAATACAATCCATAGCATGGCTTTGCTATGCGTTACTGTGCCAATAATCAGGTCTTTGATTGGTAAGTCAGTCAATATCATCAAAGCTGGTAATATTAATATTCCCCAAAAGAGTATTTCAAAACTAAAGCGACAGTGAATACCTACATCTGGGTCTAAAACATCCATGGCACGCCCAGCAACAGCCCCTTCTGAACCCCAGCCAATTGCAGACATAATGCCGCCTAAGTAGCCTAACCAAGCATTAGGATTGCTTGCATCCATTTCTCCAAATAGGCTATGGCCATAAATGACCATACCACCAAAAATAATGATACACATGCCTATTGCAGCGCGTTTGGAAATTTTTTCTTTATACCAAAGCCTTGCAATAATCGAGCCTATAACTGGATAAAATAACGATGAGATTGCTGCAAATATTGGCCCGATAAAGCCCATTGCTATGTAGGAGCCAAAGATGGCTATAGGACCGCCACAAAGGGAAGCTAATGCATACCATTTGGAAATCTTGCTGAAACGCACCATGGTTCGACCATAGTCTTTAACTTTACCTAATACCAAATTCCAAAGTAGTAAAAAGAAAAAAACAATAATTGCGTGTATCCAAGTCATTACTGCTGTAGCCGCGAGGCGTAAAGAGAGTTGATTGGCGGGAATATCGACATAAGGATGCTCAAACCAAAGTGCTGTTGCTGGTATATACCAAGCTCCCCACAGTATGGCAGTCCATAACGCCCACATAAATCCCCAGCGTTGGTTACGAGCATAATGTTTGTAAATTGCAAACTCGAGTATGGGGCTAGTTGGCGCAGTAGTTAGCATGGAATCGATACGATTTACTAAAAAAGGTTTTTGTGATGTTTGGGCTTGAATGTTGCTGCATTTTAATCATGATTTCCTATTTAAATATCAACATATATTGACATTGCTGATGCTTAAGTAAATATTTTTAGCTTAAATGCTATGTGCTTTATTAAATACTATCTTAAAGGAGTAATAAAAAAGAAGTAGGTGGTTTGTTGGGGTGCTAAAAATTTTAGACAAAGAATTTAAATTGTTTACTACCCCTTTGGTAGTAATCTATTGTGAGAATTGTGTTTAATGAGTGTTTGTCATCAAATTGAAGACGTTGTAGAGGCTTTATTATCTATTATTAGTTTATTTATTAAACTTGGATATAAATTAATATTCTTAAAAGCTTTTGTGACTGACCTTGCTTGAGGGAATAAACAAAGTAAGGATGGTAAATTTTAAAAAAGGGGACGTAAATTGAGCGCAAATACATTAACAGCTTCACAAGCTGGGCATGCAGCTGAAACACTGCAAAGAAAGATAGGTTGGCAAGGGGCATTTTGGGTGGCAAGCGGAGTGCCTGCGCTGGTTTTGTTTTCAATCGGTGCCATCGCGGCAACTGTTGGTAAACCAGCTTGGATGGTCTGGGCAATATCCATTGCGTTTGGTTTTATACAAGCGTTTACTTACGCAGAGATTGCAGGTTTATTTCCGCACAAGTCTGGTGGTGCATCAATTTATGGAGCGGTAGCATGGGTAAAGTATAGTAAATTTGTAGCCCCTGTATCGGTATGGTGTAACTGGTTTGCTTGGTCGCCAGTGTTGGCTATTGGGTCTGGATTGGCAGCAGGCTATCTGCTAAGTGCTTTATTTGCACCAGATGCTGTTATCAATACTTGGCAAATTACCTTGCTGGATCTAAGCAATATAAAAGATGGTTTAATGTTGCGTATTAATGCTACGTTTATTTTGGGCGTAGCACTTTTATTGTCGGTATTCGCAGTCCAGCATGGCGGTATTTTGCGCTCTGCTAAAACGACTATGATTCTCGGTTTAATCGCACTAGTGCCATTAATGCTAATCGGCATAGTGCCGTTATTAACGGGCGATGCACCAGCAGCTAATTTTTTCCCACTTGCACCACTTGCTCATGATGCAGCTGGCAATGTGATTGACGGTGTGTGGAATATAGAAGGTTGGAAGTTAATGGCAGGTGGGCTTTTTATTGCAGCATGGTCTACATACGGCTTTGAAACAGCAGTTTGTTACACGCGCGAGTTTAAAAACCCTAAAACGGATACATTTAAAGCAATTTTTTATTCAGGTTTGCTATGCGTCGCGGTGTTTACTCTGGTACCTATTTCCTTTCAAGGGCATTTGGGTTTAGGTCATATGGTGACTCCAGCTGTAATAGATGCAGCAGGCGTGGTAACTAGCCCAGCGGTTTATGATGGTATGCTTGCGCCATCAATTTATAGCGGCATGGGCATAGCAGCAGCGTTTTCTAATATCATTGGTGGTAGCGCATTTATCGGTAATTTGATGGTGATTATGATGGTGCTTGCTTTGCTATTGGCTATTATGACATCAATGGCGGGTTCATCCCGTACCCTTTATCAAGCTTCGGTTGATGGCTGGTTGCCAAAATACTTATCTCATGTAAATAGCCATGGTGCGCCTACAAGAGCCATGTGGACAGACCTATGTTTTAATTTAATTTTACTAATGATGTCTGACTATGTATTCGTGCTTGCAGCTTCAAACATTGGATACATTATTTTCAATTTCCTTAATTTGAATGCAGGTTGGATACACCGCATGGACAGGCCTAATTGGGAACGCCCATATAAAGCACCCACTATATTGCTATCTTTAGGCGCTATTTTAGGGTTTGTTAATTTAGCCATAATGGGTTTAGGCTCAGATATTTGGGGCGCAGGCACACTAAAGGCAGGCTTAATTTTTGCATCATTAATTGTCCCAGTGTTTATCTACCGTCACTATGTGCAAGATAAAGGTGTTTTCCCTAAACAAATGCTTGAAGACTTGTATATTGCTGGTGACGACTCTGCTACCGCTAAGAAAGCTGGGGTATTGCCTTATGTGGCTTTAGTGGCAGGCGTAGTGTTAGTTTGGTACATGCACAGTTTGTAAAGCTGTAAATTCCAACTATTAAAAAATAGATGGGCGAGGATTAGATGCCTCGCCCATTTTTATTGCCACTTTGACACAGAATATTTTTTTAGATTAAATAACTAATACCTTAGTAGTAACCCATGAGGATAATTGTTTCTATTTGATTACACCGCGAAAATGATGTTTTGTAAATTTCAATAAAACAATCGGAGAGTAATATGGCACGCGATCCAAAACATGATATTTTATTTGAACCTATTCAAATAGGCCCCAAAACCTTACGTAATCGCTTCTATCAAGTGCCACACTGTATTGGGGCAGGCTCGGATAAGCCAGGTTTTCAAGCCGCGCATCGCTCTATTAAGGCGGAAGGTGGCTGGGCTGCGATGAATACAGAGTATTGCTCAATTAGCCCTGAATCTGATGATACACATCGATTATCCGCCCGCATTTGGGACGAAGGGGATGTGCGTAACCTAAAGGCCATGACTGATGAAGTGCATAAATATGGTGCTTTAGCTGGTGTTGAGCTTTGGTATGGCGGCGCCCATGCCCCTAATATGGAGTCGCGAGCAACGCCGCGTGGCCCTAGCCAATATGCTTCTGAATTTGAAACGCTGACTTATTGTAAAGAGATGGATCTAGGCGACATTGCACAAGTACAGCAATATTATGTCGATGCAGCTAAACGTTCTCGTGATGCAGGTTTTGATATAGTTTATGTTTATGGCGCTCACTCCTACCTGCCATTACAGTTCCTTAACCCTTATTACAATAAGCGTACGGATAAATATGGTGGCTCACTAGAAAACCGTGCGCGCTTCTGGTTAGAAACGCTCGAAAAAGTTAAGCATGCAGTGGGTGCCGAGTGTGCAATTGCCACACGTTTTGCGGTAGATACTATTTATGGACCAGGCCAAATTGAAGTGGAAGTGGATGGTGTAAAGTTTGTTGAACTTGCTGACCCATTAGTAGATTTATGGGATGTAGATATTGGTGATATTGCTGAATGGGGCGAAGATGCTGGACCATCCCGTTTCAATCAACAAGGTCATCAGGTACCTTGGACTAAATTTGTAAAACAGGTTTCTAAAAAACCAGTGCTGGGTGTTGGGAGGTTTGTTGACCCCGAAAAAATGACAGAAATTGTAACGAAAGGCTATGCCGATATTATTGGCTGTGCACGCCCTTCAATTTCTGATCCGTTTTTGCCAATGAAAATTGAACAAGGTCGATATGATGATATACGTGTATGTATTGGCTGCAATGTTTGTATTTCTCGTTGGGAAATTGGCGGCCCACCAATGATTTGCACCCAAAATGCAACTGCAGGTGAGGAGTATCGTCGCGGTTGGCATCCTGAAAAATTTCCTAAAACTAAATCAAAAGACTCAGTCTTGGTAGTTGGGGCAGGTCCATCAGGATCTGAAGCAGCGCGTGTTTTATTGGAGAGTGGGTATACCGTTCATTTGTATGATTCAGCAGAAAAAATTGGCGGTCATTTAAATACTGTATCAACATTGCCTGGATTAGGTGAGTGGAGCTACCACCGTGATTATCGCGAAATACAGATTAATAAGTTAGTGAAAAAGAACAAAGAAAGTCAGGTGGCATTAGGCCAAAAAGCCATGACAGCCAGTCAAGTATTGGAATATGGTGCTGATAAAGTCATTATTGCAACGGGTTCATCGTGGAATACCGACGGCAATAACTGCTTAACTCACGAAGCCATTCCTGGTGCTGACGCATCACAGCCTGATCAACTAACGCCAGAGCAAATATTTGCGGGTAAAAAGACAATAGGAAAGCGCGTGGTAATTTTAAATGCCGATACCTATTTTATGGCACCCAGTTTAGCTGAAAAAATGGCTTTAGAGGGTCATGAGGTCACAGTGGTTTCAGGCGTACATCTAGCAAACTACATGCATTTCACGCTGGAGTATCCAAACATGATGCGCCGTTTGCACGAGTTACATGTGGAAGAGCTTGGTGACCATTTCTGCTCTAAAATTGAAAAAGGTCGGCTTGAAATTTATAATATTTGGGGTGATGGTTCTAAACGTAGCTAT
>JAYVFU010000270.1:0-2535 GCA_043772865.1 Methylophilaceae bacterium
GTGCAAGAAATGCTCGGCCACGCCAACATCAGCACCACGCAGGTTTACACGCATTTAGATTTTCAGCACCTTAGTAAAACCTACGATGCAGCGCACCCTAGAGCAAAGAAAAAATAAATATTTTGTCATTCCGACCGTGATTCACAGTCTTGCTAACTAAGTATCAAACCCTGAATCAATTTCAGGGTGATAGTGCTAATTTCAGCCAAAAATGACTAAACTCCACACCAGCAAAAGCAATATAATACTCACAAACACCGCTGCACTACCAATATCTTTAGCGCGGCCTGCAAGTTTGTGATGGTCGATAGAGGTATGATCCACCGCCGCCTCAATCGCAGAGTTTAGCAACTCCACAATAAACACTAAAAATATAACGCCAATTAGCATAATGCGCTCAATATTAGTGTTGCCCAAGTAAAATCCCAGCGGAACCAACACTACCATTAGCCAAGTTTCTTGACGAATCGCCGCCTCGTGCTGGTAAGCCAACTTTAAACCTGCTAGCGAGTATCCAAGCGCCTTAGCGATGCGCTCTAAACCGTTTTTACTTTTGAATGGGCTTTCCATTTTTTACTTTCTTAATATTTAAGCTTTGTTAAAACCATACCACTTCCACACCGTCATTCTGAGCGTAGCGAAAGAATCCAGCTTGAATTTAGTTACAAAAACCAATGGATCCCCGCCTTTCACACATGAATAATCTGCTTTAGCAGATATATTCTGTGGGGATGACCTTTACGGTTACGGGGGAAAAGCAGCATAATTTTCATTAACCTTGATTTTAACATGATGTATCATGTTGTTTTTAAGATTAAAGGTTAAGCAAATGGCACGCACCGTAAACTGTATCAAATTAGGCAAAGAGTTAGACGGCATGGACTTCCCCCCCTACCCAGGCGAACTTGGCAAAAAAATCTACTTAAACGTGAGTAAAGAAGCGTGGGCAGCCTGGCTAAAACAACAAACCATGCTGGTAAACGAAAATCGCCTAAGTTTAGCCGACCCGAGCGCACGTAAGTATTTGAGCGAGCAAACCGAGAAGTACTTTTTTGGTGATGGCGCGGATACGGCGAGTGGGTATGTGCCTGAGAAAAGCTAATTTTCAATTGATGTCTAAGCACATTAGGTTTATGCAGTATTTATAGAAAACGAAAATACAGATTAAACAAGAGGATATTCCGTGGATAACAACAATAAAACAAAACTCCCACTCACTCATTACGATAGAGTTCTGAAAAATCGCCCACAGATGTGGGAATTCATTCAAAAAGACATTACCTATATACTCGGTAGCAGCGCTAGTCTGCCAATTGCATCAGTAGACGATTTTTCTGATGAAAATTTGTCTGCATATGCGGATGTTATTGTAAGTGCCACTATACAAGATATTGCAGCATCAACAGGCTTATCAATTGAGGAAATTATCCCCGTAGCAAGACAATTACCCCAAACAGAACTACTTCTTAATGCTGTTGTTGCAGATTACCACAATATACTTAATTTTGAGTTGTTTGGTCGTAAAGCATTCTTTTTCCATTGCAACATATGCGACCATCTTCTTGCAACTGAATTGAGTGTTGATTCGGAATTGCTAAAACTTCCATTTGATAGCTGTCTATTTGTGTACTCTGCGCCATCAGTAGTGGAAACAGCTTTTTCTTTTTTAAAAATACAAGCAACGCCTGCTGATTTGCTATACCCAGTTTCAGTTTATATAACAAAACTAACAGATACAACCACTGGTGGAGATAGCAAATTACTTATGGGTATTTATCACTGGTGTGGTGATCAATGTAGTTTTTATATTAAGCGTGAGATTGCTATCCGTCCTGGATGGAAAGTTGAGAAGTCACTCAATACAGATTGGGAGGCACTTGGCGATACTGATGGCGTTGGGATCCGCTTATCAGCAAATGGCGAGTATAGAACCACTACAGATGAAGAGTTCTACACAGATGGTTTAGCTTTATTTCGCCTTGTGCTTAACTCTGTTCTTTATCTTTCATCAAATGACCCAGACATAATAACGCGTGTATCTGGCAGAGAAATGGCAATTACGCATGCCAATTCCATTAAGTCAAAATTAAAATCTAAGAAAACAAAACAATTAGCTAAAAAAGAGTCCGCACTAAATTTTCAGTCTGTAGGAGAAAATGTACATCCTATATATATTACGAAGCGTGGATTACTAGATTCATCTACAAACCAGCCAGCGAACTTCAGTGATTATGCCGTTCGCTTTATAGTTAGAGGTCACTGGCGAAACCAACCGTTCGGTCTAAATCTAACAGAAAGAAAGTTAATTTTTATAAAACCTTATTACAAAGGGCCAGAAATGGCTGAGTTAGTAAACAATCCTTATGTTGTTAAGTTATAAAACAATGCCTCTGCAATCCGCATGGATATTGGCTTGTAGAGGCATTGTTTTATATATAAAAAGACTTATTTCTTGTAAGTCTTTACACCATCCGCCGTCGCCAGCAGTAACACATTGGCTGGTCTTGCAGCAAATAACCCATTAGTAACCACACC
>JAYVFU010000271.1:0-22928 GCA_043772865.1 Methylophilaceae bacterium
CTGTTGTGATTGAAGGAGGTTTTCCGCAGGAAGTGTTGATGGGTAATAGTGCATTAACGCGATTGAATATGAAGCATGAGGGTATAGCATTAACCCTAACAAAAAAATATTAGCTTTGTTAACTTTGTAGGAGTTGTATTACAACTCCTACAAACCAAACATTACTTTAAGCCAAACTTTATTGAATGCGTTTGTCTTTTTCAATTAATGCATAAGCAGAGTGATTGTGAATACTTTCAAAGTTTTCACTTTCCACAATATAAGCATCGATGCGGGTTTCGGCATTAAGCTGTGCTGCAACATCACGCACCATATCTTCTACAAATTTTGGATTATCGTAAGCACGCTCAGTTACAAATTTCTCATCTGGGCGTTTTAGCAAACCATAAAGCTCACATGATGCTTGTTTTTCTACCAGATTAATGATGTCTTCAATCCAAATAAAGTCATTTATTACAGCAGTGACAGTCACATGTGAACGTTGATTATGCGCGCCATAGTCGGAGATTTTTTTACTGCATGGGCAAAGGCTAGTCACTGGTACTAGTACTTTAACCGTAATATTAAACTGACCATTTTTGATTTCACCAATAAAAGTCACTTCATAGTCCAGTAAACTTTTTACACCAGAAATAGGTGCAGATTTATTAACAAAGTAAGGAAAAGTCATCTCCACATGACCAGACTCAGCCTCTAACCGGCTGACCATTTGGCGCAAAATACTTTCAAACGAATCTATTGAAATGGCTTTTTCATTCATGTTGAGAATCTCAACAAAGCGCGACATATGTGTGCCTTTGAACTGCTGTGGCAAATGCACATACATATTAAACATAGCCACTGTGTGCTGTTCACCGCCAGATTTATCTTTAACTAAAACAGGATGACGAATTGATTTAATACCTACTTTGTCAATCGCAATGTGACGTACATCAATGGTATTTTGAACATCTTCAATTACATTGGGTAGAGTTGGTTGGTTCATATTTTTCTCGGCTTTTACCTAGCTAAATTTTTGATTTAATAACTAATAATTGAGTATACAACTCGGTTTTTCAAGTGGCTAATTGAAAGTTCTTATTGCTGTGATTTGTAAAGCTATGATTAATAAAAAGGTGATAATTTATTTAATTAAGTAACTACTGATACACCAGAATTAAGCACTTGTTTAATCGAACTTACAATACCATTAACATCTAGACCGCATTCACTCAGCATAGTTTCGTGTACACCATGCTCTAAAAAGCGATCTGGTAAGCCTAAACATAAGGTTTTAACGCATATTTGTAATGTTTGCAAGGCCTCTAGCACCGCTGCACCTGCGCCGCCCATCAGCGCATTTTCCTCAACGGTGACTATCATGGTGTGCGTTTTTGCCAGTTCAGTTATGAGCGCAGTATCGAGCGGTTTTACAAAGCGCATATTAATCACGCTAGCATTTAAAGCATCACCTGCTTGCAGGCTGGCGTGTAACATACTACCAAACGCTAATATGGCGACATTTAGTCCATGACGTCTAATTTCTGCTTTACCTATGGTCAACGCTTGCATTTGTTGTTGGATAGTTGAGCCATTGCCTGCTCCACGTGGATATCTAATTGCACTAACGCCATTATATTGAAAGCCTGTATATAACATTTGACGGCATTCATTTTCGTCAGATGGTGACATGATCATGATGTTAGGGATGCATCTTAAAAAACTTAAATCAAAACTACCTGCATGGGTAGGCCCATCGGCACCTACTAAGCCTGCACGGTCAATCGCAAACATAACAGGTAAGTTCTGTAATGCAATATCATGAATAAGCTGATCGTAGGCGCGTTGTAAAAATGTGCTATAAATTGCGACTACTGGCTTTAATCCATCACAAGCTAGACCAGCGGCAAAGGTAAGCGCATGCTGTTCTGCAATACCTACATCAAAATAGCGTAGCGGATATTTTTCCGCAAACGCATTCAAACCAGAACCATCGCACATGGCTGGTGTAATAGCGACTAAACGCTCGTCTAATTGGGCCATATCTACTAACCAATCAGAAAAAACCTGTGTATAGGTTTTAGCCATTACAGTTTTTGCTGTTAATGCACTGCCATCATAGGGGTTAAATTTACCCACGCCATGAAATTTATTGGGATTGTCTTCTGCTGGTATAAAGCCTTTACCTTTTTGCGTCACAATATGCAGCAGTTGCGCACCCTTAAGTTGCCGGATATTGGCGAGCGTCGTCGTTAGAACATCAATATCATGGCCATCGATTGGACCTATATAATTAAAGCCTAATGCTTCAAAGAGGGCGCCAGGCGTCATCATGCCTTTTACATGCTCCTCGGCGCGCTTGGCAAATTCCATCACAGGTGGCACTGCAGATAACACTTTTTTGCCAGAGCGCCGCATGTTCTCATATAACTTGCCAGAAAGTATTTTGGCTAAATAATTATTGAGTGCCCCTACATTATTTGAGATAGACATATCGTTGTCGTTAAGCACGACTAATAGGTTGGCATCCATATCGCCCGCATTATTCAGCGCCTCAAATGCCATGCCAGCGGTCATTGCACCATCACCAATAATCGCTACAGCATGGCGATCTAACCCTTGTGTTTTTGCAGCAACAGCCATACCCAGCGCGGCTGAAATCGATGTACTTGAGTGGCCAGTGCCAAAGGTATCATATTCACTTTCACAGCGGCGTGGAAAGCCAGCAATACCATTGGGTTTGCGTAAGTTTTTCATGGCCGCACGGCGGCCTGTGAGTATCTTGTGCGGATAAGTTTGATGCCCGACATCCCATACTAAACGATCATCAGGGGTATTAAACGCATAATGCAGTGCAATGGTAAGCTCTACCACACCCAAGTTAGAAGCCAAATGCCCACCGGTTTGTGCAACACTTTCAATTAAAAAACTGCGCAGTTCAGCGGCTAAATCCGTCAATTGTGTACGATTAAGTTTACGTAAATCTTGGGGCGAATTAATACTGTTTAACAGTGAGGTCATAAATACTTTGGGGCTTTTTGGCTAGTGGGCTAATGATAAAACAAGCAAATTGTAAAACTCATCATTAGTCTGGGCGTTAATGGCTTGATGTTTAATAGCTACGTTGAATGATGTATTGCGCAATTTCTCGTAAGCGGTCAGCTTCAGCCCCATAAAATGATAGCGCAGCTAGTGCGTTTTCATGTAGTTCTTTAGCTAATTGTTTAGCAGCACGTAGCCCTAAAATAGTCACATAAGTGGATTTATTATTATCTGCATCTTTATTAGCTGTTTTTCCTAAAGTTGCAGTGTCTGCTTCAGCATCCAAAATATCATCCACAACTTGAAACGCCAAACCTATGGATTTTGAAAAGTGATCTACTGCTTTAATTTTATCGGGGTCAACATGCAATTGACTATATGCGCCTAATAAAGTAGCGGCACGAATCAGTGCCCCCGTTTTGTGTATATGCATATGCTCAAGCTCTTCACGTGCCAGCGGTAACCCAGTACTAGCCAAGTCAATCGCTTGGCCGCCAGCCATGCCGCGTGAACCACTGGCCAGTGACAAAATATGCAACATTTGCACTTTTTGCCCCGCTGATTTTAATATGGAGTCTTGAGAGATTAATAAGAAAGCCAAGCTTTGTAATGCATCGCCTGCTAGCAATGCGGTAGCTTCATCAAATTGAATATGGGTGGATGGCTTGCCGCGACGTAAGTCATCATCATCCATGCAAGGCAAATCATCGTGTACTAAAGAGTAAGCATGAATCAGCTCAACAGCAGCGGCGGGCACATCTACTGCAGACATCGCTGCACCACAAAATTCACCCGCAGCATAAGCTAATAATGCACGTACGCGTTTACCACCGCCTAAAACAGCATAACGCATGGCTTCATGTAGCTTTTCTGGTGCAATATTTTGGGCTGGCAAATGCTTATCCAACACCTGCTCCATACGATTTTGTCGGTTACTTGTCCAGGTTGCAAATGCCTCATTTTCATTGGCATCAGGTTGGTCCAAAGGAACTAATTGCACAGGGTTAACAACCAATGGCTCTAGCAGCGGTATCGCAGATGGATCAAGCTCCACACTATTCATATGGTTTCAATGCCTCAAGTTTATTGGATTCAGTTAAAACGCGTACTTGTTGTTCTACAGCCGATAAAGCTTGCTGGCATACTTGCAGTAAAGCCGTGCCGCGCTTGTAAGCATCAAGCGAATCAGCTAATGCTAATTGCCCAGTTTCCATTTGGCTGACGATGGTTTCAAGCTCGGCTATTGAGTTTTCATATGAAAAATCAAGGCTGGGTTGCTGGTCAATGCTAGGTTTGGCTGTTGCGCTTTTAGTTTTAGACATAAATTATTTTATACAGTATTGTTTATTAACTATTGGTTGGAAACTTCAAAAACTATACAACATTTTAACAAATCTCTAATTATTTACTTGAAATATTTTCATTAAAAAAGTACGAATATCCGCAATCTCTTCTTGTGTTACCGAATGTGCCATGGCGTATTCGTGCCAACTTAATTGCGGATAAGCTGCAACTAAAGTTTCGCGTGAAGTCATTGCCGTGCTTATTTTTATCACTTCATCAAACTTGCCATGCGCCATAAAAATAGGAATGTTTTTATTAGCGATATTAGCTTCGCTTGTTAATTTGTTTTTCAGTGGTAAATAAGCAGATAACGCTAAAATGCCTGCCAATGTTTGGGGGTGGCGCAGTGCGGTATGCAATGCAATCGCTCCACCTTGGGAAAAACCAGCAATCACGATGCGGTGAGGCGCAATGCCGTGCGCAACTTCCTGCGCAATCAGTTGCTCAACAATGTGTTGCGACGCTTTAATGCCTGTTTCGTCTTCCACGCCACTTTGGTTTAAGCTCACGATGTCATACCAAGCAGGCATGACATGCCCGTTATTAATGGTAACCGCTCTTTGCGGCGCATTAGGTAAAATAAAACGTACATTAGGTAAATTTAGCGCATGCGCCACTGGCTCAAAATCGTGACCATCAGCACCCAAGCCGTGCAACCAAATAACGCTGGCATCACATTTATTTTGCGTATTGACTTCTATGGGAGGTTTCATTTTTAGCTTAGGTAAAGAGTTAAAAAGTCATACATATGACATTTTAAGCTATGCTAGCAATTAACGTGCAATTTTAAATCGCATAGCAGCATAATGAATACGTAATAGGTGCCGATAACAAAAGTTAATCAGTATTGGTGTTAGGGGTAGGGTAGAGCGATGAAAGTTAAAGTTTTAGGTTGCAGTGGTGGCATAGGCGATAAATTGCGGACGACCTCATTACTGGTTGACGACAATATTTTGATTGATGCAGGTACAGGTGTGGGTGATTTAAGCATGGAGCAGTTGCTTAAAATTGACCATATTTTTGTAACGCACTCTCACTTAGACCATATTGCCTGCATCCCATTTTTGTTAGATACCGTCATAGGAATGCGGCCAAATCCAGTGACTGTTTATGCTACAAAAGAGACCATAGCCGCATTAAAACAACACATATTTAACTGGATTATTTGGCCAGATTTCAATGCCATACCTAATGAAATCGAGCCTTTTTTAAAGTACGAAGAAATTGCTTTAGCACAGTCTATTAATTTAGGCGAAACCACCATTACCGTATTGCCAGCTAATCATGTAGTGCCAGCGGTGGGTTATCAAATTAACAGCGGCGCCAATAGCTTGGTATTTACTGGCGATACCACAAGTTGTGATGCGCTTTGGGCAGTAGTTAACAAAATTGAGAACCTTAAATATATACTCATTGAAACCGCATTTAGTGATAGTGAACTTGAGCTTGCTAAAGTGTCCAAGCACCTGTGTCCATCTACGTTGGCGGATGATTTAGATAAGCTCACAGTAGCGGCAGAAGTATTTATTACGCATTTAAAGCCTATTGATAGCCAGGTTATTTTGCAAGAAATAATGAGTAGTTCGGTCAATCGTACTTGTACTGCGCTAATGAATAATCAGGAATTTAGTTTATAAAAACACTTTATATATATTGCAAATCAGCACTAATTTATTAAACGCCTTAACAATCACCATTTCGTCATCCTCGCGAAAGCGGGGATCCATTTAAGAGACGATTGAAAAGGGTTCTGTGTTCGCTCCACAATAACACTCTGATTTGCTAAATGCTAACGCATCTCCAAAGTCGCATAAGGGAGTGACTAAAGTAGTGGGTTTTTAATTAAATAATTATTTATGCAAAAGTCTCGATGAGTCAATAAAAAAGAAAAAGTATTGAAAGAATGCAGTCATGACAAAAACTAACACTACAAAAATATCACTTGAAGATACCGCCAAAAATTTAGTAATGCTACAACAGTTTGAGCCTTTATCACGGCTCACATTAGGGCGACTCAATGAATTGGCATCCATATGTATTGTAGAAGCCATCAGTGAGAATTTAGATCCCATGCGGATGAGCACACAAATTGCACAATCGATTTACTTAGTTAAAGGTGAGCTTGGTGTGCGCTATAAAGATGGAACCAAAGCTATTTTAAAAGCGGGTACAAACCAAGCGCAATATCCAATCAACGCTGGCCAGCGCCCTATTAAATATACACGAGCACTCACGCCTATTGAAGTAGTGCGCATTGATGAAGATTTGCTGGATATTATGATGACATGGGACCAGCTATCCAGCGATCAGCTATCCAGCAACGAGGCCGCAAATACAGAAAACTCAACACCTATTGATAGTGCTGGCCTTCAAGCGGTACGCTCAACCGCCACTTGGATGAGTGACACCAGTATTTTTAGTGCAGCACAATTACAAAATGGCGTATTTAGTCAATTACCACCCGCTAATATCGAGCAAATGTTTAAACGCATGGTGCCTGTTCGCGTAACCGCAGACCAAACTATTATCAGGCAAGGCGCAGAAGGTGACTACTATTACTTAATAGAAAGCGGTACAGCCATTGTCACCCGTGAAAAAGAAGGCGAGCAGTTAATGTTGGCGGAGCTACAAGCAGGCAGCGCCTTTGGTGAAGAAGCATTGGTTTCAGATACCAAACGTAATGCGACTGTTACCATGAAAACATCGGGCGAACTATTGCGCCTTAACAAAACAGATTTTATTGAGCTACTTAAAGCCCCCATCGTTAACACTATCAGCATGGTCGATGCACAAAAGAAAGTGAGCAGTGGAGCCCTTTGGCTAGATGTACGCTTTCCATCAGAGTTTGAATTTAATCATCTTAAATCAGCGATTAATGCACCGCTCAATGAATTGCGTAATTTAGTGCCAATACTCAATCAAACTAAAGCCCAAGAATATATCGCATACTGCCAAACAGGCAGAAGAAGTGCGACAGCAGCTTTTATTTTGGCGCAATATGGGGTTAAGGCTGAAGTATTGGATGGTGGGTTACGGAGCGGATAACTAAACTTAATATTTATCTGCTCTGAAAAGCAGAATGCTTACATAAACCAACCCACGTAATAACTGACTTATCTAGTATTTATTTGTTTAGCATCTACAATTTCAATAAATTCACCAGTTTTTGCATTGACTATTGCACTCATCTCAGCAAGCTCTGAAGAAATGGGTAAGAACAAGAAATCATTTTCTTTAAGACCACTTTTAGTGATAAATTTATTTACTATTATCTTGTTTCTATCACTCACTTTAGATAAACTTGAAAGTGATTTTCCAGATTTAACAACTTCTTCCAAATGCTTTTCGTATGGCCCGTAAAGTCTGGGATATCTGTAAGCATCTGCACTTTCCTGTAATGCAAACATGGTTTCTTTTTTATCTTTTTTGTCTGGTGTTCCAATACCAACCAACTCAGGTCCAGTAATAGAAAATCTTTTCCAATTTGGATTTTTAGCTTTAGATAACTCTTCTGGAGTGATATCTACAACAGCTGATATTTGAAATTTATCTTTATTAAATACTGTGAAAACTGGTCTTGCTTCAAACATTACATATGTGCCGTATAAGAGCGCGGCAATTTGGACCACTCCGATGCAAGCCAAATCAAATTTTAAACTCATTTTTTCAGATTTGAATACTACGAAAGTTAGTAGTGGGCCAAGAAATACGTCCACAAATCCGATTAAAGTAATTAATTTTTTGCCACCCATTAGCTCAAAATATTCACCAGGAAACCACAAAAAAAACATGATCGATAGTACTGTAATTACTATTAAAAAACTGAGCATTAAATGAATGCCTGCGGCTTTTAATCTAGTCATGTAGCACCTATAAATAATTATTTTTTAAGTTAAGTAATTTAAACACTAAACACATAGTGGGTTTGTAGTTTTAACACCTCTTTCATCTTCACATATATTGCCGCCTGTTTTTAAGCTCCATATGATTGATGATTGACCAAATGTTAAAGTAGGTCTCAATGTAAAGGTCATTGGCACATTTGCAGATGTGGTTGCAGCACTAGTACCAGTTACTACACCACTTGTTACTACAGGACCTACTAAGTTTCTAGTTGCGGTAGGTATAGGTACTCCATTAGTACCACCGCTACAATTGGTTAAAATGCCACTAGCTTCTGTGGCACATACTCCAATAGAGGTTTTTAATGAGGCTAATTCAGCCACAGTAGCGGCTGCGTTACTTCTGGAAATATAATTTTTATATTGAGGTACTGCAATAGCAGCCAAGATGCCGATAATTGCAACAACGATCATCAATTCAATTAACGTAAAGCCTTTTTGAATTTTTCTCATTTTATTTCCTCATTAGAAATAAAAAAAGCCCTTAAGATTAAGGGCTTTAATTTTATCTACTTACTAAACACATAAAGGGTTGCTTGACTTAATGCCACGGGTATCATCACAAATAGTACCGCCAGTTTTTAAAGTCCATTTCATTGCCGACTCACCTGCTGTAAAAGAAGGAGTCATTGTGAAAGTCATTGCCGCATTAGCAGCAGTTGTTGCTGCACTAGTGCCCGTAACAACACCAGCTGTTACTACAGGACCTACTACATTTTTCGTTGCAGTTGGAGTAGGCACGCCGTTAGCGCCACCACTACAATTTGTTAAGATGCCGCCTGCTTCTTGCGCACACAAACCAATAGAAGTTTTAAGTGAGGCTAGCTCTGCTACAGTAGCTGCGGCATTGGTTCTAGATATGTAGTTACTATATTGTGGAATTGCAATCGCTGCCAAGATACCAATAATCGCTACTACAATCATTAACTCGATTAACGTAAAACCTTTTTGAATTTTTTTCATTTTATTTATCCTTAAATTAAAAAATAGTGTTTACACACTGTTGTTTGTTTTCAGTGCTTGAATAGAATCTAGCAACGGCTGTGCCAGCTCACTTAATAAATTTTTAACTAATTGATTTAATTGGATAATAAATTTTTATTTTGAATTTGTTTTGAGTTTGGTAATGCTTAGACGTAAAAAAGCGGGCTATAAACCCGCTTTTTTTAAAATCTAACTGACAAACTTTGTCACTTTAGGGTTCAACGTGCCAATTTTGGTTATATTAAATATTCAATTCATTTAAAGAACTGAATTACCAAAACTTCCACCAAGGTTTTTTGCCCGTTGAAGCCATGCCAGATTTCGTAGTTGTTACTTTGAGTCTTCGGCTACCTTTTTAAGGGTAGGTAAGCCTGCATCGTACACAGCGTTTACAAACTTAATCGCTGTTTCATCATCTTGACCCGCTGGAATAGGCGGGTTTAAGCTGTATAAACGGTAAAATCTACCTGTCCAGGTCACTGTGGTTTCACCAGCGTCAGGGCCAGCTGTTACAGCAATGGTTGAGTTGTAATCTTTAACTGGCGCTATACCACCAACGATTTCATATTTGAGTTTCATTGCGGCATCATCACTACTTTTTAGATGCTCGTTAATCACGCCACCATCTTTTAGGGTAAGTGTGCGATAAATACCTTCTACACCATCTTCATCTTTTTTGGTTTCTAACTTAGTGCTTGCTACTGGCGGTAACCAAGTTTCTAAGTGACCAAAATCTTTAACAATTGCCCAAACTTTAGCGGGTGATGCTTTAATAACAATGGTTTTTTCTACTTTTTGTGGTGATGGGCCATGTGCCGATGCAGTTAGCGGCAATGCCGCTAATACCATTAATGCAAAAAATTTATTCATTCCTAACTTATCCATTTAAGGCTCTCCAATAAAATAACTAAGTAAACAATTACTACTAAACATTATAAATGACTTCGCGCGTAATGCACATGCTCGCTTTAAAACGCTTTATTTTGTAATGCGTTGACTAATTAGATTAATCAGCATTACGCCTATTTTTGGTGCAAAAATAGCGGGATATCTAAATGACAGCTTTCAATAGTGCGTAAAATATGAAAAAATCATATTAAATATATTAGGCAGTAAATAGCTATGTTAGATCGAGATGGGTTTCGCCCCAATGTGGGCATTATTATATGCAATGCCAGCAACCAAGTGTTTTGGGGTAAGCGTATTCGCGAGCATGCTTGGCAGTTTCCGCAAGGTGGAATTAAGCATGGCGAAAGCCCAGAGCAAGCCATGTACCGCGAATTGATGGAAGAAGTCGGCTTAAAACCAGAACATGTTGAAATATTAGGACGTACACGCGATTGGTTACGTTATGAAGTGCCAACGAGCTGGATTAAGCGTGAGTGGCGTGGTAGTTATCGTGGTCAAAAGCAAATATGGTATTTGTTGCGCATGGTGGGTCGCGATACTGATGTTTCTTTGCGTGCTAGCACTCACCCAGAATTTGATGCGTGGCGCTGGAATGATTATTGGGTGCCACTAGAAGATGTGATTGAGTTTAAGCGTGATGTATATAAATCGGCACTTAATGAACTGGCTGGGCATTTGCATAATAATGTGCACAAGCAAAAAGGTTTATAAACTTATGTTGAATTTTTTAAATTGACTATTAGTGAGTAATGACTAGGTACAAAGCTGCTGGAATACATTTTACATTTAGTGTTTTAATAGCATTAATCATGCTGGTATTTGTATTTGGTATCTGGTATTCAAACGGATATTATAAGTTATTAGGAGTTGGCAGTATCTACTTTATCTTGATGTGTGTAGATATTTGTTCAGGTCCATTGCTTACGCTTGTGGTTTATAATGAAAAAAAAGGAGTTAAAGTTTGATTTGAGCGTAATCATAATTTTACAAATTGCAGCACTGGTTTACACTGTAATTGTTGTTTTTCAATCACGCCCAGTATTTAACGTATTTGAAAAAGATATGTTTAAGTTTACTTTAGCTTCTGAATTAAAGGATGAAAGAATTGCTCTAGCTAATAAGCCGGAATTGAGGAGTTTGTCTTTCACTGGACCTGTACTTGTCGATTCTATTGGAAGTGCTAATCTTAAAGAAAAAGAGGAGCTGGTATTTGCAGCCCTAAATGGTGAGGACTGGAATGTATTTCCAAAACTCTATATCGAATATGACAGCCAGCGTGATAATGTTTTAATCAATGCCAAACCTTTATCTAGTTTGCGTAAAATCTCTTTAAAAGCAGGGCGTGTAATTGATGACTTCTTAAAGTCACAAAAACGACCTGAAGTTAACTTTTTGTATCTACCAATTTTACATTCTTTTAAAGTAATGACTGCTGTGTTAGATGCTAAGAATGCTGAATTTATAGAAATAATTGATATAGATTCAAGACGTTAGATAGGTGTTAAGTTTTTTTACTCTGTCATTTCTTGCTAGGCGATAGTAGACATTAGTTCACCTAGCTTTATTACTTTTGCTGGTTGCCAATCGGCATTAAATTGCAGCGCATTCTTTTCAAACAACATAATTACGGTAGAACCTAGTAAGAATCTGCCCATCTCTTCACCTTGTTTTAGATTAATGTTTTTGTCATTGTAATTCCAAACTTTGGTTTTACCATTGTGTGGCAGGTTGATGATGCCATTACCGGCATCATGCCAAACCGTTGCCATGCTGCCAACAATGGTGGCGCCAACCAACACCATTACAAATGCCCCATTAGCCGATTCAAACTCACAAACCACTCGTTCATTTCGCGCAAATAATCCGGGTACACCTTGTGCGGTAGTTGGGTTTACTGAAAATAAATCTCCTGGCACGTAAATCATATTTTTTAAAGTACCGTCACAAGGCATGTGAATGCGGTGATAGTCTTTTGGGCTTAAGTAGATACAAGCAAAACTGCCATGATCAAACTTTGCTGCTAAAGCTTTATCGCCGCCCACTAATGCAGTTGTTGAATAGGTGTGGCCTTTTGCTTGATATATTTGATCTTTTTCAATCGCTCCCAATTGACTGATGGCGCCATCTACTGGGCATATATAGGCTGCTGTGGCTAATGGTCTGGCATTTGCCCGTAAGGGGCGTGTAAAAAATTCGTTAAAAGTGCTATAACTTGTGATGTTTGAGTTAGCCGCTTCGCTCATATTAACTTGATAGCGTTTAATGAACCATGCGATGGTTTTTGTAGTGAGTGTGCCGGCTTTTTTGTTTGCAAACTTACCAGCAAGTATGGTGATGGCTTGCTTGGGAATTAGGTATTGCATGATTACAGCTAGGCGCATGGGTTTTTCCTTATTAGGGATTTCAGATCAAAGGTTGTTAGTTTAAAGTTTGTTAGCTTAGTGAGAGCTGTACATGAGGCGTAAGCTGACTCCGTTTTTAATAAAGCATCAAATTTCGTCATTCCCGCGAAAGCGGGAATCCATTTTGTTCTAATACTTTGATGGATCCTCGCTTTCGCGAGGATGACGTGGTTGTAAGTTTTTAAGGTTAAAATTCCTTGAACAAAGGTTTCTAAAAATACTCACCTGCAATATCTAAGTAAAAGGGCAGGTGACTGACTTAGTCAGTTTCCCCGCCCTTAATGACAACCAGTGAGTAGTGCTAAATTAATTTTTAGATTGATCGACTAATTTGTTTTTACCAATCCAAGGCATCATGGCACGTAGTTGGCCGCCTACAAGCTCAATTGGATGTTCTGCATTTAAACGACGACGTGCTGTCATTTCTGGGTAGTTAGTACGACCTTCTAAAATGAATTGTTTTGCGTAGCTACCATTTTGAATATTAGCTAAACATTCTTTCATTGCCGCACGAGCTTGTGTGTTAATGACGCGGTTGCCAGTCACGTATTCGCCGTATTCTGCATTGTTCGAAATGGAATAGTTCATGTTGGCAATGCCGCCTTCGTACATTAAATCTACAATCAATTTAAGCTCATGTAGGCACTCAAAATAGGCCATTTCTGGCGCATAACCCGCTTCAGTTAAAGTTTCGAAGCCAGCTTTGACTAACTCGACCGCGCCGCCGCATAATACGGCTTGTTCGCCAAATAAGTCTGTTTCAGTTTCTTCGCGGAAGTTAGTTTCAATGACGCCACCTTTAGTGCCGCCGTTAGCTGCTGCATAAGATAAGGCAACATCTTTGGCTTTGCCTGAAGCATCTTGATATACAGCGATAAGTGATGGTACACCGCCGCCTTTTAGATATTCTGAACGCACGGTATGGCCAGGGCCTTTAGGTGCGATCATAATCACATCTAAATCTTTATGCGGCACTATTTGGTTGTAATGCACATTAAAACCATGTGCAAAAGCCAAAGCTGCGCCTTTTTTCATTTTACCTTCAACTTCAGCAGCGTAAATTTGTGCCATTGTTTCGTCAGGTAATAACAACATCACGACATCAGCATCTTTGACTGATTCAGTGATTTCTAACACATTGTGACCTGCATTCACGGCTTTTGCCCATGAACTGCCGCCGCTACGTAAACCAATGGTGACGCTTACTCCACTATCTTTAAGGTTGGCTGCGTGCGCATGGCCTTGTGAGCCGTAACCAACGATGGTTACTTTTTTAGCTTTAATAATGCTCAGGTCTGCGTCTTTGTCGTAATAAACTTTCATTTCTTTTCCTCTAAAAATAGTACTTTTAAAATATGTATCTTAAATGGGTGTCTTTATAAATTTAAATTTCTAAGTTAAACAAGGCGCGATTAAAAAATAATGACGCCACATATACATGATATGTAAGGAGTTATTTTTTATGAGCAACGCCGTGTAACGACGAAAGTTGAATTTATAAAACGCCCAAATTAAACTTTAAGTATTCTGTCGCCACGACCAATACCCGATGCGCCTGTGCGCACCGTTTCTAAAATCGCAGATTTATCTAAGCTTTCGATAAAAGCATCTAGTTTGTTGCCAGACCCTGTAAGCTCAATTGTAAAACTGCCGTCTGCTACATCGATAATGCGGCCACGAAAAATATCACACATACGCTTCATTTCTTCGCGAAACCCACCAGTGGCTTTGACTTTCACCAGCATAAGTTCGCGTTCAATGAATTTACCCTCGTTTAAATCTAGCACTTTGACCACATCAATGAGCTTATTAAGCTGTTTAATGATTTGTTCAATCACTTCATCTGAACCTGATGTGACAATGGTCATGCGTGATAAAGTTGGGTCTTCAGTCGGTGCAACGGTGAGTGATTCAATGTTATAAGCACGTGCTGAAAACAAACCTGCTACGCGCGATAAAGCACCCGCCTCATTTTCCATCAGTAGAGAGATAATATGCTTCATTTAATCTTCCTCTCTCGTATGGTTATCGACTAATTTTTGTTCTTTACCTAAAATCATTTCAGCCAAGCCTGCGCCATTTGGAATCATAGGAAACACATTTTCACTCTGGTCTGTAATAAAGTCCATAAACACAAATCGATCTTTTAATTCTGGACTAAATGCCTTAACTAATGCACTTTCAACATCTGCAGGATTAGTAATTTGCATACCTACATGACCATAGGATTCAGCTAGCTTAACGAAGTCAGGCAAGCTATCCATATAGGATTCTGAATAGCGATTTTCGTAGAAAAACTCTTGCCATTGACGCACCATGCCCAAATAGCGATTGTTGAGCAAAATGACTTTAATGGGTAAACCATATTGCGCACACGTTGAAAGCTCTTGAATATTCATCTGAATACTGCCTTCACCTGTTACACAAGCGACTTGCGCATGTTTATCTGCGAATTGACAACCCATAGCATAAGGCAAGCCAACGCCCATGGTGCCTAGGCCACCAGAGTTTATCCAGCGACGTGGTTGATCGAACTTATAATATTGCGCTGCCCACATTTGGTGTTGGCCAACGTCAGACGTGACGTAGGCATTGCCTTTGGTCACTTCCCAGAGTTTTTCAATGACGTATTGCGGTTTAATAAATTCAGTTGATTGTTGATAAACCATAGATTTAACAGCGCGCCACTCGTCAATTTGTTTCCACCAGTCAGTAATATTAATTTGCTTGTTTTCTAGCGTTAAAATCTCATTCATTTCGCGCAATACGCTTTGTACATGCCCAACAATCGGCACATCTACTTTAACGCGTTTAGAAATACTGGATGGATCGACATCAATATGAATAATCGTGCGGTCTTTAGTTTGAAAATTGCCAGGGTTGCCAATAACACGGTCATCAAAACGTGCGCCAACTGCAATTAAAACATCACAGTTTTGCATGGCCATATTAGCTTCGTAACTACCATGCATACCCAACATGCCAACAAATTGTTTGTCAGTAGCAGGGTAGCCACCTAAGCCCATCAAAGTGTTGGTGACAGGGTAATTTAATGCGCGTGCAAGCTTGACCAATTCTGGCGATGCATCACCCAGCACTAATCCACCGCCCGTGTAAATCATCGGGCGTTTGGCTTCTAGCAATAACTTAACCGCTTTTTTGATTTGGCCGCTATGCCCTTTGAGTACAGGGTTGTATGAGCGCATTTCTACTTTTTTTGGATAAATATATTCTGCTAGGTGTGCCGTAATATCTTTAGGAATATCAACTACAACTGGGCCTGGCCGCCCGCTAGCTGCAATATAAAACGCCTTTTTCATAGTGGCTGCGATGTCTTTGACATCTTTCACCAAAAAATTATGTTTAACGCATGGTCGAGTGATGCCGACCATATCTACTTCTTGAAAAGCATCCATGCCAATAGCAGGAACGGGCACCTGACCGCTAATAACAACAAGTGGAATTGAATCCATATATGCGGTAGCGATTCCTGTAACAGCATTTGTAGCACCAGGGCCAGATGTGACAAGCGCTACGCCAACTTCACCCGTGGCGCGTGAAAATGCATCGGCTGCATGCACGGCAGCTTGTTCATGGCGAACTAATATATGCTTAAAGCCATTTTGCTTATAAATTTCATCGTATATGTGCAGCACAGCGCCACCTGGGTAACCAAAGACAAACTTGACTTTCTCTTCGTTTAAGCAGCGAATAAGAATCTCTGCGCCCGTCACTGTGGGGTTTGCATTGATGTTCTTGAGGCTTTGGCTATCTGCCATATTGTCAGTCGCGGTTGATTCCATAAAACTTAATTCCATCAGTCTTTCACTGTTGCTTTAATTAAACAAAATTACTAAGTCTGCACATCTTGCGCTATTAACTTATTGGTTATGTCATGTTTAAGCATTAAATATTCAACCTTAAACCTTAACCTTTTGAGTGATTTTGGTCAAGTTATAAGCCAACTTAATTCATGTAAGGTAATCATTTTGTTGATTAATCACTATGAGGTTTGGATTAAACAAAATGTAAATTTTTTTATCCTTCAAATTAACTTATTAAAAATACGAATAAACCTTGCATTTACAAATAGTAATCATTATCATTTGCGTTAAGTTAACTATATTAAATTTTAAGTAGTAAATTTTTGTTGATTCCAAACAATAAGCTGAAGGTATCCAATGATTAAGAAGGTATCTAATGATTAAAAAGCAAACAGCGAGTGTTGACCTTATTGTTAATGCTTGTATTTCAAACTTTAGCTAAAAGAATTTAGTGCTTGTACCAAGCAAGCGCTAGATGTTGTAAATGCATTAACACTGCATCTCCTACTCTTTAGGGTCGCTTTGTGTGGGTACTTAATTTGAGTTTGCTGGATTTAGCTTAATTAGATTAGGTGGCTGTGCATGTAAGTCGACCCCTTTTTTTGAGTTTTTTTAAAATATTGAGTAATGGAATAACAACATGAATGATTTAGTCGCCGTGTTATTAACCAGCCATTTGGTTGATAGTAAGCAAGGCAGTATTTCGCCACAAGTAAAGTGTTACCAGGCAACTGCATTATTCAATGAGGCTAGCGAAATTATGATAGCGCATCAGGGTGAGCAATATCGTTTGCGAATTACTAAGCAAGGTAAGTTACTACTCACCAAATAAGTACATTAAACAGTTTTAATCAACAACAAGTTAATGGAATGAGAAAAATGAATATGGCTACTGATAATTTATGTCACCGCATTTTGTTAGCTAAAAACCAAGGTTGTAAGGTCATTTACTGTGAAGAATGTGATGTGACAGAACTTGAAATTGGTGCGATAAGTTTGCGATTAGCATCAGAATCAATTGAACAGTTGTATGCGGTATTAAAAGAAGCTAACGATAAATTAATCGTATATAAAAAGTTTAAAAATCAAGTAACAGATACTCAAATAGAAGGCTTGTACACAGATAACGTAGCCAGCGATGGCTATGACCCAAGTCATTTTAATCCACGCAGGACTGGCAATGTCCACTAGTTTAAATTTAATAAATTCAGGCATGCAACAAGCTGATGAGCCCTCCACACGAAGCACACAGCAAAATAAACTTGATATGTTAGCGCTTAATGTTGATCAGACTACCAAGTTATCGAAAAAAAAAATCAAACAATGGTTACTAGATACCAAGCCAATATTGTGGCTAGTGTTGTTTCTACATGCGATGGTGATTGTGTTATTGAGTCAAAAAATAGAGGTGCCCAAACCTTTAAAAAAAGAGGCCAAGCCGATGATGGTAACGCTGATTGCACCGACAGCGCCACCACTAATGCCAGTGATTGAGCAGCCTGAGCCGGTAGTAAAAACAGTGGTTAAAGTAAAGCCCATGATTAAGCCGCTTAAAAAAGTTGCTCAAGATGTGCCAAAAATTCAAGCGGCAGAGGCAGAACCCGAGCCAATTAAGCAAACTATCGTGGTAGAACCTAAGATAGCAGAGCAGCCAACAGCGGCGCCAGTAGAAAAAAAGCATATTGAGGAAAAACCATCGGATGAAAAAATAGAGCCACCACGTTTTGGTGTGGCTTATTTAAATAATCCAGCACCAGATTACCCTACTGCTTCTAGACGTCATACAGAGCAGGGACGTGTGCTACTTAAAGTGTTAGTGACTGCCAATGGTGAGGCTGAAAATGTACAGATTGAAAAGTCTAGTGGCTATGACCGTTTAGATAACGCTGCAATTGAGGCGGTTAAAAAATGGCAGTTTATACCCGCTAAAAAAGCAGGGCAAACGCTCAGTGCCTTCGTGCTGGTGCCAGTTAAGTTTTCTTTGAATTAATCACACTATTTTATTTAATCAAGCTTAAACCAAAAGCTACAAGAAGCAAAAAAAGGACATACCATGCAATACACAACCCAATTTAACAGCCTCGCTTTTATCATGGAAGGGGGCGCTATCTCCATTACCGTAGCCGTCATATTGCTAATAATGTCAGTGGCTAGCTGGTATTTTATGATTGTTAAAACTTATCAGGCATTTAAATTACGACGTGCAACAAACGATTATGCACAAGCTTTTTGGACAGCGCCTAACTTACAAATGGCTTTGCAAATTAAAGCGGCAGATATTGCGGCAGAACGTTTGGCGCACCAAGCGGTAGAAGCTGCGCAACATCATCAAACACATGCAGTTAAAAAATTAGAAGAATCATGTAGTCATGACGAATTTATTGCACGTACCATGCGCCGCGCAATTGGGCAAGCCAATGCGCAGCTAGAAGTTGGTTTATCTGTATTAGCTTCGGTGGGTAGTGTTGCACCGTTTGTTGGGTTGTTTGGCACCGTGTGGGGTATTTATCATGCTTTGGCTAACATTAGTGCAAGCGGTCAGGCTTCTTTAGATAAAGTGGCTGGCCCAGTGGGTGAGGCTTTGATTATGACAGCAATCGGCTTGGCAGTGGCTATCCCCGCGGTGCTGGCTTATAACGGCTTGGTGCGTGCAAACCGTTTAATCATCACACAGCTAGATTATTTTGCACAAGATTTGCATACTTTATTGATTACTGGTGCGCCATTAAACGTTAGAAAACCTCATGTAAATACTAAAATCGCGCCCATCCATGCCCCTAAAAGCGAAACCAAAAATACTTCACGCGAGGTGACAGCATGAGCATGATGAACACCAACTCATCTGGCGGTTTTATGGATGCCACACACACGCAGCCGATGTCTGAAATTAATACCACGCCATTAGTCGATGTGATGTTAGTACTATTGGTGATTTTTATTATCACCGCGCCATTGCTTACACATGCTGTGAAGATTAATTTACCGCAAGCGACAAGTCAGCCATTACTAGAAAAACCTGAAGTGATTTCTTTATCAATTGATGCCGATGGGAAAACCTATTGGAATGATGTGCTGTTTAATCAGACTGATTTAAAAGCCAAGCTAGAAGCTGCCGCTAAAGTAGAGCCACAGCCAGAATTGCAAATTCGTGCAGATAAATCCACACGCTATCAAGTGTTAGCGACTGTGATGGCAGATGCACAAAATGCAGGCATGAATAAGCTAGGGTTTGTGAGCGAACCAAAATAACTTTGCAATAAACACTTTTTACAATTAATCAGTATTTTTTAAATCAACATCTAGTAGCCAGCCAGCCCATTATGCAAGCCAGCCAAATTTAATTCACTTATCTTACTACATGGGAAGAAATATGGAATTTAATACAAAGCCGCGCTTAGCATTTAATTTAATTGCACTCGCTATTACTACTGCTTATCCAATGAGCTTAATGGCAGAAGAGGTTGCCCAAACCATTAAACAAAAGGCACAGCAAGTAACAACCACTGAAGCGACTGCTAATGAGCAATTGCCAGAGGTGGAAGTAAAAGCTGGTGCAGTACCAGTGGCTGATGGTTATCAAGCGACAAAAACGCGCGTGGGCAAAACATTACAAGATCCACATGATGTGCCACAAGCAGTCACTACTATTACACGCAGTTTAATGCATGATCAGCAAGTAGGTTCGCTACGCGAGGCATTGCGCAATGTATCTGGCCTAACTTTTAACGCGGCAGAGGGCGGCCGTAGTGGTGATAACATTAACTTACGTGGCTTTTATACGTTCGGTGATATTTATTTAGATGGTATTCGCGATACTGCCCAATATAACCGTGAGACATTTAACTTAGAGCAAATTGATGTATTACGTGGCTCTGCCGCCATGTTGTTTGGTCGCGGTCAAGCGGGTGGTGTGATTAATCAAGTGAGTAAAACACCACAATTAAATGATAAAAATACCGTTACAGCCAGCGTAGGTGAACAAGGCTACAAACAATTTACGGGTGATTTCAATAAGCAACTTAACGATACCACTGCCATACGCCTAAATGTGATGCAACGCGGTGAAGAGAATTGGCGCGAGAATCCAACAACAGGTGATCGCCCAGAGCAAAACCGCCAAGGTATTGCAGGTAGCATAGGTTTCGGTATTAATACAGATGATGAATTATTATTAAGCCGTATATTTACCAAAACGCGTGATGTACCAGATTATGGTGTTTCGTTTAATAATGGTAATGGCAACAACACTGCTACCAATACACGCCGTCCCACTGATAATTTTTCTAGCAGTTCTTTTTACGGCACAGACAACAACTTTGATGATAGTGAAACCACTATTAGCACGGCGACTTATACGCACAAATTTAATAAAGATATGCAATGGCGTACACAAGTACGTGTGGCAGATTATGAGCGTCAATACTGGGCAAAAACGCCGTCTAATCTTTTAGCACCAAGTGCTAATGGCAGTGTGGGTGGTAACCAAACGCGTACTAGTGATTACGATACTAAAACTATTCAATCAGATTTTTCTAACACCTTTAATTTGTTTGAAATGAAACATCAGGCGTTAGCAGGGTTTGAGTTTTTACATGAAGAGTCATACCGCACAACGCTTAGGCAGTTAAATGCCAGAACAGGCCAGCCATTTACACAAACTGGTGCAGCACTTACTGCTGCTATTGCCGCAGATGGTGTCACATATAATAAAGATGTAATTTCAACCGCTGCGCCTAATACATTTACAGGTAATAGCACCTCGTTTTATGCACAAGATACGATCGAGTTTATTCCAAAATGGGATGTGCTATTTGGCATACGCCGCGATGAATTGCGAGCTAGCTATTCAAGCGCAACATCACCTAGCTTATCTTTTGGTGAAAATAGCTACCGTACAGGGCTTTCATACCATTACAACTCAGATACACATTACTACCTAAGCTACAGCGATGCTTTTAGCCCTACAGCTGATTTATATCAACTATCAGGCGGCGCGTCGCCTCCAGAGCGTGGCGAAACCACTGAGTTAGGTGCAAAATGGATGCTGTTAGATGGTGATTTAGCGTTTAGAACAGCGCTTTACAGCACAACTAAAGAGTATGAACGCAATGGCGATTTAGATTCAACCGCAGCCATTTTAACCAAAAAACGCCGCACTAATGGCTTGGAGTTTGAACTTGCAGGACGCATCACCAGCAACTGGGAAATATTTAGTGGTTTAGCCTTTATGGATGCCAAAATATTAGAAACTGCCACCAATATTAACGCGGCTACTGACGTGGTAACAGTGGCAGACCCACGTTTTGAAGGCGAACGCGCGCGTAATACCCCTACAATGACATTTAATGCATTTAGCACTTATAAAGTGACGGATAAATGGCGTGTTGGCGGCGGCTTTGAAACTAAAGGCAAGCGTTATGGCTATAATCCAACTCCTGCTGCTTCTGCCACATCGGTAGGTAATGGCCCATTTAGAACAGGCACGTTTGACCCCAACACTGCGCCTGGCTATACACGTTGGGATGCCCTAGTGGCGTATGAAGAAAAGAAATGGGCCGTACGTTTAAATATTAAAAACGTGTTTGATAAAGTGTATTACGACTCAATTTATGATAACGGCCCGTTTACTGTGCCAGGTAATAGACGTACAGCCGTATTGACTACTGAGTTTAAGTTTTAAATAAAAACTTTGCACAATAGCCTTTGTAGGGTGGGTCACTTGTGACCCACGCGTTGCAACGTTTCAATTTTCCGTATTCGTTTAGGTTCTTGAATCCGCCCTACAATGACTCAGTTAGGTTGCATTCGCGACGGGGCGTCGCACCTACAAAAAGCAATGTGCTGTTGATGTAGGAGGCACGCCCCGTGCCGAATGGCATTTTCTTGTAGGTGGGGCTTTAGCCTAGAAGCAGTCTTGAATTTTCTCAACTGCGTGGGTTCAAGAACCCACCCTACAATTGTTTTCTAGATTGTTAAGTTTGAGGGTTTTTAATTGCTATTACACATACCACAAGTATTAAATACGGATGAATTATCACAATTACGCCAATTGCTAGTTCAAGCTGATTGGACAGATGGCAAAGTAACAGCGGGTACGCAATCTGCACAAGTTAAACGTAATATTCAGCTGCCAGAAACTACAGCCGATGCAGAGGCGGCAAGGCTCATTGTACTCAAAGCACTTAACCGTAATGCCTTGTTTTTTTCTGCAAGTTTGCCTAAAAAAATCTACCCGCCTTTGTTTAACCAATACCGTGACGGCATGGACTTTGGTGCGCATATTGACAACGCTGTACGCACGCACGCTATTTCGGGCACGCATGTACGCACAGATATTTCATGCACACTTTTTATTGCCGGTGCAGATGAATATGATGGTGGTGAGTTGGTGGTAGAAGATACTTATGGGCATCAAATGGTAAAGCTACCAGCGGGTGATATGGTGCTGTACCCAGGGACTAGCTTGCATCATGTGCGACCTGTTACTAGAGGCGCGCGCCTAGCGAGTTTTTTTTGGGTGCAAAGCATGATACGTGATGATG
>JAYVFU010000272.1:0-2528 GCA_043772865.1 Methylophilaceae bacterium
CTCACTTCTGTGTTAGCCAGTGTTTCTTAAGCCTGCGGCGATGCCGTTGATCGATAATAATATCCCTTGCTTGATTCGCTCGTCTGTCGCGCCAGAACGGAAAAATGATTTTCTAGCTAGTTAAAGCAACTATGCTGTTAAGAAATTGTTTAATTTCCGAATATGAAATCCATTTGATATGTTCTAATATAAAAATGGCTTTAGTTAAACAAACAAACCCTTCAACATTTAGCAATTTTTTCAACTCTGAAAAATCAAGTGGCATTCTCTTAATTATTTGCACATTACTTTCATTAATTGTAACTAATTCGGTTTTTGGAACGTCTTATTTAGCTTTTTGGCAAACATATGTTGCAGGCTTAACTATTGAGCATTGGGTTAATGATGGGTTAATGGCCATTTTCTTTTTGTTGATTGGTTTAGAGCTTGAACGTGAATTTTATGTGGGCGAGCTATCTAATTTTAAAAATGCGCTTCTACCAATTTTTGCGGCGATTGGTGGTTTATCTTTACCCGCTTTCATTCACTTTGCTTTAAATGCAGGCTCTGCAACTCAAGCAGGAATTGGTATCCCAATGGCTACAGATATTGCCTTTACTTTAGGTGTATTGGCGCTACTCGGTAACCGAATTCCAACCTCGTTAAAAGTATTACTAACGGCAATTGCAGTGATGGATGACTTGGGAGCGATTGTAGTCATCGCATTTTTTTATACATCTAACTTAAATATATTGTATCTAATTGGTGCGCTGGCTGTTTTTGGCTTATTGATATTGTTTAACAGGATGAAAGTCATGAGCTTGTTACCTTATATTATCGGTGGGGTATTCATGTGGTTTTTAATGTTCAAATCTGGGATTCACGCAACGATTGCAGGTGTATTACTAGCTTTTGCTATCCCTTTTACCCATAAAGTGGGTGATGTTAAATCGCCATCTCACAAGCTTGAACACTTTTTACATAAGCCTGTCGCATTTATTATTTTGCCGATTTTTGCTTTTGTAAATACCGGAGTCGTGATTGGTTCTAGCTGGTTTCAAAGCCTGTTATCAACCAATAGTATGGGCATATTGTTGGGCTTGATTTTAGGTAAACCGTTTGGTATCACGCTGGCTAGTTTGCTTGTAGTCTCAATTGGCATTTGCCGCTTACCCAGCGACATCAATTGGAAGCATATGATAGGTATTGGCATTTTGGGTGGTATTGGCTTTACCATGTCGATATTCATTACAAACTTGGCTTTTGTTGGTGAGCCTCATATTATCAATTCATCAAAGATGGCAATTTTACTAGCCTCACTCATTGCTGGAGTTATCGGCTTTGTGTGGCTAAGATTAACAACAAAAGATAAGTCTAAATAGCCTCAGTCTATATTCTTCAAATCAATATTTTCTAACTCCAAACTAGGAATATGATTAAATGCAATCCGCATAGGTGCATTTTTTAGCGCGTGATGTGCGCCGCCTAGATAAATCGTATTTTTGCCATATTTCATATTAAGTATATCCAAAGCTTTATTCAGTTTTTTCTCAGAAATAGTGGGCTTTTCAGCAAACAAATCTCCAGCTACTTCACATGCATTTAGCAACCCCGTAAAGCGCACACCCACAGCACAGGGTGGATCATCATGTGTTGGATATTGCTGAAACAAGGTTTCCAACGATTCTGCAAGGGTTCTGGAATTATCAGTAGCGGCACAACCACTTTCAGCATTAAAGCTAGGATGATGGCGAAATTTAACCTTAAAACTGATGTTTGATGTCAGTAACTCATAGCTGCGTAGGCGCATACACGCTTTCTGTAGCAAACGGTGCAATACGGCTTTTGCACCATCGTAATTGCGTTGCTCTGGTGGCAATACATGGCTATGGCCAAGGCTGCTGCGTGCATTAGTTACATAGTATGGTTCTATGCCACGTAATTTGTCATACATACGCTCACCTTCGATACTGCCCCAAGCGGTCCTTAATTGCTGTTTATTAGCAGCATACAATTCCTGCATAGTATTTAATTTATAGTGATTTAACCTTGCCTCCATGCTACTGCCGATACCTGTTAAATCTCGTGGTTTTAATCCATATAATTTTTCTGGAATATCTTGTTGCTCTATCACCACGCAACCATCAGGCTTTTTCATATTAGAGGCTAACTTTGCCAGAAAGGTATTGGGCGCAATACCAATAGAACAACGAATATACTCGCCTGCTTCTTTAACTAAAGCCAGTTTGATTTTTGCGGCTAGTTTTAGCGCGTTTTCTTTTTTTTGTTGCGAGCCAGTGAGTTTGCAAACCATTTCATCAATTGAAAGCACTTTTTCTACGTGGGTGCAGCTTTCTACAATCGCAATGAGTTTGTGATGATATTCCACATATTTTGGTGGTCTGGCTTCTATAAAACGAATATCTTTACATAACTTGCGAGCATCACGTACGCTTGTGCCAGTCTTAATGCCAAATGCTTTTGCCTCATAGCTTGCAGCAATACAGCAGGTAGTCTCTGCCATTACAGCCAGCACGCCAATGGGTTTG
>JAYVFU010000273.1:0-7082 GCA_043772865.1 Methylophilaceae bacterium
ACGCCAATGAAGAATAGCCCCAGCAAAATATCCCGAAATGGCGCAATATCTGCCTCCACTTGGTAGCGATAGCGAGTCTCAGAAATCAGCATACCCGCAATAAATGCCCCTAGTGCGTAAGATAAGCCCGCCTCCTTAGTTGCAAATGCCAGTAGCAATGTAACCATGAGCACATTGAGCACAAACAACTCACGTGAGCGTTGCTGGGCAACCCAGCCGAACCAAGGATTAATGAGTAATTTGCCAAATTTAAATAGTATAAAAAGCAATATCGTGGCTTTGATAAGCGATAAGCCTAAAATTGATAGCAAATCACCACTTTTTGAACCAAAAGCAGGGATCAACACTAAAACTAGAATGACGGCAATATCTTGAAATAACAAAATACCGATAGATAGCCGCCCATGACGTGAATTTAAATCTACACGTTCCATTAAAATTTTAGAAACAATAGCAGTAGATGACATAGTAAGCGCGCTACCAATTACAAAGGCAGTAGCCCAACTTAAACCCGCTAATTTAGCTACTAAAATAGCCAGCAATACTGATATTACAACCTGCGCCGCACCTAACCCAAATAAGGTGTTACGCATGGCGTACAGCATGGGCAGGCTAAATTCCAAGCCTATGCTAAACATTAAAAATACAATTCCAAATTCTGCAATCTGGTGGCTGGCTTCCGTGTCAGGAATCAAACCTAAGGCATGGGGACCTAATGTCAAACCAATAGCAAAATAAGCCAGCATAGCAGGCAAACGCAAGGCGCGAAACAAAGCCACAACCAACACAGAGCTAGTTAATAGCATTAATAATATGGGCAAAGAATCAAACATACGACTTTTTTAAAATAGGTGAAAATATAAATTAATGGGCTTTTTACTTAAAGCGCTATATTGTTATGCGCCATAAGCTGAACTTAATTGTAACAGCTTAAGTAACGCACTTAAAAAGTGCGCCTTTATTTTATTTAACGTTTTATGCAGAATATTTATAGCCAATAAAAGCTATTTAGGACATTATTAAATAATTAGGGCAATATTTATGCCTAAATTTAGCTTTTAGTGTTTATTAGGCTTTATTCGCTAGTCAATCCCTTTTATACTTACCTTATAACCTTAATTCACGGCTTCATGTCACCCACCTTATTACAATCTAATCGTTTACATGCGCCGATAGCCGCAGACAGCGCTTCACGTACATTAAGCTTGGCGCGTGAAGTATTAACCATAGAATCGCGTGAAATTGAAGCATTAGCCAAGCGTTTGGATGCACATTTTGTAGCAGCAGTCGCCTTAGTTCTCCACTGTAAAGGTCGTGTGGTTGTTAGTGGCATGGGTAAGTCTGGGCATATTGGCAGAAAAATAGCTTCAACCCTTGCCAGCACTGGCAGCCCCGCATTTTTTATGCACCCTGGTGAAGCTAGTCATGGTGATTTAGGCATGATCACACAAGATGATGTAGTGATTGCGTTATCTAACTCTGGGGAGAGCGATGAAATAATTGCCATCATCCCCGCCATTAAGCGCTTAGGCGCAAAAATTATCAGCATTACGGGCAAAGCGCAATCTACTTTAGCTAAAGAGGCGGATATACATTTAAGCGCTGAGGTTTCACAAGAAGCTTGCCCTTTAGGTTTAGCACCAACAGCCAGCACCACAGCGGCGCTAGCACTGGGCGATGCACTGGCTTTGTGCGTGTTAGATTTGCGAGATTTCTCAGCTGAAGATTTTGCACGCTCACATCCTGGTGGCAGTATAGGGCGTGGCTTGCTTATTCGCATTCATGATGTAATGCGCACAAATGATGCTATTCCTAGCGTCACCGAAAATGCGCTGTTGGCGGATGGGTTGTTAGAAATGACGCGTAAAGGCTTAGGATTAACTGCCGTTATTAATCAAGCGAACCAGCCTGTAGGTATTTTTACTGATGGCGATTTGCGTCGCGCATTTGCACAGAATATTCAAGCTAGTACCACCAAAATAAGGGATGTCATGCATGCAAACCCGCAAATAATATTTGCGAACCAACTGGCAGTAGATGCGGTGGCGCTTATGGAAGCATTAAAAATTAGCAGTTTATTAGTGGTAAATGAAGCTGGAAAATTAGTCGGCGCACTGAATATGCATGATTTACTTAAAGCTAAAGTAGTTTAATACTAAAAAATAGATCAAAAATGACCATTTCACAAGATGTATTAAACCGTGCAAAACAAATAAAACTTATTATTTTTGATGTAGATGGTGTCATGACCAATGGTGGTTTAATTATTGGCGACGATGGCCAAGAATATAAAAGTTTTAATGCGCAAGACGGTCTAGGGATGAAATTACTCAAAGCCAGTGGTGTACAAATGGCTATTATTACAGGTCGCACTTCAAATGTTGTGACCAAGCGTGCCGAAAGCACTGGCATAGCGCACTTTTACCAAGGTGTAGATGATAAATTAGTGGCGTTTAACGATTTAATCGCTAAGTTGAATATTGCGCCAGAGCACTGTGCGTTTATGGGTGACGATGTAATAGATTTGCCGCCTATGTTACGTTGTGGCTTGGCCATAACAGTACCAGCTGCACCTGATTGTGTTAAACAACGTGCGCATTTAACTACTCAACATCAAGGTGGGCATGGTGCGGTGCGTGAAGTATGTGAATTGCTCATGCAAGCACAGGGTACTTATGATGCACAATTTGCGCAGTTTTTTAGCTAGTTAGCGTTACTAAGTACCATTATGTACAGCCGTCATGCCTTATGGTTTCCATTAGCGTTAGCGACTATGTTGGCATTAGTGACATTTTGGATTAATCAAGCCGTTGAGAAAAGCTCGCCTAAAAACGATGGTAGTAACCGTCACGATAGAGACTATGTGCTAAACAATTTTTACACCACTAAAACTGATTTAATAGGTAACTTACATTACATATTGGCGGCGACTGAAATGGAACACTTTCCTGATGACGATAGTACTGTGTTGCAACGCCCGCGTTTCACGCAGTTCACCATCAATAAGCCCTATACGCAAATTTCTAGTTCAAGAGGTTATGTGTCTAGTAATGCAGAAGAAGTACAGTTTGTAGATGATGTAATAGTAGTGAGGCCTGCATTTAAAAACACTGGCGAAACGCAAATACTCACAGAAAAATTAACGGTGTATCCAAATTTAGATATTGTAAAAACCGATAGCCCTGTTGTGATTAAACAATTTCCAAAAACTGAAATTCATGCAACGGGTTTTGTGATGAATAAAAAAGATCAAACTTTAGTACTAGGCACAGGCACAAATAAGGCAACCGCCAAACCAGATCGCGTGCACGTGCACTACGAGCGCCCTGCTAGGCTTGCTAAAGCCAGTAATAAACTTTCTTCAAAAAAACCTATCACGCCAGCCACCCAATCAACAATACCAAGTAAAAATATGCAAACCCAGCTTAATAAAAGCATGCCAATTAAGAAGCGTTCGGAGAAATTATGAATAGCCGTTATACCCTAAGCCTAATGGCGTTATGCATCATGCTAGGCTTGATCAATATATCAGTCGTTCACGCTGAGGCCTCTGATCGCGATAAACCTATTGAATTAGAAGCAGATACGGTCTCAGTAAATGATGCCAAAAAAACCAGCACTTACAGTGGCAACGTTATTTTAACGCAAGGAACCCTAGTGATTAGAGGTGATAAATTAGTGGTACGCGAAGACGTTGATGGCTTTCAACACAGTACCTCACTTGGCAACCCAACCACCTTCAGACAAAAGCGTGATGGCACAGATGAATACATTGAAGGCAGCAGCCTGCGTATTGAATATGACGGCCGTATGGATAAAGTTCAGTTATATACTAAAGCCAGTGTAAAGCGCGGTAATGATGTGGTTACTGGTGACTATATTAATTATGATGCCAACTCAGAATATGCTGAAGTGCTCGGTGGTAGATCAACAACTGGTACTCAAGGCCGCGTTAAGGCGGTTATACAGCCTAAAAAGAAAATTGAACCTAGCAATACCGACACTAAACCAATCACAAAGCCAGCGCCTATCATTAATAAAAATCTACGTTTTAGTAATAAATTAGAACTAAATGCTGATCCGTTAACGACTAAAGAATAAGTTTTAACTTAATTAAACCGCATAAAAGCTTTTAGGATAACGCAACAGCATGAGTGAATTAGTAGTAGAACATTTACGCAAAGCTTACGGAAAACGCACCGTAGTACATGATATTTCACTGCACATTAAAAGCGGTGAAGTGGTTGGGTTATTAGGCCCCAATGGTGCAGGAAAAACGACTAGTTTTTATATGATAGTAGGATTGGTTGGTTTAGATGAAGGCAGAATTTTACTCAATAACAAAGACTTAAGTCGCTTACCGATTCATAATCGCGCTCGCTTGGGCTTAGCTTATTTACCACAAGAGCCATCTATATTTCGCAAGTTAAGTGTTTGTGAAAATATTATGGCAGTATTAGAACTACAACCATTAACAACGGAAGAGCGCGAAGCTAAACTTGAATCATTGCTTGATGAATTACATATTCAGCATATTCGTGATAATAATGCAGTGAGCTTATCTGGCGGTGAGCGCCGGCGTGTAGAAATCGCGCGATGCCTGGCGACAAATCCTAGCTTTATTTTACTAGATGAACCATTTGCAGGCATTGACCCAATTGCCGTGCTTGATATTCAAAAGATCATTAAATTTTTAACGACACGCAATATCGGTGTGTTGATTACCGATCACAATGTACGTGAAACTTTAGGCATTTGCGATAGAGCCTATATTGTGAATCAAGGCGCCGTATTTGCATCTGGCGCACCTACGGATATTGTGCATAATGAAGCTGTTCGCGAAGTTTATTTAGGTAAGGATTTCCGCCTGTAATTTGGCCAAATAATTAACGAACTATGAAACAAAGTTTAAATTTAAGATTTTCGCAAAACCTAGCGCTCACGCCACAATTGCAGCAATCTATCCGATTGTTGCAACTATCGACACAAGAGCTTAATCAAGAGCTAGAAACCATTTTGCAAGAAAATCCGTTACTAGAATTAGCTGAAACAAACGCAGATGGCAGCGTTGTTGAGCCGAGTGTAGATAATGATAATGACAATTTACCCAACTTGGTCAATCCTGAGGTATCTGCAAATAAAGAGTTTGGTGAAGAAAATACCAGCAATACTGATTTTACTTCTGAAGTATCAACCCCAACCAATGATGGTGCATCTGATAGCGAAATATCCCTTGCTGATGAGCATTATTCACAATCTGATTTTTCAGATGATTACGAAGAATACGGTAGCAATACGCGCTGGGACGAAGGCGCACCCAACAATAATTTTGATGATGACGATAACGATTTCAGTAAGCAAGAAACTGTTTCTATTTCATTACGTGAACATTTAATTAGCCAATTAAAACTCATGCCGCTCAGTGAGCGTGACCAAACACTGGCTATTTTATTAGTCGATTCAATTAACGAAAATGGCTATTTAGAACAACCACTTGAAAGCTTGTTAGACGTCATTCCAGAAGAGCTTGAAGTGGAGTTATTAGAGCTACAAACTACATTAAAACTGGTACAACACCTAGACCCGTTAGGTATAGGCGCAACTGATTTAAGCGAATGCTTATCCTTGCAGCTTAACGCTATGCCTATAGAAACACCTTCTTTAGAGTTAGCAAAAAAAATAGTCGCTCATCACCTAGCATTATTAGCTTCACGTGATTTTGTAAAATTACGTAAGCTGCTCAATAGCGACGATAACGCTCTACGTGGAGCACAAATTCTGATTAAGCAGCTTAATCCGCGACCAGGAAATAGCTATAGCGACATTAGTTCTGATCACTATATTCAACATGAAGTGATTGTTAAAAAGGTCAAAGGTATTTGGATTGCAACCCTCAACGACGGGGTAATTCCTAAATTGCGCATTAATCAGCTGTATTCTGATATTTTAAAGCGCAATCGTGATAGCTCTAATCAATACCTCATGAGCCAAATTCAAGAAGCAAAATGGATGATTAAAAACATTCAACAACGCTTCTCAACTATTTTGCGTGTATCTCAAGCGATTATTGACCGCCAGCGTAATTTCTTCGAGCATGGTGAAATTGCCATGCGCCCACTAGTCTTAAGAGAGATTGCAGACGAGCTTGAGTTGCATGAATCTACAATTTCGCGCGTGACCACCCACAAATATATGCTCACACCACGCGGTGTGTTTGAGTTGAAGTATTTTTTTGGTAGTCATGTATCTACAGATAGCGGTGGAGAATGCTCAGCAACTGCCATACGCGCACTCATTAAGCAAATGGTTTTTGAAGAAAACAGCCAAAAACCCCTTTCGGACAATCAGATAACGGATGTATTAGCTAAGCAAGGCATTGTTGTTGCACGGCGTACCATTGCAAAATATCGGGAATCCCTCTCTATTCCGCCTGCTAATTTGCGCAAATCGCTGTAAGATAACTAAACGGTACGGCTTAAATTAGCTAAGTATCTAAAAACGTTCAAACCCTTTTTTCAACCCAGGAGATATTCATGAATTTACAATTAACAGGCCACCATTTAGAAGTAACACCGGCTTTGAGAGACTATCTTCAAACCAAACTGGCCCGCGTGCGCAATCATTTTGATCATGTGATTGATATTAAAGTCACGTTGTCTGTTGAAAAGTTGCTGCAAAAGGTAGAAGCGACAGTGCATGTGCCTGGCAATGATTTACATGCTGAGTGCGCTGGTGAAAATATGTATAGCGCTATTGATATGCTGGCAGATAAGCTGGATCGCCAAGTGGTTAAACATAAAGAAAAAAATAGCGATCACCATAAAACCAATGGTGCAGTTAAACATCAGGCGCACGAATAAATTAAATTCGGTGACTCCCACGTAACTCTTTAAATCTCAAAAAAATGGCACAAATTAGCGTAGCCGAAGTCTATAAACAAACCCGCCTCAAGCTCAAATTATCATGGATTGCTGGGCTTGATGGCGGTTCAAACCCGCTTACTTCAGAAACTGTCAGCAAGCCTTCACTGGCCTTAATTGGCCACCTTAATTTTGTACATCCCAGCCGAGTACAAGTGTTAG
>JAYVFU010000274.1:0-2519 GCA_043772865.1 Methylophilaceae bacterium
GCGGAGCAATTTAATTGCGACCATTGACAGCTATATAGATTGGCTGACTCACACAGAATCTACGGATGCATTACAAGAATTACGGCTTTATGACATCAAAGAAATATTAAAAAAAGACCAATTGGTCATGGCGTTCCTGGCAGAATTTTCACGCGGTAAGACAGAAACGATCAACGCATTATTTTTTTCTGATTTCAACCAACGACTGTTGCCAAGCGAGCCTGGTCGAACAACCATGTGCCCCACTGAGATATTTTGGGATGACCGTGAAGAGCCTTGCATTAAGTTGTTACCCATCGAAACAAGAAAAACCGATGACGCACTGACTTACTTAAAAACAACACCTAATGCATGGCATAAAATTCGTCTAGATGTTTCTTCCCCAAATGCGATGAAAGAAACCTTGAAACAATTGGTGCAAAAAAGAGAAGTGAGCTTAGAAACTGCCAAACAATTAGGTTTTTGGAATGATAATGACCCCAATATGCGCCGCTTACTTTCAGAAAAAGGCACGGTAGAGGTTCCATTATGGCGCCACGCATTAATCAATTACCCTCATCCCTTATTAAAAAATGGCTTGGTGGTAATTGACACGCCAGGTCTCAATACCATGGGGGCAGAGCCTGAATTGACGCTCAGCATCATACCCAATGCGCATGCAGTCTTGTTTTTGACGGCTATCGACACGGGCATTACAAAATCTGACATGCAAATCTGGTCAGAATATGTACAAAAACGTGCAGCCCATAAATTGGTTATTTTAAATAAGATTGATCTTTTATGGGATGGCCTGGAAACCGTACCTGAGGTGGAAGCCCTCATTCAAAAGCAAATTCGTAACACCGCAGTTGAATTAGGTTTGGATGCACGTAATATTTTTGCTATTTCTGCACAAAAAGCATTGGTTGCTAAAATTAGAAAAAATGAATCCTTACTTGTGCGTAGCGGTATTGCAAAGTTAGAAGATGCATTAGCAAACCAGATGGTGAATACCAAACATGAAATTTTAGGCCGCTCAGTGGTCACCGAATGCTCCAATATGATTCGGTCATCGCGAAAATTAGCGCAAATGCGGTTGCACAACCAAAAGATCCAGGTTGATGAACTACGAGCATTACAGGCAAAAAATCGAGACAGCTCTAAAGAAATCTTAGCTAGAGTTGTCGCTGACCGTAAACGCTACGAATCATCAATGCTGTCTTTCAATCAAGGGAGCGATAAAATAAAACGCCTTGGGGATAAGCTGCTGCGTCATATGAGTTTAGGCTACTTGAATACCACGCTAGAGCAAGCCAAACAAGACATGGGCGACAGCTGGACGACAGTAGGCTTAAATAGAAGCATGCGCGAAGTGACGCATTTGGCGACTGCTCTGGCTAAAAATATCACCGCCGAAAGCCATTTAATCAAAAAGCATGCCGATGATCTATACCATTTATTTTGGAGTAAACATGGATTTGAAAAAACAGAAGCTTCTGAACTTAACCTGAATAATTTTATTCATAACATGCAGGCACTAGAACAGGTTACCAGTGATTTTTGTACGGATCCTGGCAATATCATTATTGAAAAGAGATTTTTAATCCGCCGCTTCTTTCTGGGGCTAGGCGCGCAAATTCAGGCGTTATTTGAGCAGGCACATGCAGATTGCAATAAATGGTTAAATGATGTGATAAGCGAATTAAAAGCGCAAATTGTCCAACATAAAAATGCACTTAACTCCCGAGCTGAGGCTTTAATGGAGTCACACAATAGTGCAGATAAGCTAATACTGAATCTTGCTTTATCAGAAAAAGCAATGGCCCAAACGCTGCATCAATCGAATCAACTGGATGAAATTCTTTTAAAACTCATGCGTAGCGCCAAATTTAAACATGGAGCACCTATTTACTCGGCACACAATATTGAGGCCAGCCCTCCATCAAATTTTGTGGCTAATAATCCCCCAATCGATGGCCCTTATGCAAATAAAGCACCCCTATTTACAAGTGCGCCATTTATAGGCATCGACACCAAAGCTTCAAATGCCTAAAACCAAACTATTAGAATTTTGTTCGCTTAAATAAAGTCTGGGTTATAAATTCTTGGTATTCATCACTAAAAATAGCCATTTTTTTACAATAATATAATATCGAATGATTCCTGACTGCATTGTGCCACAGCCTGCAAAGAAATTGGTTTGCCGATAAAATCGGATAAATTAGCTAAACTTTGCGACTCTTCATCTTGCAACATATCAATCACTTTTGGTGCAGCCAGCACGCGTAACTCACGCGCGGTAAATTGCCTGGCTTCACGCAGCAATTCGCGCAAAATTTCGAAACAAACGGTTTGTGCGGTTTTAATTTCACCACGGCCTTGGCAAGTATTACAAGGTTCGCAAAGGATATGCGCTAAACTTTCACGCGTACGCTTACGCGTCATCTCCACCAAGCCTAATGCTGAAAATCCGTTGATATTAATACGCGAACGATCTAAAAGTACGGCTTTTTGCAATTCTTCCAACACAGCTTCGCGCT
>JAYVFU010000275.1:0-2504 GCA_043772865.1 Methylophilaceae bacterium
TTGTTTTGAGAGGCCAAACGTATGGCCTTAAGCTTCTCGCGCCGCTCGGCGATTACGTGGTTTTCGTCTAATTGGATTACTTCGTTTTGTTCAGTCATATTTGGTCAGTTATCGTTAAAATACTCGGTGGTAAAATTGAGTTGCTGCGCTGCTAGCAACATTTCTTTGTCTGCGGTGGCTATGCGCTTAATGTTAGCCTTTTTTGCAATAGTTAAGTGCATTGCGTCCAAGCTTCTTAGTGATAGCGGTGCAATGCTATCAATCAATAACTTTGCTTCTTTAAAAACCTGCATTGAGATTGGCGTTAATTGAAACCATTGATCTTGCAATTGCTGTTCAAGGGTATCCTGTGCTTGCAGTCGGTAAGTTTTGTTAATCGCACCCGCACGCTCCATGCGTCTAAGCGAACAATCCAATTCAAGCAAAACCAACTCACTCAACATAAGCGGCGTACCTTGATTAAAAAACGCCATCACTTCTTTTGTATGCGCTTCGATGACGAACCATTTTACTAATACGCTGGTGTCAATATAAACAGTCGCGCTGTCAGGCATTGCGCTCTTCTTGAATATACTTATCGGTACCCTCTTCCAACGGGGTCATTTGATCATGCAACCACTTCATCGAAATAGGCTTGCGTACTGGCAGCTCTGCTGGCGCTTCAAATGGCAACACGCGCGCAAAAGGCTTGCCATGGTTGGTTAAAATCACTTCACCCTCTTCTAGCAAAGCTTCTACTAGCACATTACTACTGGCGCGAATTTCACGTATGCCTAATGTTTTCATGATTCACTCCTTTCAACAAGGTATATTGTGACACAATTTTTAAAATGTGTCACAAATTGTTTGATTAAAAGCGCTAATAATTTATCGCTAGCAGGCTGATAGATTGCTACCTTTCGCTTTATACTCACTTAACAAAATAAAATCATAAGGTCAATATGCAAGCAATTAGCCGTTTTACCATTACCCTGCTATGTTTACTATTGTTTACCCATGCCAACGCAACCACCCTTGACAAAAAGCTTAATGGCGTTTGGCAAGGTACGCTAAGTAAAAGGAAAATAGTTGCTTGTTTTAAAATAAACGCTATAAATACACTTGGTAGTTATTACGAATTACCCGCAAGCTTTTCAGTATATGTAAATGGCACAAATTCTGATGGGTTTTTACAAGAAGATGTTGATGATAAAAGTGATGAAATGTCTAATTTTAATTGGCAATTTGATTACATTTCTAAAGCAAATATTCGTGGTAAGCGGTTTAATCCTAAAGCTAAAATTGTTGAATATTTTAACCTTCGTACAGTGAAAAAAATCAAGCCTTACAGCAAAGACGACAATTTAAATAGTACTGATTGCGACCAAGCCAGTTATGACCAACCAAGAATAAATGCACTGCTAAAACAGGCTAAATTTAGACAATATCAGTTTAATCAAAACGCTTATCGAAAATTAAGTATCAACTCGAAAGAATTTGCTTTTAAGTTAAATACTATTCAGCTTAATAGTAAAAACCCAGCGATGCATCGCATCAACCAACAATTAAAAAAAGATTTTGAGCGAAATCTCTCTTTTGATTTCTCCGCTATAGACCAGTATGGGACTAGGCGTGGCAGCATAGAGTCAACTGAAACTATTTCTTATTGGAATGAAAATTGGATTAGTTTTCACGGCACTGATAATAGCTATACTGGTGGCGCACATGGTAGCAATACTCAGGGTTACACAACCTACAGTACTAAAACAGGGGAAATTGAAGATTTAAGTCTGTGGTTTAAAAAAGATTTTTATAAAGATAAACTAAATATAGATCTTGGAACATGGGAGACTTCAGATATAAAAAAACTTGTATGCAGATTAGAGTATGAAAACAACTGTAAAAATATTTTTGTTGATAACTTATATCGTGATGAGAACTGCCAAGCTAACAAAAGCAAACAGCGTTGCACTTTTAACAATGAATATCAGGATGATTTTTTTGATACCCAATTAATAATAGGTGGATTGAAACCTAAAGGCATCGTTTTTATAAGCATATTTGACGGTGCAACAGGCTCTAGCAACAGCATTTTAATACCCTACAAAAAAATAATGCCATTTTTAAACCAAACAGGTAAAGCGCATGTTCAGGCAATAATTGGCACGCAACCGCAATAAACTAACAATTTTATACTAAGCTTTTTCTACCCAATTTTCTAATAACAAAGCTGGCACATGCTCAAACTCTCGCAAGTTATTAGTAACCAGTACCAAGCCTTCGCTGCGGGCGTGGGCGGCAATGTGTAAATCATTCACGCCGATGGGTTGCCCTGTTTTTTCTACGGCGGCGCGAATACTGCCGTAGTGTTGCGCTGCCTTTGAGGCGTAAGGCAACACTTCCAAGCGACTGCAAAAATCTTCAATCACTGCATAATTGTGTGCGGGTTTACTGCTTTTTTCTGCGCCGTGCATCAGCTCGGCCAAGGTGATGCTAGAAATCGCCATGCGGCTGGCGTTTTGGTT
>JAYVFU010000276.1:0-7009 GCA_043772865.1 Methylophilaceae bacterium
ATTTTATTATAAATATATTGAATATCATTCTTTTACATTATTTAAAGAATTGCTTACAGTGCATGCCTATTCAATATTTATTGGCTCTCCATGCTTAAAAAATTACTAGTCAACAGTTTAATGATCGGTACTTTATTAGTTAGCGGTCAAGTAATAGCAGAAAGATCATTGTTAAATGTATCTTACGATGTTACACGCGAATTTTATAAAGAATACAACCCTGCATTTGCCAAATATTGGAAAGCAAAAACGGGCGAAATAGTAACAATTAATCAATCACATGGCGGCTCAAGCAAACAAGCGCGGGCAGTGGCAGATGGTTTAGAAGCCGATGTCATCACCATGAATCAAGCTAATGATATTGATATTTTGTTTGAGCGTGGCACGTTAATCCCTAAAGATTGGCAAAAGCGTTTGCCTGATGCCAGTTCGCCGACATCATCCACAACGGTATTTTTAGTCCGTAAAGGTAACCCTAAACATATTAAAGATTGGGATGACCTGATTAAACCTAATGTCGCGCCAATTATTGCTAATCCCAAAACTTCGGGTAATGGTCGCTACAGTTATTTGTCAGCTTGGAATTACGTCATTAAAAATGGCGGTGATGAAACCAAAACGCGCGACTTTGTAGGCAAGTTATTCAAAAATGTACCTGTGTTAGATACAGGTGGTCGAGGCGCAACGACTACTTTTGCCCAGCGCGGTATTGGTGATGTATTGCTGACTTTTGAAAATGAAGTATATTTAATTAAAAAGGAATTAGGTAATGATCAATTTGATATCGTGTATCCCTCAAGCAGTATTTTGGCAGAGAACCCAGTTAGTATTATTGATAAATTTGTAGATAAACATAAAACTCGGGCTTTGGCACAGGCCTATTTAGAGTATTTATACTCAGAAGAAGGCCAGGAAATTGCAGCGCGCCATTACTTGCGCCCTAGCCTAGCCAGCGTGGCAGCAAAGCATAAAACAGATTTTAAAGATATTAAACTAACAACAGTAAGTGAAGGATTTGGTGGTTGGGCAAAAGCGCAAAAGGTACATTTTGCAGATGGCGGAATTTTTGACCAAATCTACACCAAATAATGAATAAATTAAACGTTATAAGGAATACTAAAATGACACAAACAAAAATTACACCACTAGACACTAATCCAGCACAGCCTGATCAAAATCAGCCCAACCACGTTGAGCAATTACGCTTACAACTTAAAGAATCTTTACTACTAGATTTGGATGATTATGGATTAACCGAGCAATCATCTGGCGAATTTAACAGTACATTTATCGGCGTACAGTTAAATAGTGCTTTTCAACCAATTTACGATAGCGCGGCAGGAGATTTGGTTGGGCATGAGGCGTTAATTCGTCCATCCTTAGGTGGTGAGTTGGCAAGCAACCCTGATTTTGCGCTGACCTATGCAGAGCAAACGGGTAAGTTAGTGCAGTTTGACCGTGTTAGCCGCACTTTACATGTACTTAATTTCCGTCAGATTTATGCTGAAAATGGTTTATTATTTTTAAATGTGCACCCAAAGTTACTCACAACAGTGAATGGTCATGGCAAAATATTTGAGCGTATTTTGCATGCTAATTCGGTGCCTACTAATCGCGTGGTGATTGAAATTAACGAAGGCTTGGTTGAGCACGATAAACAGTTGACTGAAGCCATTGATAATTATCGTGATCGTGGTTATAAAATCGCTATTGATCATTTTGGTGGGCGCGCTTCACATTTAGACCGTTTATGGAAGTATCAGCTAGATTTTATAAAGTTTGATGTGAGCTTAATACAACAAGCAGAAAGCAATCACCGCTTAAGTAAAGTCTTACACCATTTAATTCGTGCAGCTCATGATGTTGGTGCAAGGCCAGTTGTACAGGGCATAGAAAGTCAAAGTCAGTTGGATATTGCCATAGAATCTGGTGCTACATTGCTGCAAGGTTTTTTCTTGGGTAAGCCTGTGCATGCCAAAGAGTTACAACCAACAAAAGCATTTAAAAAGCATAATTTTGCGCACGTTGACAAATCTGCCATTAACAAAGCTGCGGCGTAGACTGCCGCAATTTAGATAGAAATATGATGACTACTCTAGCAATTAATCCCAATCAAACTGGCAAAACTGCACCAGTTAAACCAAATAAAATTAACAAAGCGCGTAATGTACTGCCCGGCTTTAATTTAAGCTTGGGCTACACTTTATTTTATTTAAGTTTAATTGTGCTGATTCCATTATCAGCCGCGTTTTTTAAAACCTTTACCCTCACATGGCCAGAGTTTTGGCAAGCCGTTGCCTCGCCACGTGTGGTTGCCTCTTATAAACTGACTTTTGGTGCCTCATTTATTGCGGCATTTATTAATGCGTTTTTAGGGTTAGCAACGGCATGGGTACTCACGCGTTACACGTTTCCAGGTAAAAAGTTTATAGATGCTTTTATCGATTTACCTTTTGCTTTGCCTACTGCGGTAGCGGGGATTGCGCTTACCGCTATTTACGCACCCAATGGCTGGATAGGTAGTCTGTTAGAACCGTATGGAATTAAAGTAGCTTTCACTCCGTTAGGCATTGTAATCGCCTTAACATTTATTGGTTTGCCATTTGTAGTGCGCACCGTGCAGCCTGTTTTAGAGGATTTTGAAGCAGAAGTAGAAGAGGCGGCAGCAAGTTTAGGCGCAAATCGCCTACAAATATTTTTACGTATTATCCTACCTGCAATCAGCCCTGCATTGTTAACAGGGTTTGCTTTAGCTTTTGCCAGAGCCGTAGGCGAATACGGCTCAGTAATATTTATTGCTGGCAATATGCCCATGGTGTCTGAAATTACACCGCTCATTATTATTACCAAGTTAGAACAATATGATTTTGCAGGCGCTACAGCGGTAGCTGTTGTGATGTTACTCATTTCGTTTGTTTTACTGTTTGCGATTAATGGTTTGCAATGGTGGTCAAATCGACATTTGTCTAGTCAGCATTAACTTAAATATTAAGCATTTGAAAGTATTAACATGGCATCAGCAACACAATTAAGCAAATACCAAAACAAGATATCAAGCAGGCGAGGTACTGCTGAGCCAACATGGATACGTTGGATACTTATAACCATCGTATTATTATTTTTGGGTCTGTTTCTATTTTTACCTTTAGCTGCAGTATTTACAGAGGCTTTACGCAAAGGTTATGGCGCTTATATATCAGCGTTGGCTGAGCCTGATGCGCTATCTGCCATCAAGCTCACTTTTATTGCTGCCGCCATTGCCTTGCCGCTTAATGCAATATTTGGTATTGCTGCCGCATGGGCGATTACTAAATTTGAATTTAAAGGCAAAAGCTTATTAATTACGCTGATAGATTTGCCTTTTGCGGTATCTCCAGTGGTGGCGGGTTTAATCTATGTGTTGATATTTGGCTTGCAAGGCTGGTTTGGCGGCTGGTTGAGTGACCACGATTTAAAAGTGATTTTTGCTATACCAGGCATCGTATTAGCCACTACTTTCGTCACATTTCCTTTTGTGGCTCGTGAGCTGATTCCACTCATGCAGGCGCAAGGCAAGGATGAAGAAGAAGCCGCTTTAGTATTAGGTGCATCGGGCTGGCAAATTTTATGGAAAGTGACTTTGCCCAATGTGAAGTGGGGCTTGTTATACGGCTTTATATTAACCAATGCCCGTGCTATGGGCGAGTTTGGCGCGGTATCCGTAGTATCTGGCCATATTCGCGGCATGACCAATACCTTGCCACTCCATGTGGAAATACTATACAACGAATATAACTATGCTGCTGCTTTTGCCGTCGCCTCTGTACTAGCTTTATTGGCTTTAGTGACGCTTGCACTTAAAAGTTATATTGAGTGGCAGGCAACGCGCGCTGCATCAGTTGATGATTATTAATTCTGACGATAGTAATTACAGCATAAATATGAGAACACTAATAAAAACATCAGCCAAAAAATTGAAAACTTAGGGAATATATGAGTATAGAAATTCGCAATATCAATAAAACATTTGGGCAATTTACCGCACTTAATAACATCAACTTAGAAGTGCCAGATGGCGAATTGGTTGCGCTACTTGGCCCATCGGGTTGCGGCAAAACTTCGTTGCTACGCATTATCGCAGGCTTAGAAAGCCCAGATTCTGGCAGCATTCATTTCAATGGTGAAGAAGCCACACATAGTGATGTGCGTGATCGTAACGTAGGTTTTGTATTCCAGCATTACGCGTTGTTTCGCCATATGACCGTCTTTGAAAATGTGGCCTTCGGCTTACGGGTGCGGCCTAAATCTACACGCCCAAGCGATGCCGAAATTAAACGCCGCGTGCATGAATTACTAGAACTGGTGCAGCTAGATTGGTTGGCTGATCGTTATCCACCACAGCTTTCTGGTGGTCAACGTCAGCGTATCGCTTTAGCTAGGGCGTTGGCAGTGGAACCCCGTGTATTGTTATTAGATGAGCCTTTTGGTGCGTTAGACGCCAAAGTACGTAAGGATTTACGCCGCTGGTTACGCCGTTTACATGATGAGCTACATATTACTAGTGTATTTGTGACACACGATCAAGAAGAGGCATTAGAAGTGGCGGATAGGATTGTGGTGATGAATCACGGTAATGTTGAGCAAATTGGGACGCCGATAGACGTTTATGATCATCCAGCCTCACCATTTGTGTACCAGTTTTTAGGTAATGTGAATTTATTCCACAGTCGCGTACATCAAGGTACAGCTCACATTGGTGAATTAACAGTATCTTTAGATGAACACAAAGAAGCCGATAATTTAAACGCCTCAGCCTTTGTTCGACCACATGATATTGAAATATCTCGTAGCAACATTGAAGGCAAAACCTTATCAGCCACTATTACTTATATTCATGCCATTGGCTCTTTAGTGCGGGTTGAGTTAAAGCAAGCGCTAAAAGATGAACTTATTGAGGTTGAGTTATCTCGTGAACGTTTTAGAGAGTTGGCTTTAGTGGAAGGCGAGCAAGTATTTATCACGCCGCGTAATCCACGGGTGTTTCTGAATAAAGCGGCTTAGACAGCAGTTTTGCTCAGATATGAAAAAAACCAGCTTAATGAAGTAATTAAGCTGGTTTTTTTACATATTAAATGCGATGAAGACTAAATAAATTTACGTCTAGCCTGCACACCTTTGGCTAGCGTTTCCAATAAATCAAGCGTTGCATCCCAGCCTAAACAAGCGTCTGTAATCGATTTTCCATATTCCAAAGTGCAGCCTGGCGTATGGTCTTGGCGCCCTTCATTTAAGTGAGATTCCACCATTAGTCCCATCACGCGTGTTTCGCCATTGCTTAGTTGCTCAGCAACATTCTCAGCCACATTTAACTGTAATTGATACTGGCGACTACTGTTGGCATGGCTGCAATCAATCATCACTTTCGGCGCTAGCTCAGAGCTTGCCAACACTTTACAGGCCGCATCTACACTGGCAGCATCATAGTTCGGTGTTTTACCACCGCGTAAAATTACATGGCAATCTTCATTTCCAGCCGTTGAAATAATCGCAGAATGACCTTCTTTAGTGACTGATAAAAAGTGATGAGGGCTAGCGGCGGCTCTTATAGCATCCACTGCAATGCGCACATTGCCATCCGTGCCATTTTTAAAGCCCACAGGGCAAGATAAACCAGAGGCTAGCTCTCTATGCACTTGTGATTCAGTTGTGCGCGCACCAATCGCCCCCCAACTCACTAAATCTGCTGTGTATTGTGGTGTAATGGTATCTAAAAACTCCGTGCCTGCTGGCATGCCTAGTTCATTCACTTCTAACAAAAATTTGCGCGCAAGTTGTAAGCCCTCATTGATTTGAAAACTACCATCCAAATATGGATCGTTTATCAAACCTTTCCAGCCAACAGTAGTGCGTGGCTTCTCAAAATATACACGCATCACAATCAATAAATCTGCCGAATACTTAGTGCGTTGTTCAAGCAAGCGCTTTGTATACTCAATGCCCGCTGCATAATCATGTATAGAGCAGGGGCCAATAATGATGAGTAGGCGATCATCTTCGCCAATCAAAATTTGATGGATTACTGACCTTGTTGTCAAAATATTATCAGCCACTTGCTGGCTGGGTTTAAATTGTGACAACAAGCTGGAAGGTGGTTTTAATTCTTTAATCGCAATAATGCGTACATCATCGGTAGATATTTCTGTAGGAACTTTAAGGGTGGTAGTCATTCTTGGCATTACTTTTGTGATCATTACAAGATTCAATATTGTAGACCATCTAGACAAAGTATTGCATAAACTTGTCAGCTTGCTACAAGCTAAGTATCTGTATAAGCACTATATTAAGCGTGTTAAACAACCTAACATAATAAAACTTTCTAAAAACCTTGTTAAATTTAATATATGTTTAAGACCTAAACGGGCTATTGCTGGGCAATATAAATTTGAGTAAATTAACATCATTAGGTTTTGGTAGAGATATAAAGATTAATTAAGTACCTGGCACATGAGTTGCTTATAGCTAATCATGGTACTTAATACTATTTAGGTATTTTTACTAAACTAAATTTCTTTAATCATCATTTTTAGGTGCTTTATAACAAAACACCTAAACGTTCAAAGTTTTTGGTTGGTTCTTTTTGGTATCTATAGCCTGTTCGGGCTATTGTGCTTAGGTTATACAGTAGGTAAATTGTTATTTCAGAAATTTTTTATTCAAGGGGATTCACATGAACAAGATTTTATTAGCTTTATTAGTTTCAGCACTACCAGTACTTGCAAATGCAAACAGTTTGATTTTTACACCACAAGGTGAATCTTTTGCAATCGCAGGTTACGATTCATCAATCTCAACTGGTGCAGTTAGTAGTGGTACATTTGGTTCTTTCTCAGTTGAGGGTGGCGGTACAGTTACATTTACATATTTAGGTAAAGAAGCAGCATTCAATAACTTTCACGTATATGGTGAGAACATATTAACAACAGATGGCGGTACTACTACTAATTTCGTAAATAGTTCTCAGTCTCCATTA
>JAYVFU010000277.1:0-6805 GCA_043772865.1 Methylophilaceae bacterium
AAAACCATGCTCTTCAATGGCTTCTAATAGTGTGACTGATTGATGCTTGTTACGTGATTCATCTTCAGACTTTAGTACGACCGTACCGCGTATCATTGAGTCTGCTACTGAGCGCACAATTAAACGCTCACCTAGCTCTGCTGCACGTTGGTCGCGGAAAGCAATCACTTCTGAATAATTGTGGCCAGTATCAATATGCATTAATGGGAAAGGGAATCTGCCTGGACGGAAAGCTTTTTCAGCTAAACGTAAAATACATAACGAATCTTTGCCACCTGAGAATAGCAATACAGGATTGCTGCATTGGCCTGCTACTTCGCGCAAAATATGAATCGCTTCAGACTCTAACCAATCAAGATGGCTTAATGTTGCTTTAAATGTTTGTTTAGTTTGTGACATAGGTATTTTTTGTTAAAACTTTATATTGAATATTTAAGATTTTAAAATTTAAGCAATTATTTTTTGACATGAAGACCACATTCTTTACTCGTCGGATCTTCCCACCACCAGCGTCCAGCACGAACATCTTCACCCATTGCAATGGGTCGCGTACAAGGTGCACAGCCAATACTCGGGTAAAACTGGTTATGTAATTGATTATAAGGCACGTCAAACATACGGATGTAAGCCCAAACTTCTTGCTCGGTCCAATCACTTAAAGGATTGAATTTTTCAAGTTGATTACCCGCATCAAACTCTCTAAATGGCAAGTCAGTACGAGTCGCCGATTGTTCAGCACGCATGCCCGTAACCCAAGCTTGCTGACCTTTTAAAGCCCGTTGCAATGGCTCGACTTTACGCATGTGGCAGCACGCTTTACGTAATTCGATACTTTCATAAAACGCGTTGATACCATTACTTTTAACATAAAGCTCAACGGTTTGTGCTTGTGGAAAAAAGATATTCAACTTGGTGTCGTAACGCTTTTCAGTGTTGGCGATTAAATCATAAGTTTCAACGGGTAAGCGCCCTGTGTCTAACGAGAAAACAGTAACCGCTAGTTTTTCACTGAAAATAATATCAGTAAGTACCATATCCTCAGCACCCATACTATTAGCAAAAGTAATGGCTGGTAACTCAAGCGCAGCAGTAGATAAACGTGCTAAAACCTGTTTACGCTTAAGTGTTACAGCGCTTCGTAAAGCATCTGTTAGCACAGGGTTGGTCGCTGGATTGGCTGCTGTAGGGCGTAACAAGCTAACTTCACCACTCATTTTAGTTAGCTACTCGGTTATAACGTTGAAATACCGGGCGCGGCTCATCTACAGCACCTTGGTATGGCTTTGTAAAATCTTGCAAACCAGCAATGGCATCGTTTGCATCACGGTCAGCGCGAATTAAATAACTGGTAAAGCCAGAGCGTTTTAAGAAAAATAATTGGTCACGCAATACATCGCCAAACGCGCGTAATTCATTTTTATAGCCGTATCGTGTGCGCAACAGTGTACCGAGCGAGAATATACGACCATCGGCAAAACGTTCTACATGCACAGCGATAATCGGCAAATCGTTTATGTCAACTTGCGCCTCAATTAGGTGCCCTATGACCTCATGAGTATCAATCCAAACGCCAACCTCACTTTGGTTGATGCGCGATTGCAGTTCAGCCTTACGCGCAATGAATACTGTAAGAGGCACTATTATTTTGCCATTAGCTGGGATAATCGTATCAGCAATTTGTGCTTCAGACACTGTGTTTTCACCAGTCAGCTTGAACAGAACGACTTTGCCTGCTTGTTTGCGCTCTTCTACTTGTGACGCTGGAAGTTTGACGCAAGTCCAAGCGTTTTCGGTGATGCTGGCAACACCGTTGTCAGCTTGAGCGTTAAGCGTGATTAAATTACTCATGCTGCCACCGCGTTCTTCGCATAAACATGCGCTTTAAATGGCGCAACGCCTAAACGGCGTACTGTATCAATAAAGCGCTCTTCATCAGTACGCTCTTTCACATAAACATCAACTAATTTTTGCACTACTGCGGGCATTTCTTCTGCAGAGAACGATGGCCCAATCACAGATCCGATGCTTGCATCGTTACCTTGTTTGCCACCGATTGAGACTTGATACCATTCTGAGCCATCTTTATCGACACCTAAAATACCGATATGGCCCACATGGTGATGCCCGCATGCGTTCATGCAACCAGATATGTTGAGTTCAATCTCGCCAATATCATGTAAGTAATCAAGATTATCAAATTGCATTTGAATCGCTTCTGCAATTGGGATGCTTTTAGCATTGGCCAATGAGCAAAAATCTCCGCCAGGGCAGCAAATAATATCGGTTAACAAGCCAATATTGGGTGTAGCTAAGCCTGCTGCACGTGCTTGTTCCCATACCGTGTATAAGTCGCTTAGTTTTACATCCGCTAAAATTAGATTTTGCTCATGCGATACACGTAATTCACCAAAGCTATACTTTTCGGCTAAATCAGCCACTAAATGCATTTGTGCGCTAGTTGCATCCCCTGGCGCTTTGCCATGGGGCTTAAGTGAAAGGGTTAGTGCGCGGTAACCGGCTTTTTTGTGTGGATGTACACAACGTTTTACCCATGCAGCAAACGCAGGATTACTTGCAATTGCTGCATCAAAGCCAGCATCATTAGCAGGTAGTTGTTCATATGGCATGTTGTCAAAATATTGGCTAACACGCGCTAGCTCAGCTTCAGTAATGGTATTGGGCGCGTCTTTTAAATGCGCCCACTCTGCTTCAACCTGGCGTTTAAATTCTTCAATACCCAAAGCTTTGACTAAAATTTTAATACGCGCTTTATAAGCATTGTCACGGCGACCATGTAAGTTATACACACGGATAATCGCCTCGCAATAGGTAAGCGCGTGCTGACCTTCTAAGTGCTCACGAATAACAGAGCCTAAAATAGGTGTACGACCTAAACCACCGCCTACCCAAACTTTAATGGCTATTTTATTATTAGTATCTTTATAAAACTCCAAACCAATATCGTGTGCTTGCACAATGGCACGGTCTTCTTTAGTGCCAGAAACAGCAATTTTGAATTTACGCGGAAGTAGCGCAAACTCTGGATGGAACGTGCTCCATTGGCGCATCACCTCCGCCATGGCGCGTGGATCAACCACTTCATCGGGGGCTATGCCTGCAAACTGGTCTGTAGTAATGTTGCGAATGCAATTGCCTGATGTTTGAATGGCGTGCATTTCAACGGTGGCAAGCTCTTCCAAAATGTTAGGTACATTTTCTAACTTAGGCCAATTAAGTTGTAAGTTTTGGCGTGTACTAAAGTGACCATAATCTTTATCGTATTTTTTGGTAATGTCAGCTAGTTTGTGCAATTGCGTGGATGACAACATGCCGTAAGGCACAGCGATGCGTAGCATAGGTGCATGGCGTTGAATATATAGCCCATTTTGCAAACGCAAAGGACGGAATTCATCATCAGTAAGGTCGCCTGCTAAAAAGCGGCGGGTTTGGTCGCGATATTGCGCAACGCGCTCATTGACAATCTGTTGGTCTATTTCGTCATATTTATACATTTTGATGCTCTCTGTGTTGTGCGTTTCAGTTTCTAAGAACTTTTATACACACTTAAATTCTACTCGGCTTTAAATCTAAGCCAACTTGCTATTTTAATTGAAAATACACCGCTTTGATAGAAAAGCGCTCATCAATTTTAATAGTGGTTTTAGTTTATTGCTAACTCAATACTAGCTTAATACCTACGTAAATAAGGATAAGCGCTAATACAATGCGTATCCAATGCTCCGCCACTTTCGCACTTAAATGGCTACCCAAATAAATCCCTGGAATTGAGCCAATCAACAATGTACCTAAGAGTGGATAGTTAATGGTTCCTAGTGTTGCGTGGCCTAAACCTGCTACCAAAGTGAGTGGTACAGCATGCGCAATATCGCTTCCCACGATGGTGGTAATTTTTTCACGCGGATATAGCAAAATCAATGCGGTTACACCTAAGGCGCCAGCACCTACTGAGGTTAACGTGACCAATGCACCTAACACCAAACCTAAAACAACAGTCAGTGGCGCGATGTAAGATTTAGGCAGGAAATGATCATGCTTTACATATTCCATTAGCTTATTGCGCAGTAGCACGGCGATTGAAGTTATGATTAAAGCGACACCTAGCCAAAATTTGATGGTAGCAATAGCACCTGCAGATTCCACATTAATCGTACGTAAATATAAAATGGTCGCAATGGATGCAGGCACACTACCTAATGCTAGCAAGGTGACTATTTTCCAATCAATATTTCCTAATTTACCATGGGCAAAAATACCGACAGATTTAGTTACAGAGGCAAATAGTAAATCTGTACCAATAGCCACAGAAGGTTTGATATGGAATACCAGCAGCAAAATGGGTGTCATTAAAGAGCCACCACCTACACCAGTGAGGCCTACTAAAAATCCCACTACAAATCCAGCGACTATGTATCCGTATTCCATTCTTACTGCCTAAATTTTTTTCAACAGCGCGAACTATACCAGCATTGCATATATTTTTTTAATAATATGTTATTCTAAACTTATTATTTTAGTTATATAGAGTGTTTATAAACCGCATATAACTAAACCCCGCACTTGCTAAGGATGTACCTAGTATGAAAATTCATCAATTGCGTTATGTGCATGAAGTCGCTAAACAAGGGCTAAGTATTTCTGCTGCTGCAGATGCGCTTTATACTTCGCAGCCAGGTGTAAGTAAGCAAATCCAATTGTTTGAAGAGGAGTTAGGCTTACAGATTTTTCAACGCAACGGTAAGCGCTTAGTGGGTGTAACTGAACCTGGCCAAGAAATTTTAACACTGGCAGCGAGAGTGATGCGCGAGATGGAAAATATCAAGCGCGTTGGTGAGGAGTTTAGTAGCATTGAAACGGGCACTTTAACCATTGCCACGACGCATACGCAAGCCCGCTATAGATTGCCAGTTGCGGTTAAAGCTTTTATGGAAAAATATCCTCAAGTAAAGTTGAATATTCATCAGGGTAATCCCAGCCAAGTCACTGAGCAGGTAGCAAATGGCGAGGCAGATATTGGTATTGCAACTGAATCCATTAGTTTAAATACACAAATTTTGTGCTTACCCGCTTATCAATGGAATCGCTGCTTGGTGCTGCCGCATCAGCATCCCTTACTTAAAGTGAAGCCACTAACACTGAGCGACTTAGCAGATTATCCATTGATTACCTATGATTTTGCATTTACTGGCGGTACATTGGTCACGCGTGTATTTAATGAGGCTGGTGTTACACCCAATGTAGTACTTACTGCCATTGATGCCGATGTCATTAAGACTTATGTGAGCTTAGGTTTAGGTATAGGTTTACTGGCTAATATGGCCTTTGATGCAGAGCGCGATGCAAATTTAAGTATGTTGGATGTGAGTCATTTGTTTCCACCCAGCACGACTTATATCGGTGTGCGTAAAGATGCTTATTTACGCGGTTATATGCTAGGTTTTATAGAGTTGCTTGCTCCACAATTTAATCGTAAAGCGGTCAATGCAGCGTTAAAATCTAGTTTTTAAATGGAATGATGCATAATTACAAATAAATTAAATCATTGATTAAATTAAGCTTTTAAATAAGAGAGATTTGCGATATGCAACGATTGAATTACAGCTTTTTATTTTACCCAATGCTTTGCGTCATGATGTTTGCTATAAGCGCTTGTGCAAATAATACCGCTAAACAATCTGTTGTCGAAAACGGCAATGAGTCTGCCATTTTTGAGATTGCCGTAGCGCCTAATGTGAGCTATCAAGATGTGGTTGATAGTTTAAAAACGGTGTCAGAAGGCATGAACTTTGTTAATCCAGCCAATTTCCCTATCGCTGAAAACATGAAAAAGCGTGGTCAAGCTCCCGTAGGTGTTTTAGAAACGCATGCGCTATGTAATTTGAGTTTGGGTGCTGAAATTATGATAGATCACCCAGAATTTGTAGTGTTTGCGCCTTGTAGAGTTGGCTTGTATGAAAAGTTAGATAACAATAAAAAAATACAGCTATATTTAGGTTTAGATCGCCCAACCTACGATTTAAAAAGCATAAAAAATCCAACCGAACGGGCTAAAAAAGCCGCGCAAGCGTTGGAGGATCAATTGATTGAAATCATGAAAAAAGCGAGTAAGGGCGACATTTAAATTGCGCTAACATACTTGCTGGGCGACCTTATTACGCTTGCAAATCTCACCTATATTCCCTTACTATGTTGATTAACAATATACTTAATTAGATTAAAACTGCTAGCTTGAATGAAGGTTTTTTATGGAAAAAATAAGTCCTACCTTACCAATTAACATTATGGATGGTTTAAATTTAGATAGTGCTATCGCCAAAGACGCGGGTACTAATCTGCATGAAAGCTATGTGAACGCAGAACCATTTCCGCATATTGTGATTGATGAATTTTTGCCTAGTGAGTTAATCAGCAAAATATTAGAAAACTTCCCTAAAAAGAAGGTAAGTGAAGAAGTTGTTTTTGATGGTGGCTATCTTGGGCATCATAAGCGCCAAATACCGCCTGCTCAGTGCAATGGCTTTAGCAGGGAGCTATTTGCTTTTTTTAACTCAGCCCCCGCGCTTAAGTTTTTAGAAAGTATTTCAGGTATTAAAGGTTTATTACCCGATCCTTATTATAACGGCGGTGGCTTTCATGAAATATCGCGTGGTGGCTTGCTAGGTATTCATGCCGATTTTAGGTTAAACAAACAACTCAATTTGCACAGACGTATCAATTTGCTGATTTATTTGAATGAAGGTTGGGATGAAAGCTGGGGGGGGCAGTTAGAGTTATGGGATAAAGCCAT
>JAYVFU010000278.1:0-21925 GCA_043772865.1 Methylophilaceae bacterium
TTAACGCAAGAATTAATTTTAGCGTTGTGTAATATGTTACAACGCTCGGCAAATGAGGCGGCTTGGCAACTAAGTGCTGAAATTAACATGCCCTCACTGAGCTTGACCAGCGAAGCTAAAATTTTGCATTAATTAATAGGTAATGTATGGAATACAAAAAATTAGGCACGAGTCATTTAATGGTTTCAAAAGTGTGCTTAGGCACCATGACGTTTGGTGACCAAAATACACAGGCAGATGCTAGTGAGCAACTTGATTATGCTTTGGCACAAGGCATTAACTTTATCGATACCGCAGAAATGTACCCTGTGCCGCCCAAAGCAGAAACCTATACGCGCACTGAAACTATGATAGGTCATTGGTTAAAAAATCAGTCACGCGATAAAATTATTTTAGGGACCAAAGTCTCTGGGCGTAATCGCGGCTTAAGTTGGATACGTAATGGTGATGAAACACTTAGTCGCAAAAATATTCGCGCAGCCATTGAAGGCTCACTAACGCGCTTGCAAACTGATTATTTGGATTTGTATCAACTACATTGGCCAGAGCGTAATGTGCCACTATTTGGTCAATATCAATTTGAGCCTGAAAAAGAATTTGAAAATGGTAGCGCAAAGCAGTGGGAGTCTATTCACAGCCAATTAGAAACATTAAATGAATTGGTGCAAGAAGGGAAAATCCGCCATATTGGGCTTTCTAACGAGCAACCTTGGGGTGTGATGGAGTTTTTACGCCTTGCCAAGCTACATAATTTACCTGTGATTGCCAGCATACAAAACGGCTATAATTTGCTTAATCGCGGCATGGAATTTGGCATGAGCGAAGTGTTGTACCGTGAAAATGTTAGCTTATTAGCTTACTCGCCACTCGCTTTTGGGCATTTAACCGGCAAGTATATTGATAATCCTGCTGCCCATGGTCGTGTGACCATGTTTTTAGGTTATGCGCAGCGTTATAGCAAACCTAATGTTTTAGCTGCAACCCAAGCTTACGTAACGCTTGCGAAACAATGTGGGATTACGCCTACAGCATTAGCGCTGGCATTTGTGTATCATCGCTGGTTTATTAGTAGTACCGTAATTGGCGCAACAACTATGGTGCAATTGCAAGCGAATGTGGCGGCTTTCAATAGCAAATTGTCACCAGAAGTGATCGCTGAAATTGATCAAATACATTTGCGCTTTACTAATCCTGCGCCTTAAATTTCTATTATACGATTTGCGTATGATTAGTTAAACGGATTAATATCTAAGCATTATTCTTGCTTATTACTTTTATATTTTACTGATGAGAACTAGATGATTCGTTTTAAACATTATTTTAATGCTACTTTAAGTCTGACATCGGCTGGAATTTTACTCTTCAGCGTCAGTGTGCAAGCCAGCCCTACGCCAAGTTTAGAAGAGGCTTTTGCTAAATGCAAAAACAAATATCCATCAGACTTTGAGGCTAAAAAACGTTTAGCTTGCTTTGATAGCATTGAAGCACTCATACCAATTGCACCCAAAGTTGGCGTGGTAGTCACTAGCGAAATGGCTGAAACACCTCATTCAGAACTAAAACTCACCGCCAGCTCGGCGTTAGCGACATCATTACCAACAAATAGTACGTTGCCAGAGGGTGAAATACAAACCCCAATTGAAGAGATACCTACCAAAGTAATTGCGGTTGCTAACCCACGCCCAGAAAGCTCTTTTTTAGAGCGTAAATGGCGCTTAACTTCAGAAGGTGATTGGAACATTAGTGATTTTGAAACGTATAAAACCAATTATTTAATTGTGACTGAATCCAGTAACCCCAATAATGTTCCAGTGAGCCCTACCCACCTTAGTTCACCAGATCGTAACTTACAGAAAGAAGATATTAAATTCCAAATCAGCTTAAAATCTGAGTTAGCTAGTAATATTCCATTAATACGTGATTTGCCTTTTGTGACCAGCTCTAGGCTTTGGGCGGCCTACACACAACAATCGCAATGGCAGTTTTTTAACAAAAAAGACTCTAGACCATTTCGTGAGAACAATTATGAACCAGAGCTGATGTTGTCTTTAGGTATTGATAACAAAATTGATGGTGAAAAAAAATCTTACATTCCCCGAATGCTTAATCTAGGCATTGTGCATCAATCTAATGGCCGTGCTGACCCTGTATCTCGCAGCTGGAATCGCATCTATTTGCAAGGTGGCTGGGAGTTAACCAATAACTTAACGTTGTTGGTGCGCCCAACTTGGCGCATCCCAGATGATAACGGGATTGACGATAATCCAGACATTGTAAAATATATGGGCTATGGCGATGCAAGTTTACGTTGGGAAAACCGTGCCAATAAATTAGCAGCAACGATTTTGCTACGCAATAATTTCCGCTCTGAAAACAAAGGCTTTGCTCAGTTAGATTTGCAAAAACAAGTATCAAGCGACCGTAATATTAACTTGCATTTGAGTGCGTCAACAGGCTATGGCGAATCATTACTAGATTACAACCACTCACAAAACGTGATTGGGTTTGGAATTTCGTTAGGTGATTAGTGCAGTTGCGCCATGATTAGGTATTATGTTTATTACTAGAAAAGAGCCTACTCACTATTAAGCAAGCAATACCTATCCCCAATCCAAACAGTATGATGCTTGCCATATGGTGACGGATAAATGGAATATCGCCAAACAGGTAGCCCGCTAGCGTAAGTGATACTACCTAAAAAGTACTGCCAACGGTGGATGAAGCCACATATTGGCTGTAAGGCATATTGCCAACACCAGCCAAAAATGGCGCAAAGGTGCGGATCACCGCAATAAACGGTGAAATAAATAAATCCAACCTGCCGTACTTTGCGTAATACAAATGTGTTTTTTCAAGGGCATTTTGGTTCACCAAGCCATAGTCTTGAGAGTTTATTTTTTCACTCACTCTCGCCCCGATTTTATAGCTGATTAAATTACCTAAAAACGCCGCTAAAGATAGTGTTGCCATCAATCCGACTAAGTTGAGTGAGCCAACTTTACAGAATGAGCCACTAATAAAAATCAAAGGGTCGCCAGGTAAAAAAACAAAGATAAAAAACCAATTTCAGTGAATACAATCGCAAATAATAGAAGATAAATTAGATCGCCGTGTGCCGCGATAAGTTGGCCTAGATGTGCATCTAAACCAGTAAAAAAGTGCAGCACCTGTAAAAAGTCCACCCAGTTTACCTTAACACCACATCAGCGCTTTGCCTGAAACATTACTGGCTGTGGTTGTGCCATTTTTAATACAGGTTTACGTATTTTGCCCATGACGTGCATTTCACAAGGCTTACAGTCAAACTTTAAGGTGAGTCTATCATCACCACTAATGAGCGTCATGGGTTCTGCCGTCACAGTGCCTTGCACACCGATGACGCCTTTCGCTTCTTTAGGGCATAAACCATGGCTAAAACGAAGGCAGTGTTTGGTAATCATGAGGGGAACTTCACCTAACTCCTCATTGGCTTCATAAGCTTTTGCAATTATTTTTACCCCGTGTTTTTTGTAAAATGCATAGGCTTTTTTGTTGTAGACATTGGCTAAAAAACTCAAGGTATCATCAGGGTAAATGGCTGGTGGCGCTATGGCGGCTCTTTTTGGTGGGCGTTGGTAGCTTTGTGAGCGCACATGCTCTAGTTGCAAAATAGCATCGCGGCGTAAGCCGTTGATGGTGGAAGCTGGTACAAACCAAATTTGATGGGTATTAATATCAATTGTTTTCACTATAAAATCGGTATTGCCGAGTTTGCTTAAATGATCACGCAAACTAACTTCAGCTTTTTCTGGTGTTTGTGCAGTGGATTTTTCAGCGACACATGTCACAGTCGCGCTAAAATTTTGCTCATCTATCACAGTCAGTGCAAAACCATCATCTGTTTCGCTAAAATATAAGCGCACATTCATTTTGCGCTGTGCCGAATCTTTTTCTAATAATCGCATAAAAGCATGGTCACGATTGCGGTACATCATGGTGTTGTTACGAATATCTGCGGGCATTTCGTTTGGGAAAATGCGCTGAGTTTGGACTCTATTAGCGAGGGATTTACTCTCCTGTGTCGTATTCACTCGCAAACCCACCAGCTCTTTATGCACATCAAAAAAACACACACCGTCGCCATTATGTAACATGGCATCCGTCGCAATTTCAATAAAATCTTTGCCTACTTTTGTGACTTTTCCTAACTCTTCACCCGAAAATTTTGGCGTATCAAATGCGCCAATATTAGCTTGGCGACCATTCGCAAAGTAATCTGTTGCGCTGCGATTAAAGGTTTTTTCCGGTTGCGGCCTAAATGTATAGCTAGCGTTGCCTGCTGAAGATTTTGCAAATTCTGGATGGTCTTTTAAAATATCATCTAACAGTTCACGATAATGTGCCGTGGCATTTTTAACGTAAGGTAAATCTTTATAGCGACCTTCAATTTTGAAAGAACTCACGCCAGCTTCGATCAACGCACGCAAATTAGTACTCTGGTCATTATCTTTCATGGATAAAAAGTGTTTATCTTTGCCAATAATGCGCCCTTTTTGGTCTTCTAAGGTGTAAGGCAAACGACATTCTTGCGAACACCCACCGCGGTTAGCGCTGCGACCAGTGTGGGCATGGCTAATATTGCATTGCCCGCTAAACGCCACACATAAGGCACCATGCACAAAGTACTCTAAATTGCAGTGAGTGGCATCAGCGATTTTTTTAATGGTTTGAATATCTAATTCGCGTGCCAATACTATTTGGCTAAAACCTACTTGATCTAAAAAACTGGCTTTAGCAACGGTACGAATATCTGTTTGTGTACTGGCATGTAGTTGTATGGGCGGCAGATCCATCTCTAGCAAACCCATATCTTGCACAATTAACGCATCTACTTCAGCCTCATATAGCTGATGCACCAAGGCATGCACGCCGTCTAATTCGTTATCATGAAAAATAGTATTAAGCGCTACAAAGACTTCAGCATGGTAGCGATGTGCGTGTTTCACTAAGCGCGCAATATCCGCTACAGTATTTGGCGCCTTGGCGCGTGCACCAAAAGCCGGGCCGCCAATATACACGGCATCTGCACCATGATTAATCGCTTCGATGCCGAAATCTGCATTTTTGGCAGGAGAAAGTAGCTCTAAATGGTGGCGAGTTTTTTGCATTGAACACTGGATAACGTGAGTAATATGCAATTTTAGACCAAACAAATGCTGATGACGATATTTGATTTAATTTGCCACAAAAAACATCGTACAATTCAGCCATGAGTAATCAACATTTATTAAGCCGCAGCCTACAATCAGTGTGGCACCCATGCACGCAGATGAAGCACCACGAGAGTTTGCCACTCATCCCTATTAAAAGTGGCGAAGGTATCTGGCTCACCGATATTGAAGGTAACCGTTATTTAGACGCAGTCAGCTCATGGTGGGTTAATCTGTTTGGGCATAATAATCCACGCATTAAAAACGCGATTAAAGCGCAGCTTGATACGCTTGAACATGTGATTTTGGCGGGCTTTACGCATGAGCCTGTTGTGGAATTATCAGAAAAATTAGCTAAGCTCACTGGCTTAGGCCATGCTTTTTTTGCGAGCGATGGTGCCAGCGCGACTGAAATTGCTTTAAAAATGAGCTTTCACTATTGGCGCAATATGGGGCTTAGTAAAAAAACCAAATTCATTAGCCTGCAAAATAGCTATCATGGTGAAACGCTGGGCGCGTTAAGTGTGACGGATGTGGCGATTTTTAAAGACACTTACGCGGCGCTTTTGCAGCAATCTGCACATATGCCTAGCCCAGATTTTAGATTTGCTGAAGCTGGTGAAACTGCTGAGCAATATGCACTGCGCTGCGCTGATGCGCTAGAAGCCTATGTGGCGGCACACCAAGCAGAACTCGCGGCGTTTATTATAGAGCCACTCGTGCAATGCGCGGCGGGCATGGGCATGTACCACCCTATTTATTTGAAGCGTGCGCGTGAAATTTGTACGCAATATAACATTCATTTAATTGCCGATGAAATTGCAGTGGGTTTTGGCAGAACGGGCACTATGTTCGCGTGTGAACAAGCAGCGATTAAGCCTGATTTTATTTGCTTATCAAAAGGCATTACAGGCGGTTATTTGCCCTTGTCTGCTGTGCTTACAACCGATGAAGTTTACGCCGCTTTTTATGATGACAGCACCGCGCGGGGCTTTTTACATAGCCATAGTTATACAGGCAACCCACTAGCTTGCAGTGCTGCACTGGCGACTTTAGCGATATTTGAAGCGGACAATATTATAGCAAGCAACCAAATAAAATCCGCCTATATAATGAGCAAAATGTTAGCGCCCACTCAGCTTCCCATCAAGCATCTACGTCATACAGGGATGATTTTTGCATTTGATGTCATTACGCAAAATAAACAATTTCAACAACAATTTTATGCAGCGGCTTTAGCCCAAGGCGTGTTGTTGCGCCCTATCGCTAACACGATTTATTTTATGCCGCCGTATATTATCAACGAGGCTGAAATTGATTATTTGGTGGATGCTACTGTGAAAATTCTTCAAGGGTTGGCATGAGTTTGGCTGCACTAAAAGTCAGTATAAAAATAGCTCAATTAAGCATTTTTTGCTTGTTAGTTGTCTTTAGTTTTAGGTCATGTGCAGAACTTATTAGCTCGCAAAATCCTAAACAATCACAGCTGCCTGCAAGCGTTATTACTGCGTTACAAACAGCAAAAATTCCACTGAAAAATATAGCAGTCTACGTGCAAGCATTAGATGAAAATCAACCTGTTATTAGTCACAATGCTAGCCAGCCATTTAACCCGGCATCAGTCATGAAGTTGGTGACGACCAATGCCGCTTTAGATTTACTTGGCCCCGCTTATCGTTGGCGTACCGAAATTTATACCGATGGTGTAGTGACTAGCGATATAGTAAATAGCGGCGTATTAAACGGTAATTTAATAATTAAAGGCTATGGTGACCCGAGTCTAAATGAAGCAGAATTTAGGCGCTTATTAGTGAGCTTACAACAAGCGGGCGTTAAGAAAATTAATGGTAATTTAATATTTGATAAAAGTTACTTTGCAGCCACTGTGGGTAATCGCGTGACGTTTGATGCCGAAACTTATCGTGCCTACAATGCGATGCCAAGCGCGATGTTATTGAATTCACGCGCCACCAGTTTTAAGTTTCAGGCGGTAGCGGATGAGGCGAGTGTTGTGCAAGAAGTTGAAGTGCCAGAAATTAGGATTATTAACCAGCTCAAGTTAAATCAGGACGATTGTGGTGATTGGCGGAACAAATTTAAATATGTTGTAACGCATGAGAAATATGCCGCCAACATTACCTTCACCGGCAGTTATTCAGCAGATTGTGGGGATAAATACTTAGAGTTAAGTTTGTTTGATGATAGCCAATATGCTTACTTTATATTTCGCAAGCTATGGCAAGAATTAAGTGGCAGTTTTAGTGGCACGCTACAAAACCAAAGCGCAATATCAGCGCCTACAACTAAACTAGTTACCCAAGAATCCAAGCCATTAGCGGACGTTTTGCGCGATATTAACAAATACAGCAATAACTTAATGGCACGGCAACTACTACTCACCATTGCAGCAGAAAAAAGTGGCTTGCCCGCTACAGAAGCGCTTGGTGAGCAGGCAATCAGAGCATGGCTACTGAGCAAAAATATGACCTTTAATGAGCTAGTCATTGAAAATGGCTCGGGGTTATCTCGTATAGAGCGTATTAGTGCGCAGCATCTGGGAGATTTATTAGTAAGCACTTACCATAGCCCAGTGATGTCAGAATTTATGTCATCTTTACCGATAATAGGCATAGATGGCACTGTGATTAAGCGGTTAAAAGATAGCCCAGCGATGGGTCGCGCGCACCTTAAAACCGGTTCAATTGATGGTGTTAGTAGCATTGCAGGATATATTTTAGATGCGCATAATAAGCAATGGGCAGTGGTATTTTTAGTCAATGATGCAAACGCTGCTAATGCAAAAGCAGCGCAAGATGCACTGATTGAGTGGGTTTATTCTTTGGAAAAATCTTAGTCAATATCTGCAATAAGAACCAGTTGTAATTTGCGGTATCATACCCAATTAACTTTTTATAACCTCGCCTATTATTAATATTTAACTTAGAGATTTATGATGAAATCATTTACAGCAACTAACATCAAAACAGGAAGCGCCATGTTAATAGCCAGTGGCTTATTAATCACCCTATGTGCAGGTTGCAAGGCAGAATCTGCTGCCAGTTCAACACAGGCAACAAGTAAAGTCCAAGAAACCACAAAACCCACAGAAACTAAAAAAGAAAGCACTGCAATGACTACCAATATTACCGAACTCGTTAAAAAAGATACTGTGATTGGCACTGGCCGCGAGGCTGAAGCTGGCTTAAATGTCACCGTGCATTACACTGGTTGGTTGTACGACCCTAGTAAAGACGATGGCAAAGGCAAAAAGTTTGATAGTTCAGTTGATAGAGGCGACCCGTTCAACTTTGCACTGGGCGCTGGTCAAGTAATTCAAGGTTGGGATCAAGGTTTTGCCGGCATGAAAATCGGCGGCAAGCGTACTTTGATTATTCCAGCAGAAATGGGCTACGGCGCACGTGGTGCTGGTGGCGTTATTCCTCCTAACGCAATCTTGCTATTTGATGTTGAGCTTTTAGGCGTTAAATAATGAAAGCGCGCATTAAATGGGTTGAAAACGTCTGCTTTATGGGCGAATCAGAAACTGGTCATGCGGTGATTCTTGATGGCGCGCCAGAAAATGGTGGCCGCAATATGGGCATGCGCCCCATGGAAATGCTGTTAATCGGCATGGGCGCCTGTACTTCATTTGATGTGGTGACCATACTCAAAAAAGCACGCCAACGTATTACGGATTGCGTAGCAGAAATTGATGCGACTCGCGCTGATGAAATACCCAAAGTGTTTACCAAAATTCATGTGCATTTTGTGGTGACGGGCAAAAACTTGAACCCAGTGCAGGTTGAACGTGCGGTAAAGTTATCAGCAGAAAAATATTGCTCGGCTTCAATTATGTTAAGCCAATCAGTAGAAATTACGCATAGCCATGAGATAAAAGACAGTGAAATAAAAGACAGCGAAATAATAGAGTCTGAAAAACCTGATGCTTAAAACTACAATCCCTACAGGTATGTTAGGCATACGTCACGTTGCGCTTTTTGTAAAAGACTTAGAAGTGTGCGTGGCGTTTTATATCAACATCATGGGCATGCACATTGAATGGCAGCCAGATGCTGATAACGTCTATTTAACTAATCATGGCGATGTGTTTGCTTTACATCGCGTAGATTATGCGGCGAGTGGCCAACAGCGCTTAGATCATATTGGTTTTGTGCTCAACACCATAGATGATGTCGATACATGGTATACGCACTTTTTGGACAATGATGTCAAAATTACTGAAAGCCCCAAAACACATCGTGATGGATCACGCGGGTTTTATTGTTTAGATGCTGTAGGGCATTTGTTAGAGCTGATTTATCATCCGCCTATTGCCAAATTAAATAGCCTGTAGAAGCAAATAAACCCTAATACGAAATAGAATAATTGAAGATTTTTTGGTATCAATTAGTTTAATTCGTGACGGAACGTTGCTCATGCAAAGTGTTTACATAACATCATTACCCATTCAAAATTAAATCCCTGATTTAAATCTAGAAAAAGCTCTAGTCATCATTTTGCGCGTGGCATTGTTACGTACTTGATAAAATTGCGCTTTGCTACTTAAATAATCATCTGGCGGAAAGGCGATTTTATTTGCCAGCACTTCAGGGTGAATAAACTGACGCGCGGCCAAATTTGGGCTGGTGAACATGGTGTAGTTAGTGATTTCCGCCTGCACTTGTAAGCGCAAAATATAGTTCATCCATAACAACGCATTTTCACGATGGGGTGCATCCACAGGAATCATCATAGATTCAAAGCCAAATTGCATGCCATTGGGCGGCAATGGCGCTGCTATATGAATTCCATTTTTAGCTTGCTTGGCTTGAGCAGCCGCATTGTTAAAATCGCTGCCATAGCCTAGCGACACGCAAATATTGCCATTAGCTAAATCCGCAATATGTCCATTGTTGGTCAATATCTTAATATCTTTGCGCACTTTTTGTAACATATCCGCGGCTATTTGGTAATCAGCTGGGTTGCTACTAAAGGCAGGTTTGCCGGCATAAATGAGTGCTGACGGAAACACATCGCTTGCACTATCTAACATTGAAATACCACAGTTTTTGAGCTTAGCTGTATATTTTGGATTAAATATCAATTCAAACGGGTTGGCTGGAATGGCTTCATTACTCAACGCCGTTTTTATTTTTATCTACGTTGTAACCCACGCTTACTGAGCCGCCTAGCCAAGGCACCATGTATTGGTTGCCTGGGTCGAGCTTTTCCATTTGCTTCATCACGGCGGGGTTTAAGTTAGCCCAGTAGGTGAGTTTTTTTCGGTCTATTTTTTGTACTTTTCCACCATCCATCATCATGCGACCATAATCAGATGAAGGCACGATAATGTCATAACCTGACTGACCAGCAATCATTTTAGCCAGCAGCACTTCGTTAGAATCAAAATTATCATAACGTACTTTGATGCCTGTTTCTTTCTCAAAATCTTTAACCGTGTTTTCGCCTATATATTCTGCCCAATTATTTATATTGAGCACTTTTTCAGTTGCAGCAAAGGTGATGGTAGGTAACAAACTAATATTAATGAGTAAAAAAAAGCAGTGCCGCATTTGAGTAAATCGCATTTGAGTTCCTTTAAAAATAATACAATCTATTTTTGCTCTGCGCTAATCACACACAACATTTCAGCGGCGATTTGCGCCGCACTTAAGGCGGTAATCTCGCTATGGTCATAAGCTGGCGCAACTTCTACGACATCCATGCCGACGATATTTAGCCCAACAAATTTACGCAAAATCGCTAAGGCTTGGGCAGAACTTAAGCCGCCTGCCACTGGTGTTCCCGTGCCAGGCGCAAAGGCGGGGTCTAGGCAATCAATATCAAAAGTTAAGTAAACTGGGCGTTTGCCAACTATTTCATGTACTTTTTGTGCAACTGCACTAACACCATGCTCGTGCACCCAATCTGCACCTAAAATATTCACACCCATAAAGTCTTCATTCCAGGTTCTGATGCCTATTTGCACTGAAGTTGCAGGGTCTATCAAGCCATCTTTAATTGCTTTGTAAAACATGCTGCCGTGGTTAAGCGAGTTAGGTTGGTCGTCTGCCCAGGTATCGCAATGCGCGTCAAAATGAATAATAGATAGCGGTGCGCCATATTTTTCAGCATACGCTTTTAAAAGTGGGTAGGTAATGTAGTGATCGCCGCCCAAAGTGAGCATTTTGGCGTTTGATGCGAGTATGGTTTTTGCATGCTCATAAATAGACGAAAATATGGTGTGCGGATTATGCGAATCTAACCAGCAATCGCCATAATCAATCACCGCTAGCCGATCGCAAGGACCAAATCCCCATGGGTGTATAGGCTCATTCATTTGCACCGATGCTGCACGAACCGCCGCCGGCCCCAAACGTGCGCCGCTACGAAAAGTAGTAGCAATATCCAGCGGAACCCCAGAAACCACCACATCTACGCCTGCTAGATTTTTGGTATATTGCCTACGCATAAATGATAAGACACCTGCATAAGTATTTTCACGGTCATAGCCTTTTAGGTTTTTACGGGTAATGGCATTGTCACCAAATGTTTGAGAATTTATTAATGCTTGAGGATTTTCCAAAATAAGCTCCTTTAATTAGTTTTTATAGTCGCAGTTTTACATTGGTATAGCAATTAGTTAAACTGGCTTAGATATTACTTTTTTAATACCATGACAAAATCTTTACTGCCATTTAAGTACTTAGTTGCATTTGAAGCAGCTGCCAGATTAGCTAGCTTTTCCAAGGCTTCTGAGGAGTTATCGCTCACGCAATCTGCAATTAGCCAGCAACTGTTAAAACTTGAGGCGCTATTAGGTCAAAGCCTATTTTTTAGAAATGGCAAAGGCGTCACTTTAACTGCCGCTGGTGAATTGTTGTATGAAACCGTGAGTGAAAGTTTATCAAGGTTAGCCACTGGTATTAGTCGTATAGAGCCTTATAAGAGCACTGATTCGGTACTAATCGCCTGCCCGCCAGACTTTGCACAAGGCTGGCTTGTGCCGCGTTTGTGTAAACTAAAACTGATGTACCCTGCAATTGAAGTGTGGATTATGACCGAGAAAGAAGTACGTGAAATTGACCGAATTGATGTCGATTTAATCATCTCTAGAAGACCCATTCATACCGCTGATGTTGAATGTGTCACCTTGTTAGAAGATACATCAATTGCCGTATGTGGTGTAGAAACAGCACGTCGCATTGCCAGTTTGCCGTACCCCAAGCTATTAGAACACGCGCCTATTTTGTTATTAGAAAATGAACCCGCATGGCGAGGCACATTATCAGGTGACGTGTTTAAAGATATTCAGTTAAAGCGTGGAGCGACCATTGAAGACAGCCGAATTCTGTTAGAGGCGGTGATTCACGAGCTAGGCGTCGCTTTTTTATCTAACGCACTAGCACAATTTGCCATTAAAGATGGCAGAGTGCATGTTTTATCACAAATCCCAACAAAGCCTTTGGCCAGGCTATGGTTGATGCGCTACGTTTAGCACCACGTACGCCTGTGGCTAATGATGTATTTAACTGGTTGTTGAGTTAATATTAATTTAATAGTAATTGGTTTTAACTCACTCTAGTATTAGAACTTGCTAGACCCTAAAGAGGCTTCACCTTTAATCCATCTAATGCTGTGTTCACTATTAAATATGGCTTTTCTGTATTAGCGTTTTTGTTCATTAATAATATTGGATAATCTGCCGCACCTGCGTTGCTGAGTAATAGTTGAGAACTATCCCAGTTGCGACCGCCATCAGTGGATGTTTTACCAAATATTTCAGTCATTTTTGTCTCTGGATTAATCTCACGCCAAGCTAACCATATATTTTCGCCTTGGCTTAATAAGGCGGGGTGCGCGGCTTGATGCGCATTATTACCGAATTTTTTCGGCACGCTAGATACCCAAGCATCACCATCCATGCGCGCTACATAAAGCGTAGCATTTACACCAGCCTCATCATTGCCATCAAACCACGCCATGTGATAACCGAACCCCTCACCTACCGCCAAAGCCGCGCCTTGGTGAGGGCAGCCGTCTATTTTCCAGTGTCCGTAAGTTGCGCGGTGTACAACGGGCGCAGTGCCAGTAACGTTTAACTCGTCCATTGCATGATCACGCTCACCGCCCGCAAATACATGGCGCCATAATGCAGCTACTGTGCCATCTGCTTTATTAGCTAGGGCAATGCGACAGCACTCACAACTGCTATCTGCCAGCTTTTTTTCACCTTCAAACGATGCGCCATTATTTTGGGATACTGCATAATAAATCGCCGCGCCTGTATAAGGTTTATTAGCCACTTTAGCGGCTAGCAAATCGCGTTTATCTACCCATGCAACGGTAATTTTGCCGCTAGGTATCACATTTAGCGCATCAAAGCGGTGGGTAATTTCTGCTCTATCTTGATGCACAATATACGGTGTCTCAAAACTCTTTCCACCATTAATTGAGCGCGCAAACCAGATATAGCCTGTAAATGGTTTAGCTAAAGCCTCTGTCCAAGTGACATAAATATTGCCATTATCTGCCATGGCTATTTTTGGTCTAGCTTCGCCATCTGCGGCAATTTTTTGTGGTGTTTCATTGACTTTAACGGCTGGTGAAAACGTATTACCCAAATCAGCAGAGTAATCCACCTGCACCGCGCCATCTTTTACAGAAGCACGCCAAAGCTGACCTTTACTATCAAAAGTAGCGCTAATGCCAAGGTTGGCTTTTTGGTGATCATGTCCATCGTGCGCGATTGCATTAAAGCTAGCGCACGCCGGCACCAATGCTAGCCATTTGAGTAATACGTTCATTTTTTTCCTATCTACTTAATAATCAAACTTCATTTGCAAATAACCCGTACGTTGTGGATACGGGTGAAACACATAAGCTTTGTTGTTATTGAGGTTATCTACACCCGCTGATGCTGTCCAATGTTTGGCAAAATTGTAATTAGCTTTTACTTCCACAATAAAAAACTTGCTGGTGCTGCCAAATGTTTCTGGGTTGCTATCCGAGTTATTCAACGTATTGTATTGCCGCCCACTGTAACGCGCACCCAAGCTGTAAGTAATGTTGTTGCCTTGGTGATATGTCGCTACACCTTTTACCATCGTACTAGGATTGCGCAATGGCTTGTTGCCAACAAACGCTGGGTTGGCGTCGTTTTTAACAATTTTGGCATGGGTCAGCGTGAGATTACCTAGCAGATCCAAACCATCTACCAATACATCCTGCCACTCACTAGCAAGCTCAACGCCATAAGTACGGACTTGGTCGATATTTTGAATGTATGTACATCCAGCGGTACCCGCCGCACAAGTACCTGCTGCAAAAGGGTTAGGGCTACCGTTGGGTATGGTTTGTGAAACTAGCGCATCGTATTTATTTTCATGAAAATAACTAGCGCGTACCAAGCCACTGGCAAACCTTCTTTCAGCGGTAAGTTCGCCCGAAATCACTTGTTCCGTTTTTAAATCAGGGTTGTTTTGCACCAGCGTGCTACCTGTAGTAATTTGTTGATATAACTCACTCACGGTTGGAAAGCGATATGCTTGACCAAATGCTGCTCTAAAACCCCATGCTGGTTCTGGCTCAAAACTGATAGATAATTTGGGCGAGAATTTATTGTCTGATTTATCTGCATATTGTGTGGTTTTAAAACCGCCGCCCACACCTGTAGTCGTGGTTTGATTTTGCCCATTAGTGGCTTCCCAATGTTCCATACGCCCACCAAATGTCACTGCCCACAGTGGGTTAAATTGCCATTTATCTTGCGCAAATAGGGCTTGCGTGCTGGTTTCACCATGGGAAGTTGCAAATAAGCTACCTTTATTGCCATCCGACCAGTCGGCAATGTTATTAGTATCACTATGCAAAATGTAATAGTCTACATGGTAGCCAAAATCAATTTCATGCGCCCTATTTTGACCATCTTTGGCGCGCAATGTGCCGCGTGCATCAAACACTGTCCAACCTGTGCCGCTCAAATCTGTGATACGACCCGTGCGATTTGCATAAGGATTACCAACCGCCACCGTACCTAAAGAGCTAGCACTTTTATCTTTTTGATAATCGTAATCAGATAAAGTGAGTTCCCAATCAAAAAAACCTTTTTGTATTACCTTTTAAAATCAATCGCTTGCATAATATGCAAGGCTTCAGTCTGGGCTGGGCTAAACCCTGTAACATCATAATTTTTACCGTTAGTGGTCACGCGACCGTTATAAACAGGGTTGCCAGCGGCATCTTTAATATAGCTGGTGACATCGGTTTTACTGTCTAAATCCCACACGCCTATGGTGTAAGTGCCTTTAATGGTGGGAGTAAAATCGTAAGCGGCTTTTAATTTGACGTTGATTTGCTCGCTATGCTCAATACCTGTTGCGCCAAATGTTGTGCGGTCTAAGTCACTGGGGTCTTTATCAGTGTAAGCGCCTGTAACTAAGGTTCTGGCACCCGCTGCTGGGCTAATACTGGTGGCATTAGCAAACTGCATAGGCTGGCTGGTATTTTCTAGCCTATCTACACTTAACAGCACGCTTAAATCGTTGACTTTATCGCCTACAGATGCGGTTTGATGGTTACCGTTATAGCTTTTATCTGTGCCGTAAAACTCAAAATTTTGCGTAAAAAACTGGGCACTAGCATGCGCTTCAAATTTTTCTGGCATACGTGTAACAATGCTAATCACACCACCAAAAGAATTACCTGCATAAAGTGCTGAAAATGGACCATATAAAATGTTCACGCTCTCAATTTCCTCAGGGCTTATCATGGCCCAGCGCGGTGGAAAGCTGTAAGAGTTGCCGAGCAAATTAGATAGCAATACGCCATCTGCATATAACATAGTTTGGGCGCTAGATAATGTGCCAGTAGTGCGCGTGGCGATTGGACCATTACGATCGCCAATATAACGCTCGCGCACCTGAAAACTGGGCAAATATTTCAGTGTTTGCATAGAAGTGGTGGCGTTGATGGTTTCTGCAATTTGTTTTTTTGTGTAAGTTTCAACGGTGGCTGGGTGCTTCAAAATACGGCTGTCAATGGCGCTAGTAATGCTAACTTCATTAAGTTTTAAGTTTTCGGTTAGAGTTTTTAGGGCTTCTTCTGCTATTGCAAATGGTGATGCGCTGATAAAAAATGCGCTCATTGCTGTTGCTAACAGCTTAGGTGTTATTAAGCTTACTGATTGCTTCATGTGGGTTATCTTTCATGTTGATTACTGTTAATAACAGGCAGTTGCGCAGTATCCACATGCAAGCAGCCATGCCTATATTAATAGCGTTGTATTTATTTTGAGTTTGAGTAGTTGGTAGCTAGAACTGGGTCGTAAGCCCAAATGCCACTGACCAATCGGCGGTAAGTTGCGCGCCATTCACATATTGGTAGATGGGTTTTTGCACAAAACCATAGATTTGCGTGTTCGCTGCAACGCGGCAACTAAAGCCTGGGCTAAGGTTGATTGAGCGACCGCCAGAATCTGCTGGCTCGGCATTTGCACCACTATCTTTTTCTTTATGCTGCACATTAAGCTGTAGCAATAAATTTAAATCTGGCGTCGCTTGGTAGCTAAAACCCGTATCTAAACCAAGCTTGGTACCCGGTTTAAAGTCATCACGCTCATGCACCACTTGCTGCCACATGCCTTGTACAAACCAGCTAAAAGCGCCGTGATGCTGATTAGAATAGGCACCTAGTAGTGTGTCAGTGCTGCCTGTGCCAGGTTGCAAGGTACGCTCTGCATCTTCTTCTGCATTGCGTTTATTGATGCTGCCCGTAGGTAATTTAAGGCCAAAGCGAATGCCAGCATTGCTCATGCCATCACTAAAAAAGTTATATCGCGCCAAAGCTTGTATATCGCCAATGCCAGAAAAATCCCATTTTTCTAATTCTGGGTCAGTGCCACCTGCATTATTATCTGCATTAAAAATATGCTTGTGCGCACGGTCTACAAATGGCGCACGTAAAGTTAAACCCCAGTCTTGGTTGATATTCCAATCTAGCGTAACAAGCATATTACGATTTAATGTACGCACCTCATCATGCTCATCCACTTCACCTGCAGGGCCAACTTTATCAGTGCCATGTCGCAGCTGGTCTAAATCAATGAACTCTGCTCGCACATCTAGGCGCACACCAGGTTTATTCCATGAGCCCTGCACACCTGAATCAGTATTTAAGCTACAAAAAGCACCGCCACAACTGGCTTTAGCAGGGCTTACATTGAAATTGAACGCAAAAATAGCGGATATGGCTAATAAGCCATGTTTAAAATACACTTGCATATTGAATCCTTTATATCGACTATAAAGTTGGTGATTAGGACTATAAGAATAAGCCAACATCTAGGCTGACCAATAGCCAAACACAACAACAAAATTAGCTTAGCTTTAAACTTAGATGAGTATGTTTAATACGCTTAAAGCTAAACAAAAGTGCTAGCAAATAGAAAGGTATGGCGGGGCTTGCGGCGGGTTAGCACGAAATTCAACGTGCTGAGAGTTTGGTGAAGTGTAACTTGGTTGGAGTTGGTAAGTATTAAGCTCGGCTACAAATAGCGCATTAGTTGAAGTTGGTGGTGCGAGAACATCCATATGGCTGGCACAATATGGGCAATGCTCAAGATGCATGGCTACATTAGCGGGTAATGATTGCGGCTCCTTAATATTGAAGGTGGTCAGTTGTTGATTGCCTTGGGTCGTAGCAATTTGCAGCGTGACTTTTTTAACATTGTTTAAACCGTTATTACCACTGCTTGAACATATTTGCTGAAAAAATTGTGGGTTAGCATGCGCACTAAGTGCATAAGACACGGTTGGTGCAAGCGTAGCAAACATTATCAACAGCAAGCTGAATTTGCTAATAATTAAATGAAGTTTGCGTGAAAACATGACTGGATTGTAGTTTAATTAAGTAGGCACATCAATAAAACAGTTTATTTTAAGCCAATCAAGTGCATAAATAAGCGCAACAAATACGCTACTAATCCCAGCGCCAGCACGCTACCTAACCAGATTAAGACTAGCCAGCAAACGCGTTTAAACCATAACTTAACGCTTGTTTTCATGTTGAAACATCACATTAATGATAGCCGTCTTCAGCGCGCACTTTACCGCGAAATACGTAATAAGCAAAACCTGTGTAAGCTAAAATCATCGGAATAATCGCCAGCATACCCCAAAGTATAAAAATCTGGCTTTCACGCGGGGCGGCGGCATCCCAAATGCTGATAGAGGGCGGAATAATATTGGGCCACAGGCTAATCCCTAATCCAACGTATCCTAAAAAAATAATTAAAAGCGCATATAAAAACGGCATTACATCTCGCGTTTTAATCACATTAACAGCATGCTCGCCGCTACTTTCTAGCGTGATTTTTTTGAGGGCCTTACTGAATAACACCATGGTTACAGCGACTAATAAAGGCACAGGTGAAAACCAAAATAGGTTAGGCAAAGTAAACCAGCGCGTAGCGATTGCTGGGTGGGTTAAAGGTGTCCATACACTAATCACAGCAATTACCGCTAAAATAATCAGCACTAACGGTTGCGCTAAATCGAGCATACGCTTTTGCAGCTCGCCCTCAGTTTTCCAAATCAGCCAGCAACAGCCTAATAGCGCATAGGCCGCCACCACACCCAAGCCTGTAAAGATGGGAAACGGCGTCAGCCAATCAAACGCACCACCTGTAAATACCCGACCAGAAGTTTTAATGCCATCAATATAGGCACCTAAGGTTACGCCTTGAAAAAATGCGGCAACGGTAGAGCCGCCAATAAAGGCTTTATCCCAAATGTGGCGCTCGTGGTCATCCACTTTAAATCGAAATTCAAAGGCCACACCGCGAAAAATCAAACCCAACAACATAAAAATCAGCGGTAAATACATGGCACTTAAAATCACTGAATATGCCATAGGAAAAGCCGCTAGCAAGCCTGCACCGCCCAACACTAGCCAAGTTTCATTGCCATCCCACACCGGTGCAACTGTGTTCATCATCACATCGCGATGTTCAGATTTAGGCACTAAGGGATAAAGCAAGCCTATGCCTAAGTCAAAACCATCCATAATTACATACATCATCACACCAAAAAAGATGATCACTGCCCATACAAAAGTAATGTCGATGTGCATATTAAATATCAGCCTTTTCTGTCGCTATTGACATGGGGCGCATAGGTTGCATGATCTGACCAAATCCACCCACACCGCTATCGTCACCTACGGTTAAATCACCTTCATGTGCCACGGGCCCTTTGCGGATTAAGCGCAATACATAGCCCACGCCTAAGCCAAACACAAACAAATACACCACAATGAACAAGGCCAGTGAAATGGCTAAGGTAGATACGCTATGTGGCGATACGCCATCTGCCGTGCGCATCACGCCATAAACTATCCATGGTTGACGACCAATTTCTGTGGTCATCCAGCCTGCTAAAATAGCGATTAACCCTGCTGGCCCCATAAAAGTAGTGGCGTATAAAAATAACCGCTTTTGATACATTTTTTTACGTAAGCGCAACCAACCGCTCCATAAACCCAAACCTAACATCGCCATGCCTAAGCCCACCATGATGCGGAAAGTCCAAAATATGATGGTGGCGTTGGGTCTATCTTGTGGTGCAAATTCTTTAAGCCCTTTAATTTCACCAGCCCAGGTGTGCGTTAAGATTAAGCTAGAGACATGTGGGATTTCAATCGCATAGCGATTCATTTCACTTTTCATATCGGGCAAGCCAAACAACACCAGCGGCATGCCCTCGCCTGCTGGTTTTTTCTCCCAATGCCCTTCCATGGCCGCCACTTTGGCTGGTTGATGCTCTAAGGTATTTAAACCGTGCATATCACCAAACATAATTTGTAGCGGCGCTACTAACAATAACATCCACATACTCATAGAAAGCATGGTACGAACCGCAGGGGTATCTTTATTAAATAACAATTGCCAAGCGGCGGAAGCTCCAACAAACAAAGCCGTTGCTAAAAATGCAGCGGTTGCCATATGTAATAATCGATACGGGAAAGACGGATTAAAAATAATCGCCCACCAATCACTTGGTATCAAAATACCATTAACTAAAGCATAGCCTTGTGGCGTTTGCATCCAGCTATTAGAAGCAATAATCCACGTCATGGAGATAAGTGTACCGACTGCCACCATACAGGTAGCAAAAAAGTGTAAGCCACGTCCCACACGGTTCCAGCCAAACATCATCACACCTAAAAAACCAGCTTCTAAAAAGAAAGCGGTGAGTACTTCGTAGGCGAGTAAGGGACCTGTAATACCACCCGCAAACGTTGAAAAACCGCCCCAGTTTGTGCCAAACTCATAAGACATCACCAAACCAGAAACCACACCCATACCAAAAGTAACACCAAATACTTTTAACCAAAAGTGATATAAATCTTTGTAAACTTGTTTACCTGTTTTTAGCCAAAAGCCCTCTAATACTGCAAGGTAACTTGCAAGGCCAATACTAATGCTAGGAAAAACAATGTGAAACGCGATGGTAAAGCCGAATTGAATACGGGCGAGTTCTAAGGCGGTAAAACCTAATATTGTTGTATCAGTTGATAACATACTTAGTGACATACTTTTACTACTCCTTATATCTTCTCCGCTCATTGGGAGAATACTCTTTTGAGTATCTAACAATTATTTATCTACTATTTAAGATAATTGGTAAGTCAGCTAGTTCCAAACTAAAAAATATTAAGCGTTTTAATTTTAACAATATTATCTATTGATTTTTTAATCGCTAAACGTTCAATTAAAGGTATTTTAAAGGCATAAATCCTTTAAAATTGTGTGACTTTACTCAAGGAATTAACATGGCAGGCAGTTTTTTTGCACTATTTGATGATATCGCTACCATTTTAGACGATGTAGCAGCAATGACCAAGGTTGCCGCCACTAAAACTGCGGGGGTATTAGGCGATGATTTAGCACTTAATGCCCAGCAGGTTAATGGCGTACGTGCTGAACGCGAATTGCCAGTGGTGTGGGCGGTTGCAAAGGGTTCGCTACTGAACAAACTTATTTTAGTGCCCTCGGCTTTAGCCATTAGCTACTTCGCTAATTGGGCCATTATTCCGCTACTAATGCTTGGTGGTGCCTATTTATGTTTTGAGGGCTTTGAGAAATTAGCACATCAGTTTTTGCATGCAAAAAAAGATGATAAAACTCATGATACAACGTTAGAGCAAGCGCTGGATAACCCTGAAATTGATATGGTAGCTTTTGAAAAAGATAAAATAAATGGCGCAATTCGTACCGATTTTATTTTATCGGCAGAGATTATTGTCATTGCACTAGGTACTGTTGCCACGGCAACTTTTACTCAACAAATGGTAGTAGTTTCCACCATCGCCCTCACCATGACCGTGGGGGTTTACGGGATTGTGGCAGGCATTGTTAAGTTGGATGACGCGGGGTTACATTGGATGAAAAAATCTGGCGCAGGTTTTTTCAGGAAAGTTCAACGTGCTATCGGCGCAAAGTTACTGGGTGTCGCCCCCTATTTAATGCGCGCTTTGTCTGTAATCGGCACCGCCGCCATGTTTATGGTCGGCGGCGGCATATTGGCGCATGGCGTTGATTATTTACATCATAATATTGAGCATATTGCAGAAGTTATTAGCAACACACCGCTAGTTGGGGGCGTATTAGCGGTATTAACGCCGATGTTGCTGAACGCATTAGTGGGGGTGCTAGCAGGGGCAATGGTGTTATTACT
>JAYVFU010000279.1:0-6753 GCA_043772865.1 Methylophilaceae bacterium
TGTGCTTAACGGATATGCGTTTGCCTGATGGTACTGGCCTAGAGCTGGTACAGCATATCAATGAATATTACAGCGGTTTACCAGTGGCCGTTATTACGGCTTTTGGTAGCGCAGAAAATGCCGTTTCCGCACTTAAGGCTGGCGCCTTTGACTATTTAACCAAGCCAATTTCGCTTAAACAATTACGTCCGCTTATTGAATCAGCACTCAAATTATCGAATACAGAAGATAGCATTAGCAGTGATACGCTTAGTTTAATTGGCGGTTCTGTTGCCATACAGCAAGTGCGGACTATGATAGAAAAACTTGCACGTAGCCAAGCTCCAGTTTATGTCAGCGGCGAATCTGGTAGCGGTAAAGAATTGGCGGCCAGATTGATTCATAGCAATAGCTCACGCCGCGATAAAGCTTTTATTGCAGTTAACTGTGGTGCAATTCCAGAAAACTTAATGGAAAGTGAGTTTTTCGGCTACAAAAAAGGTGCTTTTACAGGCGCTACACAAGATAAAGAAGGCTTGTTTCAGGCAGCTAATGGCGGTACTTTATTTTTAGATGAGGTGGCTGATTTACCGCTAGCCATGCAAGTTAAACTGCTACGTGCTATTCAAGAAAAAAAAGTGCGCATGGTGGGTGGAACGCAAGAGGAGTCTGTGGACGTGCGGATTATCAGCGCAACCCATAAAAACTTAAATGTAATGATGGAACAAGGGCAATTTAGGCAAGATTTATATTATCGACTCAATGTCATTCAACTAAAAATGCCTGCTTTACGAGAGCGCCCAGAAGATATTCCATTACTCGCAAAAAGCTTATTAACTAAATTATGCCAATCTCAAGGCATTAATGCGCCAATTTTAGATGAATCAGCCTGCAAACTTTTATTACAAATTAAGTTTTTGGGTAATGTACGTGAGCTAGAAAACATGCTGGAACGCGCTTTGGCACTTTGTGATGGCCAGACTATTGGCACGCATGATTTACTGTCTGACCAAACTTTGATTGCAGATGATATTGCAATATCCACACTCGTCATTTCAAATTTAGCGGCCAACTCTGCAGTCAATTTAAGTGATTTAGCGCTGCCAGACTATTTAGAAAGCATTGAAAAACAAGCCATTTTAGAAGCCCTAGATAAAACCAATCAAAACAAAACACAAGCAGCAAAGTTATTGGGGGTAAGCTTTCGTACATTGCGTTATCGATTATCTAAACTAGGGCTTTCAAAAGAAACTGTTGAAGAGTTAGAACAAAGTAACGACGAATAAATGTCTATTAATAGGCTAGCTAATTAAGATAGCGCAACAACCAAATAAGTGACGTATAACGCGCCATTAACTGCAATATGCCAGACTTTAATGCCGCCTTTTCCTACTAAAAAACGTAACCATATCGCAGCGACTAAGGTAATGAGAATGCCAGAAATCACTTCTGGTCTTGGTTGCCAAGAAGTAAGCATAATGCCAATCGCTGGTAGCAAAGTGCCTTGAAACACCATTGCACCCGTAATATTGCCAAATGCTAAGGTATCTTTACCTTTACGTATCCATAAAATACTATTTACTTTTTCTGGCAGCTCAGTCGCAATTGGAATAATAAGTAGAGAAAGCATGAGCGCTGAAATACCAATAATGTTAGAGGCTTCTTCAATGTCGTTAATAAAGCCTTTTGCGCCTAATAATAGTAATGCCAAACCTAAAAATAATTGAACGCTGATGACGAGCATATTATTAGGCAAACCAATTTTGCATAAAAACATCGCCCCATCGGCCTTAGTAGCATGCCCTTCTTCTACCAACCCTTTAGAAGCGCGAATAGTCACCACCACATACGCTACATAAATCATCACCATGCCGATGCCAATACCGTAACGCACAAGGCTTAATTCGTGAGGAATATAAAGGGCAATGGCAGCAAACGTAAATGCTGCGATAAAAAAGTTTAAGTCGCGTGTTAGCCCAGTACGCTCTGGACGCAAGTTACCATGGGTACCACGACCTTTCCAAACGGATAATGCCATTAAAAAGATAGATAAAGTAGCGAGCATCAATGGCGCACCAAGAATTGCACCTACGCCAATTTCTTCATTAATTTGTGCATTTTGAGTACCCGCAAATAGCGCCAGCAAAGGCACTGAGGTTTCTGGTAATGCAGTACCCACTGCAGCAAAAATAGAACCTGTTACGCCTTCTGAAATACCTAATTTTTCGCCTAAATGTTCCAAAGCATTGGTGAATACCTCAGCTGCGATTAAAATCACGATCAGCATAAGAAAAAGTTGCAAAAAAACCATTGAATTGATCCTGTAAATGATGCTGTTAAAATATATGCTAATTTTATCGGATTAACCGATATTCATGTATGAATAAAATGGTTTAGCCAATAAACAATCAAATAGCAAAACAAATAAGTGAACTAATGGATGACTAATCATACAACGCCTCATATTGATCAAGCAGGATATGTGGATATTGCGCAGCAAATTGAATCGCCTAACCATGATGCCAGGCCTAATGACAGCATTATTTCACTGATTGTTATCCATAACATTAGTCTGCCCCCTCAGCAATACGGTGGTGATGGGGTTGTAGCCTTATTCACCAACCAGCTAAACCCAAATGAGCACCCTTACTACGCTGAGATTAGTCATTTAAAAGTATCTTCACATTTTTTTATTAAGCGGGACGGTCAGTTAATACAGTTTGTTTCTTGCCTAAACCGTGCTTGGCATGCAGGTGTATCAAGCTGGAAAGGTGTTGAGCGATGTAATGATTTTTCTATTGGGATTGAGCTAGAGGGTAGTGATTTTGATGTTTATGAAAATGCGCAATTTAAAACCTTGCATGCGTTAATTAGTGTGCTTAAAGAAAGTTATACGATTGATGCGGTAGTTGGCCATTCAGACATTGCACCAGGTCGTAAAACGGATCCAGGTCCCTATTTTGATTGGGAAAAACTCAATGATATTTAGATAACTAACTTCTCAAGTTTTTCTAGTTTCAGGCCTGCTAGTTTAGGTTGCCAAATTGCTGGGTTAACTGGAAACTCCTGAAACTGTCCAGTGCGCTTGTAGCCACGCCGCTCGTAAAATGCAATCAATTCTTGACGAACAGTAATAACAAACATGGCAAATTTTTTTACCTGCCATTGCACTAGTGCAAAACTTTCTGCGACGCTTAAAAGCTGTTTGCCAATATTCAAATTTTGCAAATTTGGGTTTACAACAAACATACCAATATGTGCAGAATCATCGTTATGAAGTAAATGTATCGAGCCAATTAACTCATCATTTTGCACGCAAACGATAATTTTAGAGTGTTCAGCCTGAATGAGATTACAGATTTCCTGCTCGTTGGTTCTTAAGCCATCTAATAGTTCAGCCTCGGTTGTCCAGCCTTTGCGACTGGCTTCACCACGATAGCCGGCATTAATCAACGTTGCAATTTGAGGGCTATCAATCAGCAATGCATCCCGAAATCTAATTGCTTGTTGTTCCATAATCAATTGCTTAACTTAAAGAAACAGGCTTATTGCCGACCAATTTTTGAACGACTAGGCTTCCCACCATATCACCTTCCACATTTACTGCGGTGCGTATGGTATCGAGCAATCTATCCATCGGTAACAAAATAGCGATCGCTTCTGCGGGTAAGCCAACCGATTGCAATACCATTACCATGGTGACCATACCCGCACTAGGTATGCCAGGTGCGCCAATTGCAGCAATCATAGCGGTAAAAAATACAATCAGTTGTTGCGTGAGGTTGAGGTCGATGCCCGCTAGATTAGCAATAAACAAAGCGGCAGCGGCCTCATACAAAGCTGTGCCATCCATATTAACAGTAGCGCCTAATGGCACCACAAAACCAGCGATTTCTGGCTTCACATGCAAGTGTTGTGTTACGCACCGCAGCGTGACTGGCAGCGTTGCAGAGCTGGAACTGGTAGCAAACGCGGTCACTAACGCCTCACGTGCGCCACGCCAAAACCACAAAGGTGATTTTCCCGTAAACATAAATAGAATGAGTGGCAAAACAACCACGCCGTGTAATAAAGTAGTGCCAACCACCACAGCAACAAATTTACCTAAACTACTTAACATCGCGATATCTTGTGTGGCAATCAATTTGGTAAGTAAGGCTGCTATGCCAAAGGGTGCTAAGTACATCACCCAGCCGACAATACGCATCACCAGCTCTAAAAACTCTTGTAATAAATTGATAATATTTTTATAACGTTCGCCACCCAGCACTAGCGCTATGCCCAATATTAAAGCGAATACCACAACGGCAAGCACATCGCCTTGGGATAATGCAGCAAATGGATTGACAAATAAACCGTGCAAAAACTGTGCAACAAATTCACGCAATGGCATTTTTTTAGCTTCAAATGATTGCATCGCATCGGCAAACATCGCCAAATGCAAACCATAACCAGGCTTGAAATAATTGCCCGCAAACAGCGCTAAACCTATGGCAATTGCCATAGAGCTAACAAAAAATAGTAGTGTTGCGACCCATACCCGATGAATTTGCTGATGCTGCCTTAGATTAGCAATACCTACCGCGATAGAACAAAATACTAGCGGGATTAAAATCATTTTTAGCATATCAACAAATAAATTGCTTACTATGCCAGCGGCATACAAGCTATTGATTTTGGTTGGCATATTTGCATCTAAGCCACCCAAATACAAGCCAAAAACCACACCAACAGTAGCGCCAATTAATATTTGTAGATTGAGTGATGGCAGCTTCATTTGATTGACCTAGGCTTTTTTCTTGGTAGTTTTTTTAACGACTTTTTTGGCTGGGTTTTCTTCAGCAGCTGATTCAGTATCTTCAACTATTACTACATTTTGCTCTTCTTTTTCTAGTACCTCTTCAGTTAATTTTTTCTCAGTTACTGGCGCAATACGCTCAAATACCGCAGCAAAAAAACCATCTGTACCGTGCAAATGCGGTAATAGTTTAAGCATAGGCCCAGTATCAAGATTTATTTGATTCTGCGCCAATATTTCTGCGGCATTCACCAGCGTGTAATCAGGATGCGTTGCTAAAAAAGCTTCGGCAATCAGCTCATTTTCATCTGCTAATAAACTGCAAGTTGAATACACTAAACGCCCGCCCGCTTTCACCAGCTTGGCTGCGCGCGCTAAAATAGCCGTTTGTTTCTGTGTAAGCTCTGCAACATCTTGCGGTAATTGGCGCCATTTTAAATCAGGGTTACGGCGCAACGTGCCTAAGCCTGTACAAGGTGCATCCACTAGCACGCGATCAAATTTACCATTGAGGCGTTTTAATTTAGGGTCACTTTCACTGGTAATCACTTGTGCATGTAAGTTAGATAAACCTGAACGTTTAAGGCGCTTCCCTAGATTATTTAAGCGTTTCTCAGAAATATCAAAAGCATATAAACGACCTGTATTGCGCATCAATGCACCTAGCGCCAAGGCTTTTCCGCCAGCACCTGCACAGAAATCTGCCACCATCATGCCGCGCTTAGGCGCAACTAGATGCGCCAAAATCTGGCTCCCTTCGTCTTGTACTTCAATTTTTCCTTCAGTAAATAATATATGGCGACTGATATTTAAACGCTGTGGCATACGAATACCAATCGGCGAATATGGCGTTAACTCAATATTAGTGGGGCCAGAGGTGTTTTCAGCAATAAGCTTTTGCAAAGTTTCTTCACGGTTACCTTTAATGGTATTCACACGTAAATCTAAACTAGCACTTTCGTGCATGCTGCGGGCAATTTTTAGAGCTTCGACTTCGCCATATTGCGTAACTAGCTTATCCCACAGCCAATCACGCACATCTGCTTGTACGGCTAATGGCATATCATCCGTGCTTTTAGCTTTGATGGTAATGGCCCATTCTTTTTGTTGCTCAGATAATGTGGCATCTAATTCACGCAAGCTCATACCTTGTATACGTAATAGCCACGCCAAAATCAGTTTACGCGCATCGTCTGGATCATTTTCTTCGTTAGCGGTGACGGTGCTTAAAAAGCGCAAGCGACGTAAAACGCCATAAACAGACTCCGCGACAAAAGCGCGTTCTTTAGTGCCTAAATCGCGATTATTTTTAAAGAATTCGCTCAATTTAGCATCTGCGGGGCTATTAAAATCCAAAATGTTACTTAGCAACATCGCGGCTTGGCGGAGTAAATTGGCATTGATGACGGTATACATGGTGATATTTTCAATCTTTTAAATAAATGGAAACAAGCAATTGGTTACAGAAATTGCTTGTTTTTGTGTGGTATTTAGTTATGTGGTTAATGCTTTTCAGCGCTGGCAGAAGCATCCGATTTAATGCTGGTCATATACATTTCTAGTACGCCTTTTTTACCAGTTTGTACTATTTTAACAGGCAAATGCAAATAGTCTGGTGCTAACCATAAATCGACGGTTTCATCACCATCTTCATTGCTGCGATGTAAATGAATGGCATTAATTTTGCCTATTTTAGTTTCAATGATTTCCTCACCCGCAAACTCATAATCGTATTCTTTGATATTTCTAGCATTAGCTACATTAAACCTTGTTTCATTGAGCGGTGGTACAAACATAGATTGGTACATAAAGCTCAGCAAATCTTGTGTGCCTTCTGGCAGTGCTTCCACTTTTACTTTCAACTCTTTTTTAGATTGAAAGATTGCGGTTTTATTCACCCAATTAAATAAAACAGTGCTGGTTTTTTGCTCATCCTTTTCTACAATATATTGAAATTTATCAGGTCTTAAGCCATT
>JAYVFU010000280.1:0-6738 GCA_043772865.1 Methylophilaceae bacterium
ATTGATTCATGCAAGTGAAAGATTGGCTATACAAAAGTTACTGAGAAAACTAGTACCGCAATTAAGGGCTGATAAAAGTAATCAAAAAATCCGTTGGTCGGTAGATGTAGATCCCCTGGAATTTTAAATTTATTGAGTTATAAATCAAAACAAAATACTTTTTTGCATAAACACCTTTCATCCAAGTAAAATGTTGCTCTAAGCGGGATTGGTGAAATGGCATCACGAAACTTTCCCAAAGTTTAATCGCGGGTTCGATTCCCGTATCCCGCTCCAGCTTTGTAGTAATCCCCCACAACTCAAGCAATGATTAAACACAACCTATATGGCTGATTACAGCCACCAGTCTGGCTGATAACAGCCAATTACTTTTCCTTAAAAAATTACAACTATATGATTTTATTTAGTATTTTTCACAGGTATAGCTTTTGCTACCACTGATGTGCAAGTACCAATACTGAGTAGGGTGTATTTAAGTATATTCAAGGAAAATAAAAAATGAATCAGGGTAATCGTATCATTTGGAGTCGTAAAGCGGTGTCTTTAGCTGTTATTTCTGCATTACAAAGCATAGTCATGGCAAATAACGCGCAAGCCGCCTGTGCTGGCAGTGTGGCTAGCCCATTAACAACCAATATCACCGTGGAATGTTCTGGCACAGGCACTAGTGGTAACGTAAACAATAGTAGTGCTGCTATTTATAAAGATACATCAACCGTCACCACATTAACCTCTCCTGCAACCAACTTTAGCAATACCCTTTTACAACTAGATGGCCAAGGCAGAACATTAGATAACAGCGGCATTATTAGCAACAATCGCGTTATTAATCAAACTACACCAACCACAGCAGCACGTAACCGAGTAGCGGTATTAATGGGTGCAGCGACAATTAATGCGGGTGCAGGCACTGCCTTCACAGGTAGTAATGCAGCCAATGCGCCTACCACTGGAGTTACAACAGTTAAGCTTAATGCGGCGCCAGCTGCGGGCGTTAATTTAGTAGGTCAAACTATTGTACTTGGTCGTTATAACGCAGCTGAAGGTGACTTTGCAAATATTGAGCAACGCTTAGTAACTGCTTACGATGCTTCTACAAGAATAGTGACTTTTGCCGATGCGCTTACTGGAAGTTATGTTGTATCGACAGGTGGCGACCCTATCGGCTACAAAGTGATTTCTAACTTTGGTGGTGGCGATAATGTGATTAATAACTCAGGCACAATTTCTAGCCAAATATTAAGTGCAGAAATTAATGCTAATAAAACGGGTACTAGCCCAAACTTTGCCTCTTCTGCTTATACTTCACAATCTAAAGCTATTACCGCATCTGTTGAAGGCAACTATGTCATTAACAATAGTGCCTCTGGCATTATTAGCGCTAAACATGATGGTATAGGTGCAACTTACGCCATTGAAGAAGGTGGTGCAGTGACTGAAATGACCATCAACAACTCAGGCTTAATTAGCGCACAGCGCACAGCCGCGCTAACGTTGGTAGACAATACAGCTACGGGCAACCCAACAGCCACATCAACCAACTATGCTGGTTTTTTAAAGCAAACGGTTGCATTAGTGAATGCCATTAATACCCAAGAAGAAGCGGATGTACTCACACTTAATAACGCGGCAACAGGCATTGTGCGTGCAACAGGTGATTATGCAGGCGCTATTTATATGCGCGCTGCTGAAAAAAATATTACCAATGCTGGTTTGATTGAATATTTGGGCAATAAAGGCTTTGCGATTGGTGCAGTGTCTGATGGCGGTGGAATTCGCACATTGGCACTAGACAATACCGAAACTGGTACGATTAATGGCGATATTTTAGTTACCAACGGTAATGCGTTACGCTACTATCTGTTGAGTACTGAGGGTGGTACAGCGGGCGTTGACAACCGATTATTAATTAACAATCAAGTTGGTCAATCAGATAGTATTATTGCCAACTTGGGGCATATTACAGGTAACTTTTACTACAGCAACGGTACACAAATACTAGTGAATACTGACACTGGTGTGATTAATGGCAATATTGATGTAGACCAACGCAATACTACTTACAGCACCACGGCAACTGATAGCGTAGCAACTGGCACAGTAGTGGCGTTAGATGGTCTAAATACCAAAACCAAAACTGCTACAGGTTATGACTTTAATATTGTAGGTAACAAAAACTTTGGTTTTGCAAACGTAGGTGTATTTAATGGCAATATTACTATCCGCACTGCAACAGGTAGTGAAAACGCATTAGGCACAGTAGTTACAGCAAGTGGCGCAGGCTCTACGCTAGAAGCGCCATCAAGCAATATTACAGGCTTTGGCGGCATGCTAAAAGTTTGGGATGGCACAGCTAGCACGATTGCCACCACCACAACGCTTGTACCAAAAATTGTGATGGGCGTAGCGGTTAAAGATGGTGAATGGTTTAAAGTAGCCAATAATTTATTTGGCACAGATTTACCAATGGTAGATCAATCAGGCAACACCGCTTTAGTGAGCTGGGTTGTAGCTAAAAACGCGGCTGGTAATTTGGTGATAGGTGCAGAAGTTGAAGATGCAGCTACGTTAGCAGGTGTTAGTGGCAATGCAGGTAACGCCATTAATGGCTTAGTCAGTACAGGTAGCTTACTTTCTAGCGTGGTTCAAGGTTTTGTTACCAACGCAGAAGTTGCAGCAGCAGGTGAGCAATTACGCCCTGAGGTGAACGGTGCGCGTTACAACGCCATGCAAAACACTGTCTTGCAATTACAAAACACAGTCAATATACGTATTGAAAACACACGCACTGCAAGCAATGATGAAAGTGGCGTACCTACTGGTGAGCAAGGTCTTAAAAAAGGCTTCTGGTTACAAGGCTTTGGTTACACTGGTCAGCAAGATAAACGCAAAGGTGTAGATGGTTACAATGCGGATGGCGGCGGTTTTGCAGCAGGTGCTGATACTTTAGTACGCGATGGTCTTCGTTTAGGTGCAGCAGTCAGCTATGCCAGCACCAGTATTGATGCAAAAGGCGTAAACAAAGGCAACAACAGCAATATTGATAGTTACCAAGCCATGTTATACAGCGCGATGGATGGTCAATTAGCTAAATCAGCTTGGTACTTAAATGCTAACTTAGCAATTGGTGAGCATAAAGTAGATACTAAACGCTTGGTGAATATTGGCGGCGTGATAGATACGCCAAAAGGTAACTTTGATGCTTGGCAATATTCAGCCAAATTAGAAGGTGGTTTACCCTACACCATTTCAAAAGTGATTACGCTAGTGCCTATTGCATCACTGAGTTATAGCCGTTTAAATCAAGATGGATACACTGAAAAAAGCAATGGTGGTGGTGCATTAAAAATCAGCAACGATGATACTGATTCTGTGCGCACTGGTTTAGGTGGTAAAGCATTGTTTAATTTAGCCAGCACCTCTATCAAAACACAGTTAGAAGGTCACGCTATGTGGATGCACGAATTTGCAGATACAAGACAAGACACCACAGCTAGCTTTAATAGTGGCGGCAGTGCATTTACTACTAAAGGCGTAAATGTAGGCCGTAACGCGTTTAATTTAGGCGCCAGCTTAAATTTAAGCAACAAAGCGGCAACACAAAACTTTTCTGTAAGCTACGATGCAGAAATTAAAGATCAATATTTAAGCCATAGTGGACGAATACAGGCTAGATTTGATTTTTAATTGACGCATTTGGTGCTATACACAAGTTTTTTTCATTCAAAAAACTACTATGTCCGTCATTCCCGCGTAGGCGGGAATCCAGTTAAGTGTGAAATTAGCCTAGATTCCCGCCTACGCGGAAATGACGAAATTCTGGTTTTTTACGCAAATCAGTGCCGAGTTTAGTATTCGTCCAAAACATTGTACTAACATATAATGCAATAATTATGGGGTGGCAACACCCCATTTTTTTAATCATTTTTTCTATATAAACTGATGAATTTAAACAATATTTTATTTGTTGCAATCTTGCTGCTAATGTCTAGCTGCGCAACAGAAAACCCCTTAATACATGCCAACCAACTCGCGCAACAAGCGCATCTCACAAAAAGTTCCTAGTAGCTGGGCAATTTACCCTCAACACTTATAGCCGCATCACTAGCCCCAACCAACCCATTCACATTTATATTGAAAGCGATGGTTTTGCTTGGGTGAGCAAGTACCAACTCTCTTCAGATCCCACACCAAAACAAGCACTTGCACTACAACTTGCTAGCTTAGACCCTACCGAAAATGTGGTTTAGATTGCGCGCCCCTGTCAATTTGTAGATTTTGAAGCCAACACTTGCGATAGCGCGTATTGGTCAGATAAGCGATTTTCTCAAGAAGTGATTGATAGCATGAATAAGGCGGTTGATTATTTCTCTAAATTTTCAAATACTAGACTTTCAAATACTAAGCTCTCAAATACCAAGCTTTTAGATATAAGCTCAGCCAACATCCATCTCATTGGCTATTCAGGTGGTGCGGCAGTTGCTGTTTTATTAACGGCACTGCGGTGTTTAAAAACCTGCGATATTGCAAGCATTCGCACTGTGGCGGGCAACCTCAATACCGAACTGCTTAATCAAACGCATTATGTAAGTAGCATGCCAGAGTCACTTAACCCAATTTATGTGGCAAAGCAGATACAACAAATCCCACAAATACATTTTGTTGGTGCTGATGATGAACGTGTGCCTGCAAGTATTTCTACCAGCTTTACTGGGCAGCAAACTGGCAATTGTGCTGCCATCGTGAAAATTAAGCAGGCTGATCATGAACACGGCTGGGCAGAAAATTGGGTTAATTTATTAGAAAATACTCCAAAGTGTTAAGCCGCAATAAACTATAATTTAGATTATTCAATGAATTGATGTGTACGATGACTAAAACTCCACCCTGCGTAATGACTTTTGCCGCAACCGACCCTAGTGGCGGTGCAGGCTTACAAGCTGATATTTTAGCTTTAGCGAGTATTGGTTGCCACCCACTCTCTGTTGTTACCGCCATTACCGTGCAAGATACCGTAGGTGTTGATAGCGTCATGGCGTTCGACGCGGATTGGATAGACGATCAAGCGCGTACTATCTTGGAAGATGTACAGGTTGCTGCATTCAAACTAGGCATGTTAGGCAGCGTAGAGAATATCGCAGTGATTGCAGAAATTATGGCAGATTACCCTGATGTGCCATTGCTAATTGACCCTATTTTATCTTCTGGTCGTGGTGATGAACTCGCCAATGAGGAAATGATGGAAGCAATGACTGAGTTGCTTTTCCCTCAAGCCACGCTGATTACACCTAATAGTTTAGAAGCGCGGCGTTTAGCTTATGTGAATATGGATGATGAAATTCAAAATAGCTCACTTAACGAATGCGCGCAGCGTTTGCTCAAAATGGGCTCAGAATATGTGTTGATTACTGGCACACATGAGCGCAGCTTAGAAGTCGTTAACTCGCTCTATGGCGGAGTGGACAACACTACTGGTTTGATTAAAGCTTACCATTGGGAGCGCTTACCAGGTAGCTATCACGGATCTGGTTGCACGCTCACCTCGGCCATTGCTGCCTGCTTAGCGCATGGTTTAACCATGGAAGAAGCCATTCAAGAAGCACAAGAGTACACATGGCAAACCCTTAAAAATGCTTTCAGACCTGGCATGGGTCAGTTTATTCCAGATCGCTTTTTTTGGGCGCGTGAGGATGAAAGCGACGATAAAGATATTGCTAATGCCGATGATATTAAAGCAAATGGCACTAAAAATAGCTGAGAAATCAATGGTGATAAGCCATCCCCTAGCCAGCACTAGTACTAACATTAGTACCAACACTAGCATTAGCGGTTTATATGCCATCACGCCTGATTTAGATGACTCTGTACAACTAACTTTGCAAGTGGGAGCGGCATTACGAGGTGGCGTGCGTTTATTGCAATACCGAAACAAAGTGGCTAATCCTGCTTTAAAAATTGAACAAGCTACTGATTTACTAGCACTTTGCCATCACTACAACGCCTTATTGATCATTAATGATGATATAGATTTGTGTCAAAAAATTAATGCAGATGGCGTACATTTAGGTGTTAGCGATGGTGAAATTAGCGCAGCACGTAAATTACTAGGCAGCCATAAAATCATCGGTGCATCTTGTTACAATCAATTAGATTTAGCTAAAACTGCCCAACTAGCAGGTGCAAGTTATTTGGCGTTTGGCGCATGTTTTGTTTCTAGCACTAAACCTGCCGCGCTACATGCGCCTTTAAGTTTGCTCACGCTCGCTAAACAAGAACTCACTTTGCCAATAGTCGCAATTGGCGGCATCACGCTTAATAATGCACAATCGGTGATTGATGCAGGGGTGGATGCAATTGCGGTGATTAATGCATTATTTAGTGCAGCTGATATTACAAACTCTGCTCAGCAATACACGCAATTATTTTATAACGCTTAACATTCACCTAAAAGATCATGACGACTTCCAAAAATCAGCAACTGTATGAACAATCTCAACAACTCATTCCAGGCGGCGTTAACTCGCCTGTGCGCGCATTTCGCTCAGTTGGCGGCACGCCCATTTTTTTCAAAAAGGGCCTAGGCTCTAGGTTATGGGATGTGGATGGTAAAGAATACATAGACTATATCAACTCTTGGGGTCCGATGATTTTAGGTCATGCGCATCCACAAGTGATTAAAGCCGTACAAGAAGTCGCTGAGAACAGCTTGTCGTTTGGCGCACCTACTGGCTTAGAACT
>JAYVFU010000281.1:0-6706 GCA_043772865.1 Methylophilaceae bacterium
GCTGGATCAATGCACAGCGCATTGAAGTTTCGGGCGGTATATTTATATAACATTCTAGTTATTAACTGTTATTTAAAGTTAGTTAGCTAGCCTATCAAAATGAGTTGCTGATCACTAAAAATATCAGCATATTGATAGTTTTGATCATACTGATTAAAGGTATTTGCCATGCATACAACTATAAAATTTAACCATAAAATTAGCGCTGTCATTTTTCTTACGTTTGTAATAATTAGCAGCTTATTGCTAAGTGCTTGTGGTGATTTAAGTTACAAACGTGGGGCTAGTTATCAAGATTTAGATAAAGATAAGTTGGCTTGTGCGGCCTCTATTCCACCCAGCAAGCCTACAGGACATATAAACGAAAAAGAGTCCGCCAAAAATACTGATGAGGCCATTAAACAATGCCTACAATCGCGAGGTTGGGCTGTAAAAAATTTAGGTGAGTCGGATATGTTAAGTGGTTTACTGTTCACCCTGCCCTCATCAACCAAAGATGCAAGTACAGAAAAAGCGCATCATGTAACACCAAATACCAATGATATAAGTGCTAGGCGATTAAATACGAGTGAAATGGACAAAAAAGTAGCAGAACAGACTAAAAGCGAAGTAATCGATGATGATCCGTATCAAGTATTTAAAATTAACTCTTGGTGGAAATCGGGCAGCACAGCGAACGCGCTAAAAACTGACATTAATCGATGCGTGGGTAAGCTAGGCGAAGCACATAAACCAAGTAGTAGCTACCAAACAGCAACCCGTGGTTTGATTATGTGCATGCAAGAACAAGGTTGGCGGGCTTGGCGACAGCCTGTTAGTCAAAACTAAGTGCATTAAGTAAACATCGATAGACTTTGTATTGATCTAACAATTTATTAAAAGTCTAATTAAGCTTAATTAAATAAGCAGATTCATCAAACCTACATACTCCTTATTACTACTCACTAAAAAAACTAGCTGGTTTTTCCTGCTCTGTTTCAGCCATTCATTTGATGTAAATTTTTTATAATCTTAATGATTTAGTACGCAATCTAAACCTTTTAGATGCTGTGTTAAGTGCGCAAAGATAGGGAGTAAAAATGCCTCATCATCATACATCACACGCTATTGTTGGCCATACGCTTTGCGCCATGGTGGCTGCTTTGGAATTAGCAAAACAAGGGGAAAAAGTCTTGTTAGTTAATTCTTGCGGTGCTTCTAGTGATGGTTGTGGTGGACATTTCTCTGGCTTTAACTCTGGTGGAAAATTATTTGATTTAGGTTTAGTCACAATAGAGTTAAGCACGTTTTCGGCACAAACAAGCAGTGCTGGCTTGCCAGAATACAACGCTGCATTAGGCAATGACGCAAGGCGTTTTTTGGATGTCGTTAATGCATGGCTAACGCCACTGGTTGAGCTGAAAAATATCAGCACGCCACAGATGTTAGTAGGTGGCGAACTGTTTGATGACCTATTAAGTGCCAATGCTTTATATGCACTAAGACAACTGCCATTTGCAAAATCTATGTGTGATGAAATGGTTTTGTTTAGCGCAAACCCCAACTTGCATGCGCGTTACAAGACGACAGCTAGAATTTACAATATTTTGGATTACGCAACCGCTTCTATTGCTAATCATGGCTACACATTCCACCACAAACTCATCGCGCCCTTCTTAAAAAAAGTACTGCATATTCATGCTAACGCCATGTTGGCAAGTAATCACCGAATGGCTGGGCTGCCTCTGTATTGGCCAGAAACTTTGAAAAAAGCATTAAAAGGCGAGCATATAGACTTAGCACCTTCAACTTTTACTTACCCAAAACACAGTAGCTTTGCCGCACTCACTCAAAAAATTGCTCACTTAGTTAAGCAGAACCCACTAATTACTTGTGTTAAAAGTCCAGTTTCAGCAGTTAAATCTACAGATGCAGGTTGGTTGCTCACTTTAAATAATGCGCTACCTGTCACTTGCGAACATTTGGCTTGGGCATTATCACCCGCTGAGTTACTGCTAGCACTTAATGAAAAACCACAATCTGTCACAGAAAATAAGGCCGCTTTAGCTTGGCTGTTCTTGCATATACCCAGCACCTCCATCTGCCATAGTATGAGTGTGCTTAATGTGGTTGATAGCCAATACAGCATTTATCGCGTGACCAATCAATCCGCTTGTGCTGGGTTTGAGGATGGGATAGTGCAAATGGTGGTGGAGTTTAATGTCGATTACTTTAATACGGTTTATAACATCACAACAGCAGATACTGACGATGAAATTTGCAAGTTATTACTGCAAGAGTTACTAGAAATGGGTGTGCTAAATTCGGTTGAACATATCAGTTTTGCAGAAGTTAAGCGCATGTTCAATGGAAGTTTAATCCCTGATTTAGCCGTTAAAAATGCTTTTGAGCAAGATATATCGACACTTGAAGAACGCTATCCTACTATTGCAAGAATGGGCTTGAGCAGTTGTTTTTATGCCTCCTCATTTAATGACCAAATCGCACAAGGTTTGCAATATGCAGCTTTGCAAACACGAATCTCGCAACATTAATTCGAAATTATTCGCTTCAATTATGATCATCACACGATTAATTCCACTTTTGGCCTTTCAGGCCAGTATCATAAGGCTTGAAGCTGAGCTAGTTACAGCACTTAATAGTCAACAAAAAAAAGCAAGCATCGCAATTGTTTACCACCAAGTATATGAGGCTGAGTAATGCCAGCTACCAAAAAATCTAACCCGCAAGCAATTGCAGCAGGCCACTACCAACATGGCGTAAAGTTGTTTGATAACCAGCAGTTAGAACAGAGCCTGCCCTATTTTAAAGCCGCATTAGAAGTCGGTATTCAAGAACCCAATTATTGGCTAGCTTACATTACTGTACTGATACAAACTGAGCGCTTACAGGAGGCACAGCAAGTATTATCTTACGGTTTAGAGGCTGGCTTAACAGGTGAAAAAGTAGATGCATTGGTACAGTTACTAGAAGCCAAACTCGCCATGTTAAGCGCCTTACAGCATGAGTTGATTGTATTATTTGAAGATAAGCATTATGCAAAAGCTGAGCAGCAGGCACAACTTGCCTTAGAAAAATATCCACATTGGCTGGTTGGCTGGAAAATATTAAGTGACACCTTGCTTATTCAAGGCAAGGATGCACGTGTGCCAGCACAACAAGCACTACTACTGAATAGTGATGATGCCTCCGAGCATTGTTACTTTGGTTTAGTACTCAAAAAGCAAGGTGACTTATTAGGTGCAGCCCAGGCTTTTGAACAGGCCATTGCCATAAAGCCTAACTATGCTGCGGCATATAATAATTTAGGTATTGTAAAAAAAGACATGGGTGATACTGCGGCAGCCACCCAAAATTATCAAAAGGCGCTGGCAATTAATCCAAATTACGCCAGCTGTTATAGCAACTATTTATTTTGCCTTACCCATTCCGAAAAAATTGAGCAAAAAACACTGTTTGATGCGCATATCGGCTTTGGTAAGCAATATGAAACCCCATTAAAGAAACAATGGCAGCCACATTTAAATGAGCAAAATCCAGATCGACCACTCAAGATTGGCTTTGTATCAGCAGATTTTAGAGAGCACTCAGTAGCCTATTTTTTTGAACCACTATTAAATGAGCTGGCAAAATCAGGTCATCTGAATTTATATGCGTACTCAACTAGCGCCATTTCCGATGCCACTACACTGAGGATAAAGCAGCAGTTTAAGCACTGGTTACAAGTAGACACATTGAGTGATGATGCACTTGCAGACAAAGTACGTGCTGACCAGATTGATATATTAGTCGATTTATCTGGCCATACAGCTAATAATCGCTTGATAACTTTTGCACAAAAGCCAGCACCTGTGCAAATCAGCTGGCTAGGTTATTTAGCCACTACTGGGCTTAGCGCGATGGATTATTACTTTGCTGATACTTGCTCAATACCCAACCATACATTTAACAAACAAGTATTAAATAAACAATTTATTGAAAAAATAGTGCGGCTACCAGCCAGCGCGCCGTTTATGCCGTCAGCAGTTGCACCATCCGTGAATACGCTGCCTGCAGCTCGTAATGTCTACATAACGTTTGGCTGTTTTAATCGACCCAGCAAAATCAGTTTGGGTACCGTTAAACTATGGTCCAGCCTGCTGCTTGCAGTGCCAAACTCTAAGATGTTGCTGGGTGACATGCCCGAAGTTGGCAGTTATGATCATTTAACTGGGTGGTTCGCCGCACAAGGAATTGCGGAAACAAGGTTAATTTTTCACCCACGTAGCCAACTAGCACACTACCTAAGCCTTTATCACAAGGTAGACCTATGCCTTGACACCTTTCCATCTAACGGCGTAACAACAACCTGCCATGCGGCATGGATGGGTGTACCAACGTTATGCATTACTGGAAAAACATTGGCCAGCCGCGGCGCAATGGCGGTGATGCAGCATGCCAATTTGAATAACTTTATAGCGCAAAATACCGAGCAATTTATTCAACAAGGTGTACATTTTTCACAAAATATTGAAATGCTTGAATATGTGCGCAGCACCTTACGCAACCGCATGATGCAAAGCGCATTGTTACAACCAGAAATGTTAGCCAATAGCGTAGAGCTTGCCTTTAGGCAAATGTGGACAACTTGGTGCGTCAATAAACCTGTCACAAGTTTTGAAATTAAAGTCTAAATGTGTAATGGATGAACAAGTTAAATATATTAATGTCTATGTAGTATCAATTGATAGGGCATTAATATGAACAATCCAACAACTCAAAATACAACACCTACAAATGCTAAAGATGCCAGCATTACCAGTTTAGAACAGCTGGTCGCCAACACTTGTTTTTGCAAATTAAGAAATTCTTGCCCAGATAAAAACAGCTCAAATTGTATGAAGCATCGTAATATTTATCAGGAGTTTAATCAAAGCAGGATATCAGCTTAAGGTGACGCAAATGAATAAAGACGACTTAAATCAGCAAAAACTAGATGACATTCACAATAAGCTTAGTGAAATTAACCATAACATGCTCAAAGTGTTTTGGATTGTAGCTATTTTTGCTTTACTCTATTTTGGGTTGATGATTTATATGCTATTTTTAAGATAACACTATGTCCAATTACACGCTCCCTTTATTCCCTTTGAACTTGGTCATTTTTCCTGAAGGTACTTTACCCTTACGCATTTTTGAAGCACGATATTTAGACATGGTTAAAGCTTGCTTACGCAACAACACTAACTTTGGTGTTGTAGCTGCGGTAGATAATCAATCGTCAGATAGCTTAGGCCTGCCATTTGCAAAAACGGGCACTAATTTTAGTATAGAAAATGCCGATGTAACTGACCTTGGCACGATGAATATTAGGTGTTTAGGACAACACCGCTTCATTGTCAACGCTGCTACTCAGCAGGATGATGGGTTATGGGTTGGACAAGTCACCGAAATAGCTAACGACACAGTGATGGCGATTCCTGAAGATTTAAAAATGACACAGGAATATATTCAGCAGCTGATTACTTCACTCTCAGAACAAAAAATTGATGAGGCATTTTTGCCTTTTGCTAAACCCTACAAGGTAGATGATTGCGCATGGGTTGCTAATCGCTGGTGCGAGATACTTAATATCCCGCTTATACAAAAACAACGTTTACTAGAGCTAGATAGTCCGTTAGTACGATTAGAGTTAGTGCAGGATTTACTAAGGGCTGAGTTTGCAAAAAAAATAGTTGTAAAATAATTATCTTAAATAGATTTAATCACTTTTTTCGCTAAATCTAATCCACTAAGCCAAGCGCCTTCCACTTTACCGCCATTTAGCCATTCGCCACATAAGCCTAATTTAGCCTCATTGGCCCAAACACTGCCATGATTTAATAAAGGCACACTGTCTGCATAACGCCAGCGGTGAGTGGTGGCGATAATTGGTGTTGGCATAGGAGTATTGGTAATTTTTGCTATATCGTTAAAAGCGATGAGCAAATCTTTTGTTACGCTTTCAGCAGCATCTTCAATATGCGTCTCACTCCAAGCCGTGCTGCCATGTAAAAGCCATGTTTCAGTCGTGCTATTTTTTACATCTTTTAAACGCTTAGGCTTTGCACTATCACGCGCCACCCAGCTTAATGTATCACCGTTTACAAAAGCGCCATCAAAAGGGAATGTTAATATTTCTGCATACCGCACCAGGAGCGCCCAACAACCACGCATAGTGACGCTATTTACTATTTCAGTAAGTGTGCTATTGATAGATTTTAGTAAAACTGCTACCTGCGGGGCTGGTATGGCTAACAAAACAATATCAAACACCTCACTTATTTCGCCATGTTTTAGCGAACTTAGTTTAAAGCCATGTTCTGCTTTTTTTATTTGATTAATGCTGGTTGAAGTGACCAAACTCAATTGTGAGGCTAAAAAATTAGCAGGTGCTGTCATGCGCGGCGTGCCAACATATCGATCAATTAAAGATACTGGCGACTTAGTTGTACGTTCTTTGCAAAGTCCATCCTCAATTACTTTTAATCTTGGATTCCACACCTCCGCAACACCAACATCTTGCCAACGCTTAACCTCGGTCGTAAATTCTGCACTGCGCGCGGTAAAGTATTGAGCACCATGATCAAATTGCCAATGGTTACCATTTTCATCAGTCACAACACGCGTGCTCATACGCCCAGATGGTCCACGGCTTTTATCGAAGATAGTGACTTTTAAACCTGCA
>JAYVFU010000282.1:0-21624 GCA_043772865.1 Methylophilaceae bacterium
TCAATGGTCAATGCTTCTTTATTAACAAGTTCGGTTACTTCTAAATTCTGCGTGATAAATGGTGAAGTGTAATTTTCTAAATCCTCATGATTGCGAATCAGTTCTGGTTCTAAACCAGAGGCGGATAAGCGATATGACAGTACCTGTGCAGATTCTAGCAATGCGATATAAACGCTATTGATTAACTTGGCATCAGTTAACTCAAATCGCAACGTGGTAAAAAGTTGCAACCAAATTTCATTAGGTAAAGCGATCACCCATTCATCATCATGCTGATCACAAAAAATGAGCCCAAAAACGTCTTTAAGATAATTTTTATTTACCGCTTGCGGCAATAGCTTATGCCCAATACGGCGGCTTAATTCACTAAAAAATCCGGTGCCAGGTTGAATACCAGAATCTGCAAAAATAGACACAGGTTTGCGTGTTGTAATGAGCGTAAGCAACACATCACGTAAATAATCAGCATATTGTTGATTGCTATTAAGCACGTAACACAAGGCTTGAATAGCGTTAATGCTGTACTCAATATTGTGTGGCTTTGTTGGACGTATTTGCGAAACTAATTCAGACAGGAAATGAATGGCATCATCCATATGCGCGGGAGATTTTGCGTAGTTTTTTTCTAAAATTGATTGCATCATAAGCTTGAGTTTGCTTTTGTAAATATGTGAATTTTATTTAACCATAGCGGGCAGTTTATGACTAGCGTTAATAATCCAATTCACTGCTCGCACATTATTGAATATTTAAAGCAGCTGATGGAATGGAGATAGAACATCTTTTTACAGCCTTGTTTACATAAATTCAGGCAGTTCTTCATCATTTATGAACGAGTACCATAGCGCTGACTATTCAATTTGATGACATAAGTGACACTAATTTGCCATCTGCAAACAGTCCGTTGACAGTTTAAATCCAATCAAACAGGTTTTGTATTACAAATATATATCGTAGTTTTTCTGCAGATATCACCACTAATCAGTGAGCTAAAGAACCTTGCCATCTAGGCCAAGTTTCATTTAACAATAAACATACCTAATTAACCACCAAAGAAAAATGAATTAACCATAATTATTCACTGTGTTTACTCAATTAATTCTATTTGGTGCCGTTTACCCAATATATGTAAATAATATTGCAACAATTGATTGGCACAATGTTTGCATCAATTACATAAACAAATGATAAAACGATAGGAAAAAAAATGAAAATACTTGAAAAATTACGCGCATTGCGCAACGAAAACAACCTAGCTAGTCATACACAAGCAAATCATTATGATTACGCCACTGAAAATAACGTAGATAGTTACGGCATTGGCGCCACTATGACACAAGATGTTACCAGATATGAGTTTTTAGAGGTGATGAATTTAAAAACTGAACCTGTAGCCTATTAGCCTGCAGCCTTCTACTGATGCGCACGGTAAGACTAGTTATTAGCTATCGTAGTAAGCTTTTGTATCATCTGCAAAGTAACTCTGCATTAGGTTTTATTTAGTATAGCTTTAAACAATATTTCTCTTAATATTGTTATCAATGATTTACTGAAGAATTACACTTAACTTTATTTAAAATAAAGTTCTTTTTTGTATGCGGAATATTCAGTTTTTAGTTTTTATAAATAACTTATTAGCAATCAATAAAAAAGGCCACATCCGAAGATGTGACCTTGAATTGGTGGTGAAAGAGGGACTTGAACCCTCGACCCCAGGATTATGAATCCTGTGCTCTAACCAGCTGAGCTACATCACCGTGTAAATCGGTTGCCAAAACTTTAGCAAGGGCGCAATTCTAGTGGTTTAGGCAAAAATTGTAAAGCTCGTTTGCAGTTTTCATCTCTAATTTCGCATTAAATTAGCACTCAACAAAGCACGCGAAACGCATGAGTTCAATCAGTACCACAACTGCGCACAACTTCGTACAATAGCGATTTTATGCAAAGGCGTTAAATATTAAAGCGCCTAAAGCTAAACATTAAATCTAAAGTGCATCACATCGCCATCTTGCACAATGTATTCTTTGCCTTCCAAGCGCATTTTTCCTGCTTCCTTGCTGCCTTGTTCGCCTTTGTTTTTTACGTATTCTTCATATTGGATCACTTCTGCACGGATAAACCCACGCTCGAAATCTGTATGAATAACCCCTGCAGCTTGCGGGGCGGTGGCGCCTTTTTTCACGGTCCAAGCGCGTACTTCTTGCACGCCAGCCGTGAAGTAGGTTTGTAGACCTAGTAAATCGTAGGCGGCACGAATTACACGGTTTAGGCCAGGTTCTTCTTGGCCGAGTTCTGATAAGAATAATAATTTATCTTCTTCATCAAGCTCAGAAATTTCACCTTCAATTTTTGCGCAAATACACACAACTGGTGCATTTTCAGCTTTGCCTAGCGTCACTACTTTATCTAATAGCGGGTTATTTTCAAAGCCTGTTTCATCTACGTTGGCTAAGTACATCACTGGTTTTACAGTTATGAGGCACAGCGGTTTAATTAGTTGTAGTTCATCAGCATCTAAATTAAGCATGCGCACAGCTTTAGCTTGATCTAAACATGGCACTACTTTTTCTAATACTTTTAAAAGTGCAATGGCATCTTTATCACCGCTTTTAGCTTTCTTGCCTTCGCGCTGCATGGTTTTTTCTACAGTTTCCATATCGGCAAGTGCAAGTTCGGTATTAATCACTTCAATGTCTGAAAGTGGATCAATTTTATTGGATACATGAATCACATTACCATCTTCAAAACAACGCACAACGTGAACAATAGCGTCTGTTTCGCGGATATTTGCTAAGAACTTGTTACCTAAGCCTTCACCTTTTGATGCGCCTGCTACTAGGCCAGCTATGTCTACAAATTCAACAATAGCAGGTTGTACTTTTTGTGGTTTAACAATGTCAATGAGTGGCTGTAAGCGTGGGTCTGGCACCTCAACAATACCAACGTTAGGCTCAATGGTGCAGAATGGGTAGTTTTCTGCTGCAATACCTGCTTTGGTAATTGCGTTAAATAGGGTTGATTTTCCTACATTGGGTAAGCCTACAATGCCACATTTCATATTTTTCCTATCTTTTTTCGTGCAATTTTTGCGTTATTTTAATTAGCGGCAATTTGCTGCGATATTTTTAGTACTTGTTTTTATTACTTGGATAATCTTAAATCCATTCAAACTACAACGCTTTAAACTTGCGCTAAATTTGAATGGAATAACATATGTTTTGTATGCGTTTATTTCTTAGTATGCAATTTTAACATAGCAGTTTCAAAGTCGCCCGATTGCAATAATGAGAGTAAGTTGGCGCTATCATCGATACAATGATTGATAGCCGTCATTTCGTCTTTTAATGGCGCTTTCAGTACGAAATTAATTACTTCGTTGCGGTCGCCAGGGTGGCCAATGCCAAGACGTAGACGCCAAAAATTAGCTGTACCTAATGCTGCTGTAATGTCTTTTAATCCATTGTGACCACCATGCCCGCCACCATTTTTTAGCTTTACGATACCAGCAGGTAAATCTAGTTCATCATGGATGACTAATACTTGTTCTGGTAAAACTTTGTAATAATTGGCTAAGGCTGCAACGGCTTTGCCGCTAGCGTTCATAAACGTAGTCGGCTTTAGCAGCCATGTATCAGCAGTGGGATTTAACCCAGTTTTAGAGTTTAGCTTGGCATTAGAGTCTAACTTGGCTACAGCGCCAAAAAATTTAGGTTCTAGCGCAAGCTTGCTATTGGTAGAAGTACTGACTTGATCTACCCACCAAAATCCAGCGTTATGGCGTGTATCTTCATATTTTTGACCTGGATTTCCCAAGCCTACAAATAGTTTTATGCCGCTCATGGTTAGATAGATTTAATCAGCATTTAAAAATCAGTGCTTAAAAATGAAAACGCGTATTCTACTTTGCACTTATTTGTACAGTAGGACACGCGTTAGTTTTGATAACTAGCTAGTAAATTAATAACTAGTTAATTAAGCCGCTGGCGTTTCTTCTGCTTCATCTGCAACACTGCCGCGTGTTTTAGTGATTGCTGCAACAGCTGCATCATTTTCATGGGCTAGTTGAACAAACTCAACACCTTTAGCTAATTTAATTTCTGATAAATGTACTGATTGACCCATTTCAAGATTTGCTAAATCAACTTCAATAAATTCTGGTAAATCTTTAGCTAAACAGCTTACATCGGCCTCAGTTAAGATATGCGCTACGATACCGCCGCCAGTTTTAACGCCTGGTGCAGTGTCGGCATTAATAAAGTGGAAAGGTACTTTAACGTGAATTTTTTCAGTTGCACTAACGCGTTGAAAATCAACGTGTTGAATTGTGTTACGTACTGGGTGCATTTGATAATCGCGTAGTAAAACTGATTCCTTTTTACCATCAACCACTAAACTTAATACTGATGAATGAAATGCCTCATGACGGAACTCTAAAAATAGTTCTTTGTGATTTAAATCTAAGCTAATCGCCTCTTGACCACCACCATATACAACGCCTGGCAAATTGCCAGCACGACGTAGACGGCGGCTCGCACCCGTACCTTTAACGTCTCTTTGTGTTGCTTTAATTGTAATTTCCATGTTGTTGCTCCTAATATTTATTACGCTCTCAAGCTACAAGAGTTACTACACAATGAACTGTTATCCGCGACCAGATAACAGGGTTAAAAATTAATCCATAAAGAGTGAAGATACTGAATCTTCACTGCTAATTCTTTTAATAGTCTCTGCCATAAGCTCTGCTGTACTTAATTGGCGAATTTTTTTACAGTTTCTATTGACTTCATTTAAAGCAATTGTGTCGGTGACTACCAACTCATCTAGCTCAGAATTCATAATACGTTCGGCCGCTGCACCTGATAAAACAGGATGCGTTGCGTAAGCAACGACCTTAATCGCGCCTTTTTTCTTGAGCGCCGCTGCCGCTTCACATAATGTGTTTGCGGTATCAACCATGTCATCCATAATGACGCAAGTACGGCCAGCAACATCACCAATAATATTCATTACTTTTGCCACATTTGGCTTTGGGCGGCGTTTATCAATAATCGCGAGATCAGAATTAAGCTGTTTAGCACATGCGCGAGCACGCACTACGCCACCAACGTCAGGTGAAACAATGACTAAGTTCTCATAATTTTGAGCAGTTAAATCAGCCAATAAAATGGGTGTTGCATAAATATTATCTACAGGAATTTCAAAAAAACCTTGAATCTGGTCTGAATGTAAATCCATTGTTAGCAAGCGGTTTACACCTACACCAGTTAGCATATTGGCTACTACTTTAGCCGTAATTGCAACGCGAGCAGAGCGTGGGCGGCGATCTTGTCTTGAATAACCAAAGTAAGGGATAGCCGCAGTAATGCGCCCTGCAGATGAACGGCGTAACGCATCAACCATCACCATGACTTCCATCAAGCTATCATTGGTTGGCGCACTGGTAGATTGCAGTACAAACACATCTTTACCGCGGACGTTTTCTAGTAATTCAACCATAATTTCACCATCAGAAAAACGACCTACATCCGCGCGGCCAAGGGCTATGCCTAAGTGCTTAGCTACATTTTGCGCTAGTACAGGATTGGCATTGCCAGTAAAGACCATTAAATTGCCGCTGTTAGTAGCCACTGTCGTTTCCTATTTGGTAACTTAATCTGAATCTACAAAAAATTAAAGCGTGTAAATTTTATATCTACACGCTCTAACCTAGCATATTGTCAATTTGACACTATGCTTTTAATTTGGCTGAGGAGGAAGGACTCGAACCTTCGGATGCTGGGATCAAAACCCAGTGCCTTAACCAACTTGGCGACTCCCCATTTGATATTACTAAACTTACTATTTGCTACTATTCATCTCATACAACGGATGATATTTTAAACTTTTCGCTACAAAACCCAAAGTGTTAATCGGTTTCTTTTGCAAAATTTCCTTTGCTTTCACTTCACTATTTACTGCAACAAATAAGGAAGCGCCTGAGCCACTCATGCGGGCATCACCAAATTGTTTAAGCCAATTTAATGTTGCTGAAACTGGCTCGTAATCTTCACACACAACTTGTTCAAGGTCATTTTTAAAGTCATCCGAAAATGGCTGCCTTGAAAAGCCCGCTATTGTCTTAGGATTCGTATATTTTGTCAACGACTTGTTAGCATTAAAACGCTTAAAAACTTCCGCAGTTGCAACATGCGTTTGTGGGGTGATAACTACATAGTAGGTTATAGGCAATTCTATTGTTTGCAAAACTTCACCTATGCCTTCAGCCCATGCATTTTGTCCAAATACAAACACTGGCACATCTGCGCCAATGCTCAGCGCAAGTTGCATCAAGACTATATTGCTTAAATTCAGTTCCCATAATTGATTGAGCGCTATGAGCACACTTGCGGCATCTGAGCTTCCACCACCTAACCCACCGCCCATTGGGATGCGCTTATCATAAGCAATATCAACACCTAATTGTGAGTATTGCTTAGGTGCGTTTAAAAAGTTATTGATTGCATATTGCTTAAGTGCCAATGCTGCACGCACACATAAGTCATCTTCAGCGTTGATGTTTTGCACTTGTTGGTTTCTAGTCACAATCCCATTATTATTGACTTTTAAATAGATGGTGTCATAAAAATCAAGCAACTGAAATACAGTTTGCAACAAGTGATAACCATCGTCGCGCTTACCTACAATATGTAAAAATAAATTAATTTTTGCCGGGGCTAAAAAGGCTTGATAGCCTTGCTGGATAATCGCCTGATTGATTAAATTGTTGTCTACTTGCATGTATTTGATTGGGTACGTAACTTTAATATTGTTCAATGACGTTACAGCGCGTCGACCAAAGTCCATTCTTCTACAATAAGTTTTAAATTAACCTTTGCACTACGCAGATAAATTTTCTTTGGTAAATCAAAGCCTTTAATGTTGTTGTATTGACTATATTCGATGTTCCAGCCATCTTCTTGTAAGTTTCTAATTCGCCCCAGCTCGTCTAACGTGATTGTGCTGTTTTTGCTGTCATGACTAGCAAGCCCTATTATCCACTGCGTTAATCCCGATAATGGCAAGCGCCAGCCCAAAGTATTTTCGGTCAGGGTTTCTGCATCCACAGCACTAAACTGCTTACCATCTGCGGTAGTAAGCTTTACTTGGGTTTCACTTTTAGTAATGTCTGACACTTTGCTGCCTAGTGGCGAAAACATGGCAATTTGGTCAGTGATAGGCGTGTGCGCCCATGATAATCCGCCAGAATAACCTTTACCCTCAGTGTTAACTGCAATTCTACCTTTTAGATTGAATTGTTTGAGGGTAGCAATTTTGGTAGCATGCAGCTGGTTTAGCGCTTGCTGGTGCAAGGTATTAATAGTTTTGGTTGGCGCGAGCGTACAGCTTATTAAATATAGGCACGCCCAACCGATTAATATTAAATTTTTTAACACACCCAATTTATTCTACACAACCAGCCTAGGAGTTGAATTTTTTAGTGGTGGTGAGTAAAACTTCGTTATCTGGATTGTCTTTTAAAGCAGCTTTCCAAATGGTCTTTGCCTCTTCTTGCTTACCTTGCTGCCATAATACTTCACCTAAATGCGCTGCAATTTCTGGGTCTGGTTGGGCATTGTAGGCAATACGCAATTTTTCAGCGGCTAAATCTAGTTGGCCTAATCGATAATATACCCAACCAAGGCTATCAATCATAAAGTGGTCATCTGGCGAAAGCGCTAACGCTTTATCAATCATTTGCTTTGCCACATCTAATTTCACATTTCTATCTGCTAATGAATAACCCAGCGCATTATAAGCCGCAGCGTAGTCTGGCTTCATAGTTATAGCTTTGTTTAGTTCGGTTTCCATTAAATCATATTTGCCAATGCGTTCTGCTGCACTGGCATATTCAAAAATAAGGTCAGGCGTATTGACCATATTTTTTAAGGCTTTATCAAGTAAATCAAAAGCTTCTTGATTTCGTTTGGCTTGCGCTAATAAACCCGCTTGCGTTTCGATAACGATAATTTGCTGCTCGGTAGTTAAATCATCTATATCATCTAATAGTTTGATGGCGGCATCGGTGTTTTGAGTGCGTGAAATGACATTGGCTTTTGATATTTGTGCATCCAAATAACGTTCACCAGGCTGTATTTTATTAAACCAGTCTAAGGCTTGTTTGTCATTTTTTTGCTGATCAGCTAACTTGCCTAAATAAATATAAATTTGTTCTGGCTCTTTAAAACCATCTTTTAATGATTGCTGAAAATAAGCCTCTGAGGCTTTGTAATCCTTAGCTTCAATCGCTAATAAGCCCAATACAGCATGGATTTCTGGGTTACCTTTTCCTGCTTTTGATAGTGTGACTAACTCTGGTTTTGCCTCATTAAATAGTTTTTGATTGATCAGCAATTTTGCTAATGCCATACGTACATCATTTGCTTTAGGATATTTTTTTAAAAAGTCTTTATAAGTCGTTATTGCTTTGCTGGGCGATTCTTTAAGTTCAGCTTGAGCCTGCAACATCACTGGAATTTCCCAACCAGGCCGTAGTTTTTCAGCTAAGGCTAATTCATTTTGCATGGTTGCAATATCATTAGCAGTGAGTGCAGCATGTGCGATTGCAAAATGTGCTTCTGGCAAGTTGGGGTAAGGTTTAGCTAAATCAGTCACTATAGACTGCACTAATTTTTTATCTGCTTGGCGGGCAAAGAGTGAGTTAATAGCTAAAAAATTAACTGCGCGCGTATCTTCTTTTACTAACAGCTTGGCAATATGCACTTTAGCTTCTTCTAAATTACCATTTGCCATCAATAATTGACTTGTAGCTTGCTCTGCCTCTAATGAAGAAGGATCAATTTCTGACCATAATTTGGTAGCTTCTAAAGCTAAATTACCTTGATTACCAACTGCAGCGGCTTTTGCAGCACGTTGCGCTAATGATGGGTCGCGAGAGGATTTTGCTAATGTGTAAAATAAATGGCTAGATAGACCAAATTCACCACGTTGTGCGGCAATTTCGGCTAATAAATAGTTGTAAACAATCTCTGAGGTTAGCTCAACTTTTTCTGTAGATGCTTTTGTCTCAACTATTTTTAAGTCAGTTGGCTTTTTTGCAGACTCACCCGCCACAACAAACGAAGATACAACTAAGCTTGAGAAAATTAACGCACTAGCGATAACCAAATTTTTATAAACTTGTAATGACTTCAATATGTTAATTAAACACATTTTTATTTTTTCCAGAATTATTTGCAAAATAGAGGGTCTTTAGCCAGTAAGTAATTTTTTAGTAAACGTTTAATTGAGGATGCAAATTTAAATGACTGAAATTTAGCTCGAGCAATCATTTTGCATTTAAACAATTTAAAAGCTTAGTCCGTGACAGTTAGTGCAAGTTCATCCATAATCCGACTTCTGCATTATGTAGAGTTCAATAACTACTATAGCTTTTTAGAAAGTATTATTCTACTAACTTGTGCAAAGTACTGCCCGTTTGAGCTAATTGTTAGATAAATATAAAGTTTTTTGTATAAATAAACACTTTTCAGTGACCACTTTTTTGTATTTGAGTTGGATGTTTTAATACCATGATGAATAATTTAACAGTTGAAGCACTTGAGTTGACACGCATTTATGGCGGTCGTGAAGCAGTCAGTAATGTGAGCTTCAACCTGGCAAAAGGCGAGGTTTTAGGATTTTTAGGCCCCAATGGTGCAGGTAAATCAACCACCATGAAAATGTTGACTGGCAATTTGGCGCCAAGCGCTGGTTCAGTCAAAATCTGTGGCATTGATATGATAGAAAATCCGAAAGAGGCCAAAGCACTGATTGGGTATTTACCGGAAATGCGTCCCTTATATAAAGAGTTGACGGTAGATGAGTATTTGACTATTGCCGCCCGTTTACATCGTGTAAGCAGTGGCAATATTAAAAAAGCGGTAGAAGTCGCAAAGGAGCGTTGTGGTTTAAGCCACATGAGCAAACGTTTAATTGAAAACTTGTCTAATGGCTACCAACAGCGCGTAGGAATTGCGCAAGCCATTATTCATAGCCCAATGGTAGTGATCTTAGATGAGCCAACTGTGGGTTTAGACCCTATTCAAATTCGCGATATTCGCGCTCTGATTCGTGAAATTGGTAATGAACACAGTGTTATTTTATCTACGCATATTTTGCCAGAAGTTGAAATGGTTTGCGGGCATGTACAAATTATTGATAAAGGTAAGTTGGTATTTAATGGTGGCATTGAAGTGCTTAAAAAGCATCGTCAAGGTAATAAATTATTATTAGGTTTTGCTAATACGCCAGCAGTTTTGGCATTGCAAGCAGTTGCAGGTATAAAAGAAGTAGAGTTATTAGAAGGTGGTTTATGTCGTGTCACCTACACAGAAGAACAATTGTCACCGCAAGCTATTATGCAAAATATTGTACAAACTGCGGTGCAAAATAGCTGGGGTTTATACCAAATTGCGCCAGATCAAACCAGTTTAGAAGATGTGTTTGTGCAATTAACCTACCAAGATCAAGCTGCGGCAGCTTAAATTTAAGCAAGTATTTAAGAAAGTTAAGCATTATGATTTTAAATGTAGCAAGAAAAGAGCTGAAAAGCGTGTTTGCTTCCCCAATGGGTTGGATTATTTTAGCCTTACTCACGTTTGCATTTGGTACGCAGTATTTAAACGGTGTAAATAACTATTTTGAAGTGATGTCTGGTGCTATCAGGCCTGCAGAACGGACGGGCGTCACTAGTTTTGTTGGGCAAACTGTGTACGGTATGGCGTCTTTTATCATGTTGTTCGCTGTACCTTTACTTTCTATGCGCTTAATCGCAGAAGAGCGCCGTAGTCAAACACTCCCGTTTTTATTTAGTGCGCCATTGTCACTTACTGAAATTGTGGTGGGTAAGTTTGTCGGTTTACTGGCATTTTTAACTATTCTTATTGTGTATATTGCAGTGATGTTATGTACGCTTAATATTTGGTCTGATATAGATTTTGGCTATATTTTGGCTAATTCAATTGGTTTGTGGCTCATGGTGGCAAGCTTTTCAGCATTAGGCTTATATTTTTCAAGCTTAACGCAACAACCAGTAGTTGCTGCAATTTTGAGTTTTATTGCACTATTTGGGTTGATGATGCTAGATCGTCTATTTTCAGGTGATCCAAGCAATATGTCAGCAAGTTTGTCGTTGATGCACCACTTTCAATCGTTTTCACGTGGCTTGATTGATACCGCTGATATTGCTTATTTTGTATTATTCACAGGCTTCTTTTTAACGCTCACCATACGTCGTTTAGATGCTGACCGCCTGCGTGGTTAATTCGTAAAATTAGCCTTTAAAAACTATAAGTTACACCGAGTTACTGGATATTACTGTATGAAAATTAATTCAAAATTACGCTTTCAAATGTTGGTGCAAAACTGGTTTTTTGTACTTTTAGTGCTAACGCTAGTGGTGTTGCTAGGTTATGTTGCAAATCTTTATCACTGGTCAAAAGACATTACACAAGCTAACCATAATACGCTTACTCAAGGCAGTATTAATATTCTTAAACAGATGAAGGGCCCTGTAGATTTTACGGTGTTTGCTTCTAAAGATGATGTAAATAACGGCGAAGCATTTCGTAAAGGCATGGTCGATTTTGTATCGCGTTACCAACGCACTAAACCTGATATTCGTCTTAAATTTATTAGCCCCACTGAAGAGCCAAAACTAGTACAAGAAGCAGGTATTAAAACCGATGGTGAAGTAGTCATTGAATACAATAAACGTAGCGAACACATCACACCACCGTTTGCTGAGCAAGAAATGACCAATTTACTGGTGCGTTTATCTCGCACTAACACACAGCCTGTGATGTACTTAGATGGTCATGGAGAGCGTAATCTAACAGGCCTTAAAAATTATGATATTGGCGAGTTCGGTAAACAACTTGAGCTTAAAGGTTTTAAATTTGCAAACCCCAATTTAACCATTGCGCAAAGTGTGCCTAGCAATGGTGCCATGTTAGTTGTTGCAAGTCCGCAAGTTGACATTAGCGAAGTTGAAGCCAAAAAAATCAAAGCCTACTTAGAGGCCGGTGGTAATTTGCTATGGTTGTTAGATGACGACAATATGCATGGTATGCAAATGGTGGCGGATTATTTAGGTGTGAAAGTTTCTCGTGGTATTGCAGTTGATCTGAGTTCTGCCAGCTACAAAGCGGATGCCAAAGTCGCTTTTGCTACCGCTTATGGTGAACACGCCATCACTAAAAACTTTATGCTACAAACCTTGTTCCCAGAGGCGCATGAAGTAGCGGCACAAGGAACTGATGATAATGGCTGGCAAGTGAGCAAGCTCATTGATGTTGCGCCCAATGGTTGGCTAGAGTCTGACAAAATATTGCCTGGAGTTTCTAATCAAAAAGTAACGTTTGATGCAAAAGTAGATAAGCGTGGCCCGATTAATATTGCGGTGGCTTTGGAGCGCACCTACGGTAAAAAGGGTCAGCGTGTTGTTGTAGTTGGTAATGGTAACTTCTTATCAAATACTTTCATTACCAATGGTGGCAATATTGATTTAGGTGTGAATATGATTAATTGGCTGGTGGGAGATGACAGACTAATCACCATACAGCCTATGCCACTTAAAGATATTAATGTGAATATTCCCAATGATACTAAAGGTTTTATCACTGCTTGGATGGTATTTCACAGCTTCCAGTATTTCATCCCTATTGGTGTGTTTGTTGCTGGCTTGATACTGTGGTGGAAGCGCAGAAAAGCTTAAAAGCAAAGCCTAGGCTTTGGACTTTAATTAACTTTAAACTAGTGCTTTTTAGACGGCAAACATCATGAAAAAACGTTGGATACTCAATTTATTATTGCTGTTAGTAGTAGCAGGCTTGGTTGCATTTTTATATTTGCGTCCGCAGGGTAAGGCGCAAGCAGAAAAAGCCTATGAAATTTCTAGCGCTAAACTATCTGATTTTAATGCGCTAAGCATCGAGTTTCCAAGCAAAGCTCCCGTTAGTTTTTCTAAAGTAGATGGCTTTTGGCGTATTACGCAGCCTTACAAAATGCGAGCAGATCAGCAATCTATCTTGCGCATTTTGTCATTGGTTGCAGCAACCAGCAATGAAAAATTCTCTGCAACAGAAGCAGGTGCATTAGAAAAATTTGGCCTCAGTAATCCGTTGCTAAGAATTAAAATGGTGGGTAAAGATGCTACCGAAGTGTTTAGTTTTGGTACATACAATCCAGTGACAGAACAACAATACGTGGCCTATAAAGACGCTATTTATTTGCTTCCTGGTAGCTATTCAGAGGCTGGAATGGTGCAACCAATTGAATTGGTTGATAAAAAACCACTAAAACCTACTGAAAAAGTTGTGGGTTTTGATTTTTCGCGCTTAGAGCAATGGCAGCCATCTGCCCTAAACTTAGATATTGTAGATGGTCAGTGGAAAACTAATGTTGCAAAAGCCAAGCTTACACAAAATGAGTTAAATGAGTGGTTGGATTTTAGCTGGATGCAAACCCAAGCAAAATCAGTGGAAATTTATACGCCTGATCGCAAAACGCCATATGTATCGTTTGATGTCAAAATGAAAGATGGTTCCAAAGTGCACTTTGATAGAATTCAAGAGTCGCCAGAGTTTATTTTAGGTCGTGCTGATGAGGGTTTACAGTACCACTTTACCAATGATGTGGGATTTACGATGCTAAATCCACCACTCAATATTACTAAGTAGTTAGTTAGTAATCAGTGGTTAATTAGACCTCTTATGCCTGAACTCCCTGAGGTAGAAACAACGCGTAAGGGTCTGCTGCCCCTTATTAATCATCAAGTTGCACAGGTCATTGTTCGTAATGCATCTATGCGCTGGCCAATTCCTAACCATTTGCATGAAACGCTTGCTAACGCCACACTTGTTGAGCTCACACGACGTGCTAAGTATATTTTAGCCAAATTCAAACTAGCCAATCAGCATTACGGTACCTTGCTTTTACATTTAGGGATGTCGGGGCGTATTCAGCTACTGGAGGCTGATGAAACACCGCAAAAACATGACCATTTTGATATTCATTTTAAAAATGGCCAAGTATTACGCTTACGTGACCCGAGACGATTTGGTGCAGTGTTGTGGGCTGGTAACCAACCAGAGATTCATACTTTACTCACGGTATTAGGCCCCGAGCCGCTTGAGGAGGCATTTAACGGTGCATATCTGCAAAAAAATATTCGCACACGCAGTATGGCGATTAAAAATGTGATTATGGATAGTCATTTAGTAGTGGGTGTAGGTAATATTTATGCCAGTGAATCATTATTTCGCGCCAAAATCGACCCACAAACACCTGCTAATCAATTGAGTTTAGCTAAGTGCAACCGATTGGTGCTAGAAATTAAAGCGACGTTGCAGGATGCACTAGCCGCAGGTGGTAGTAGTTTGCGCGATTTTTTTGGCGTGGATGGCGGAATTGGCTATTTTCAACAAGATTACTTTGTTTATGCGCGAACAGCTCAACCGTGTAAAGTTTGTGGAACAGCTATCCAAATGGTAAGGTTAGGGCAACGCTCCACGTTTTATTGCGTTAATTGTCAAAAGTAAGCAGCGTCAAAGTGAGCGGTGAAATGCCGATTATTCTCATGATTGTTTTAAATTTTTGTCTTTAATATATGGCTTAATTAGCTAACACTTACATCAAGACTGAGGCAAACATGCCCTATATTTTAAGAGATAACCACGGTGAAATTAATGCGGTAAGTGTAAGCGAAATTGACTTGCCTGGCTGGGAAAAAATTGAATCAGGTGCTGCAGATTATGTTGAGTATTTAGAAAAAGCAATTAACAAGGAAAATGCATTTCGCGAGAGCGATATTCAGCTTGCACGCGTGCTGGAAGACTTAATTGATTTGTTAATAGAACGAGATTTAATCCACTTTACTGACTTCCCTGCGGCGGCACAGAAACGTTTAAATTACCGTCAAAACCTCAGAAAACATTCAAATGCATTGAATATTATTGTCGAGGATAATGGATTTTTGTAAACGATATTTGAATGAATCACTAAGCAATAAGATTTATAAAAACAAGATTACTGCAGCACCAATTTGTATCAATATCACCAACGTTATGGCTACAGCAATTAGTTTAAGCCAGCGGTTTTGTTTTTTCTGCGTTTTAACCAGCTCTAATATGGCCGCGTTCAAAGGCATTTCTTGTTGTTGCTCAATTTGTGTCGTCAATTGTTGATGTACTAAACGCGGTATTTGCGGCAGCAATTGTGTGATGTGTGGCAGTTCTTTTTTTAATGTTTTTACAACACTACGCCAGCCTACTTGTTCGCTCATCCAGCGAGATAAAAATGGGCGTGCGGTTTGCCACAAATCTAAATCCGGGTCTAAATCACGACCCAAGCCTTCAATATTCAATAGTGTTTTTTGTAGCATAATGAGCTGCGGTTGAATGATAACGCCAAATCTGCGCGACATTTGAAATAGGCTTAATAGCGTGCGACCGAACGAAATATCTTTTAATGGCTTATCAAAAATGGGCTCACATACTGCGCGTACAGCAGTTTCAAGCTCTTCCATATTCGTATCTTTTGGTACCCAGCCTGCCTCCAAGTGGGCAATGGCTACATCACGATAATCACGATTGAAAAAAGCTAAAAAGTTTCGCGCTAAATAGTATTTATCAGTCTCGCCTAAAGACCCCATGATGCCGAAATCTAATGCTATGTAGCGCCCATCGTCTGCTACTTGAATGTTGCCTGGATGCATATCGGCATGAAAAAAGCCATCACGAAATACTTGAGTGAAAAATATTTCTACGCCTTCACGTGCGAGTTTAGAAATATTGATACCTTTTGCACGCAATACATCAACTTGGCTGATGGGTGTGCCATCCATGCGTTGCATCACCATCACCTGTTTGCGACAAAAATCCCAATACACCTCAGGGATTAACAATAATGGTTTCAATGGTAATACTTTGCTGTAAGTCTTAGCAAAATTACGATGTAGCTGGCTGCAATTTGCCGCTTCTAACGTTAAATCAAGCTCACTGTGCGTGTGCCGGGCAAACTCTTCTACAATTTCGCGTGGTTTTAAACGCTTGGCTTCGGATGAAATTTTTTGCAACAGCCAAGCAGCCGTATCAAGTAAGGCTAAATCTCGCGCAATAATTTTATCAATATTGGGGCGTAATACTTTAACTGCCACAGGTGTGCCATCTGGCAAGTGGGCAAAATGTACTTGTGCTACTGAGGCGCTGGCAATTGGGGTTACATCAAATTGCGAAAATACTTGCGTAATAGGCTGACCAAACGCTGTAAAAACAATTTTTTCTACCTCAGTATATGCAAATGACGGCACGCGATCTTGAAGTTTAGCCAGTTGATCAGCAATATCTGGCGCAATTAAATCACGACGGGTTGAAAGCATTTGACCAAACTTAACAAAGATTGGCCCTAAGCTTTCTAATGCAAGTCGGAGGCGTTCACCGCGTGGTTGAGCAATATCGCGCCAAAAGAAAATGAGATTGAATAAGCTCAGTAAAGGTTTAAATTTATTGTGAGCTAAAATAAATTCATCTAAGCCATAACGGAAACTGATATAAATAATGAAAATGAGACGAGAAAAGCGCATGGATGTTTTATTTTTTGTATTTAATTAATTTATTTTGGGTTGTGCTTTTATTTAAGCTGCTGGCAATTAAATTTGCTTCTAGTTAAATTTTTTAACGAGTTAGCTTTTAATTTTAGCTAATAGCTTATCTAATCTCTTTTCTGTTCGCTCAATATCTGCTCGAAGTATATCAACCTCACTCACAAATGCCTCAACGTGGCGTTTTTTAGCAATCATAGGCATTTCTTCTTGCCAATACTCACTCACCATTTCAGCGACATTGATGCTTTGTTTTTTAACGCCAGCAATCGTTTCACGACTCCACTCACCTAGCTTATGCGCAACTGCATCACCTGTGAGCTTACTCAAGTCTTCTTCATAATCCCAGGAGATATTTTGTAGTACACGGCTCAACTCGGAAACTAGATGAGTATCTCCAGTAATATCAATTTGGCCTTTAGCAGTTGCATCACGCATGATTAATTTCAATGCTACATTGCTTGAAATTGTCACAACCGCATCGGAACTAGCCGTGTTGCCGCCTATTGCTAAGTTGCCATTTTCTAAAATTATTATACTTGTATTAGTGGGTCCAATACGAAACTGCACTGATTGGCCAGCAAACGGTTGCAATGCATTAAAAGCCCAAGTGTTTTGTGATAGCAAATGTTGCAATAGTTGAGTAGCGAGCTGCTTAAACATTTTAAATTTCTGACCTTTTTAGTGTTGAAGCACTGTTGTTGAAAGTCTGCTGTTGAAAGTCCAGTATTAAATCTGTGGCAATTAAACTTTATAGCCTTTATGTAAAGCTACTACGCCAGCCGCCAAATTGTAATAATCTACTTTACTAAATCCTGCATCTACCATCATTTGCTTTAAAGTTCCTTGGTCTGGGTGCATTCTGATAGATTCAGCTAAATATTGATAACTTTCGCTATCTTTAGCAAATAATTTACCCATCAAAGGTAACAACTTAAATGAATAAATATCGTAAGCTTTAGATAGTGGTTGCCATATTTTTGAAAATTCTAATACTAATAAACGACCACCTACTTTAAGTACGCGCTGCATCTCAGAAAGCGCTTTATCTTTGTGTGTCATATTACGCAAGCCGAATGCAACAATCACACAATCAAAATATTGATCGGGGAAGGGGAGTTTTTCGGCATCACACTGCGTAGTGGGTACATTTAATCCAGCATCAAGCATTCGGTCTCTGCCTACAGCCAGCATAGAGGCGTTAATGTCAGTGAGTATCACTTCACCCGGATTTTCATCTAACTGTGCGCCTACCGCTTTTGCGAATAGTTTAGATAAGTCGCCACTACCACCGGCAATATCTAACACTTTGTCGCCACTTTTTACACCACTAATACTCACAGCAAAGCGCTTCCAGCTACGATGTAATCCTGCGGACATCACATCATTCATCAAATCATATTTGCTTGCAACTGAGTGAAAAACTTCACCAACTTTTTTAACTTTTTCAGATTCAGCAACTGTTTTAAAACCAAAGTGCGTGCTATTTTGCGTTTCTTCAGTGTTTGACGTTTCTTCAATAGCGCTCATAATAATTCTTCACTCTTTTCTTTTATACCCAGCGACAGAAAGTCTACCTAAATACTCTAACCACATAGCTTCATAATTTTTACCCAAATCATAAAGATAATCCCATGAGTAGAGACCTGTATTATGACCATCAGTAAACGTTAGTTTGACGGCGTAATTACCAACTGGTTCTATGCCTGCAATATTCACTTCTTCTTTACCAACTTGTAAAACCTCTTGTCCCGCACCATGCCCACGCACTTCGGCAGACGGCGAGTAGACCCGCAAAAACTCGCAAGACAACATACATTCCATATCATTATCAAATTTAATTTCTAGTAGTTTTGAGTTTTGATGTAAACGGATGTCAATCGGGCGGGGTGAACTTGGGTTTAAACCACTCATAAAACAAAATTCCATGCTATTAATAATTTAAATGATAGCAGAAGCTGAGAGGTTAAATCTGCGTTATTCTGCATTAAAGATAGCGCATTAGCCAAATATCATTTATAAAAAATCATTCGTCAGGTTTCTGTTGGACTAAAGTAGATTATCACGCTGATTTGTTTGATTATTTCGTTAAGCATGATAAAGTTTGATTGTAAATATATTGTAAAAAAAGCTTAAGGGTCGTCATGGCAGAAAATAAACTAGCGCAACAATTTGCTGAATACTCCGAATGGCGAAAGTCGCTCGTTGATAGTATTTGCGATTATCGTAGCTGGCTTAACGAACAAGAGCTAAATGATGCCCAAATAGATCAACGTATTGGGCAATTGCTAGAGCGTTTACGTGAAGATAAGCTAAACGTTGCGTTTGTCGCAGAATTTTCACGCGGTAAATCTGAGCTTATAAACGCAATATTTTTCGCAGGTTACGGTCAGCGTTTATTACCCTCTAGTGCAGGCCGCACAACCATGTGCCCAACTGAGTTGCTTTATGATGCATCTAAGCCACCTTCATTGCAATTATTGCCAATAGAAACACGCACATCAGATGTGACAACTTCAGAATATAAACGCTATCCAGATGAATGGAAAGTGGTGGAATTTCAAGTTGAATCATCTGACAGCATGATTGAAGCATTTAAAGAAGTAAGCAATACGCGCCGTGTTAAATTAGAAGAAGCTGAAAAATACGGCTTATACGATCCCAATAGTAGCGATGATGCGCTTAGCATAAATAAAGATGGCACGATTGATATCCCATGCTGGCGTTATGCGGTCATTAACTTCCCTCATCCATTGTTAGAGCAAGGTTTAGTTATTTTAGATACGCCAGGCTTAAATGCTATTGGTACTGAGCCAGAATTAACACTCAATATGCTGCCAAATGCCCATGCTGTGTTATTTGTTTTAGCGGCAGATACAGGTGTTACTAAATCTGAAATTGATGTATGGCGCCAATATATCAGCGGTACACGCTGGAAACAAAAAGGCCGTTTGGCAGTATTGAATAAAATTGACGGTTTGTGGGACGCGTTAAAAGACGAAGATGAAATAGAGCGAGAAATCAATAAACAAATCAATACGAGTGCTGAATTACTAGGCTTAGAGCCTAATCAAATTTTCCCGACATCCGCTCAAAAAGGCCTGTTAGCTAAAGTTAATGGTGACGAGGCATTGCTGGCGCAAAGTCGTTTGCCAGCATTGGAAAAAGCTTTGTCTGACGAGCTAATACCATCTAAAAAAGAAATTGTGCGCGATAACACACAAAATGAAATTGGCGATTTAATTGGAAATACTAGTTTAATTTTAGAATCTCGTATTGCGGGCGTTAATGAACAGTTAGATGAGTTGCGTGGTCTACGCGGTAAAAATGAAGATGTTGTAGAGCATATGATGAGTAAAGTAAAGTTGGATAAAGAAAATTTCGAAAAAGGTTTGCAACGGTTTCAAGCGCTACGCAGTGTATTTTCGCAACATGCAAATAAATTATTTACCTTATTAGGCATGGAAACGCTAAAAACTCAAGTACACACGACACGTGAAACGATGATTTCAGCTAACTTTACAAAAACCATGCGTGATGCTATGGATCACTTTTTTACAGATTTAAAAAGTAAATTATTAGCATCTGATACGCAGATTGATGAAATAAAACACATGATGGATGTGATGTACGATAAATTTGCTAAGGAACACGGCTTACGTAAATCTGAGCCACCTTTATTTTCTACCATGCGTTATCAAAAAGAATTAGCTAAATTGGAGCGTGCTTACAAAGAGCAGTTTAATACAGCTTTTAATATGATAGCGAATGAGAAAATGACGCTCACTTCTAAGTTTTTTGAAACCTTAGCAAGTCGCGTGATTCATGTATATGAAGTGGCTAATCAAGATGTTGAAACTTGGTTAAAAGCTGTTATAGCTCCAATGGAATCACAGGTGCGCGAGCATCAGTTGCAGTTACGTCGTAGGCTAGAAAGCATCAAGCGTATTTATAAAGCAACCGATACTTTAGAGGATCGAATTGTAGAACTAGAAGGCATTGAAAAAAGTATTCACGGGCAATTATCTGATTTGCGAGTATTGCAAAAGCATATGGGTAATGCTTTAGCATTTGAATCTAGCGATGCACTTAAGGCTAAAGTAGCCTAGGTGTAACGTTAAAAGATTAATTAAGACATTAAAAATAAATTGTTAGAGCATTAATTTTTGAGCAAATAACAATAAAAAAGCCAGATGTTAAATCTGGCTTTTTTATTGTTATTTGCGCACCTCACTAATGCGTGGCTGCTAATAAACCCTTCATTTTTTGCATAGCTTTTTGCTCAATTTGGCGTATACGTTCAGCAGATACACCAAACTCTGCAGCTAAATCATGCAATGTTGCGCCACTAGTTTCAGTTAACCAGCGTGCTTCAACCACGCGACGACTACGTTCATCTAAGCTACTTAATGCGCTAGCAAGACCTTCAGTTTGGATTTTTTCAGCCTGCTGGCTTTCTAAAAGCTCAGAAGGCTCTGGGCTTTCATCTTGCAAATAAGCTATCGGACTAAAGCTATCATCATGATCATCATCAGATTGTGAATCCATGGCAATTTCTTGACCATTCATGCGGTATTCCATCTCCCGCACTTCTTCTGGCTTCACTTTTAGCTCACGCGCAATACGCGCAACTTCATCAGGTTGTAGTGTGCCTATGCCCTCTTTCATGCTACGTAAATTAAAGAACAATTTACGTTGGGCTTTAGTGGTTGCTGTTTTTACTAAACGCCAATTGCGTACAATGTACTCATGCATTTCTGCTTTAATCCAATGCATAGCAAATGAAACTAAGCGCACACCACGTTCAGGGTCAAAGCGTTTTACTGCCTTCATTAAGCCAATATTACCTTCTTGGATTAAATCTGATTGCGGTAAGCCGTAACCCGCATAACCGCGAGCAATGCTGGCTACTAAACGTAAATGAGATACGATTAAGCCTTTAGCGGCTTCTAGGTCGTTATCTTTTCTAAGTTTTGTAGCAAGTG
>JAYVFU010000283.1:0-6680 GCA_043772865.1 Methylophilaceae bacterium
TCAATAAATACTAGGCGAGCGCCTTTTAACCGCGCTACATCATTGGATATATTGCTAGTGGGCTTTGACATGATTGTGGATGCATTCGCTGTGGTAGCGTAGTCTCCCATAAGAGCCGATAACACATTCATAAAGGTACTCTTTCCGTTGGATCCCGCACCCCAGTGAAGCCATAGGCACTGGGCCTCTGTACTTCCAGTAAGTGTGTAGCCTATGACTCTAGCTAGGTAATTGACCATTTCGGTGTCGTGGTTGAACGCCTTCAATAAAAACGCCTCCCACTGAGGGCAGGTAGCAGTTTCCACAAAGACAGCACCCGCGCATTTGGTCACATAATCGTTAGGTCTGAACGCACGTAAAACACCAGTTCTCAAATCTAGTAAACCATTTACCACACCCAGCGCCCATATATCATGGTCAAACATACTAGCATCAACACAGAAAGCAGGCTTATGCGTGGCAAGGGATAACATCGATTCGTAAGCGCGCATATTTTGAGCCTTAGTAGCAAAGCTTTTTAGTGCCTTGGCCCGCGCTTCGTCGCCGGCCTTGTAAGCTTGAATAGATTCCTCAATAATGGCTTCAGTGACTAAAAGCGCCGCCTCATAGGGGTAGTTCTTGTCTTGAAAATACATGCTTAACCCCTAAACCTTAACCAGCCGATGCTAGGGCAATATTTCATTTTTTCACTGAACAAGTTTGTAAGGCGTGCAACCAGTCCCTCGTCATTTAGGGGCAGCGACTTAGCAAGAAAATACAGCGAGCTAACTGTTACGCCATTGGTTTGGCTAGGCGTAAAACCAGTCCACCGCTTAGCGCACTCCCCCGCCTCAAAACTGGAGGCTTGCTTTGACCAGTCATCCCAAAGACTTAAGCCCAGCTCGCTGCCGTTACTCCAATTTGCAAGGGCTAAACCTACTTTTATCCATGAATCGTATTCCAGGGCCTTGTCGAGCGGTATCATGGCTAAAACTCCTCTAATCCGCGCCACGTCTTGATTTTCGGCTTCATGGGAGGCTCTAGGAGCGGTTATTTTTGAGGGCTTAATACTCTGCCCTTCACCTTTTGCAAGGTTTATCAGCCATTCAGGCGCTAGTGGGGGCATCCAGTCGTCCGTGTTGTTTGGGCTATCCTTTATCCATGTATAAGACGCGCCCTCAATCTTGGAGGGTTCGACTACAATGTAGCCGTTTCCACCGCTTTTAATGTCCAAGTCTTTACCGATTTTGCCAGAAGAATTAGGGACTATGACTCCATCAGGCAAGCTAAACACCATATGAAGGCCTCCACTAGCTGTCTTTTGTGTAGGGCAGTCTGGGAGCTTGCCATACTTAGCCTCTAATTCAGCAAGGCTAATATCACCAACTTTTTGAACCTGCTTTTTCTCGTCATACTTTGTATCAATATCTAGCACCATGAAATCGGCAGGGACTACCCAGCCCACGTTACCTTTTAAACATTGGGCTTTTAAGCTAGCTTTAACTTTTGGGTCGTTATGGTCTAGGTTCTGCCACCCTTTAAGAAGGCAGGCTTTAGAGTTTGTAGGTATTGGGATTAAATTAAGGGTTACCATTTAGTCACCATCAACGTAACATCTTTTTCAAACCTTCCAGCTCCCGTCCCTCCAATTTCCAGCGTATCTGTACTTGGATTAAATGAGGTGTGTACATGGCTGTCCTTTACGCCTCTAAGCTGTCTGCTTCTGTTTATTAGGTTAGCAAAGTGTGAGCCTGCCCTGATAAGCTCTAAATCTAGGTCGGTCATCATTGCACACCGCCATTTAATTGAGTGGTTAGCCAAGCGCTAAGCTCACTTTTAAGATAAACAACAGTACGGCCAATTTTGTGCATTGGTAGTCCGTGTTCACCTGTACAAGCGAACTTAGCTAAACTTTTTGCGGTGAAAATGCCGTTGAGAAAATCAGCGGCTGCGGCGTGACCTCGTAGAATGTCTTGAGGGCTTATATTATTCTGCAACATATTCTTTATTTCCTTTTTAAATCTCTTACAGCAACATGCGGTAAAAGATATTAATAAGGAGTTTAAAGAAGTGGATTTTTAATGCTGCTAAATATCAGCAATTGACTGCTATTGAGAATTTATAGCAGAGATATGAATTTCAACATATTGTTTTAATTCATTTATTTTAATTATTACGAAGCTTTTCATTAAATGCTGCTATTCCTGCTCTTACTGTTGGTTGGAGGGTTTTACTAGCAAAATACTTAGATTCTGTGTTTAATTCATTTTGAATCAGGGTAACAATTGCATCACAAATTGGTTCAAGGGCAGGTTTGATTGTGTCTTTATTCTTTTGGTCTTGGTACTTGTGTTTCATTTCTTTAGATAACAACATGGCTAATGCACCTACAGTTCTCATTGCACTAACTGGCTCATCTTCAGACTGACTATTCTCAGCAATAATTAGCTGTTTGCTAAGGTTTGCTAAATTCAGCTCAAGTTGTATCACGTGCTGTTTAAGTGCTTCAATATTATCTGGCACTTTCATCTTTGGGGGTACGGACAATTTTTTTAAAGCACAGTAATTTCGCGCCTCTTGGAGGGTGATAAGTGATGCGCTGTGGTCTTCAAGATTAGCGTAAAGTAACCTCTCTGACTCTATAGGGTAATAATCACAAACCTGTTCAATACTTTGCGGAAAAAATGAAAAGGTATTACTGCCACCCGCCAACAGCTCTGCAAAATAATATAGGCTTGTAACACCATTATGTGTTTTATCTGGATAAAATAAACTCATTTAGCACTCCCAGCGATATCAAGCTTTGGCAACGCGTTTACAATTTTAATCGTTTCTAAACTCACAGTAATAACACGCTGGAATAGCTCCAATGGATAGCGAGGGTTGTGCATGGTGTCGATTGCCCAGTCGTTTGCATCATTAACGATGCCGCTGTCTTTGTGGGTAGTGACTGCTTGGCGCTCCATTACCCATTCAAGTGCGGGTTTGCCGTTCACTACATAATCGTATGCTTCCAATGGAATATCCGTCATGGTGATTTTATTGTTATAAACCACGGTAGTTTTATCAGCTTTGCTGGCGAATTTCATTTGCGTTACTCTAAAATCTGTATCGTTAAGCATATCTACTGCCATGTTGCCGCCTACAAAATTCACGGCATAAGGTGTAACGGATTCATAGTTAATATGCCATTCTGCCAAGTCACGTCCTGCTTTGCTAAATGCCCAAAAATCGGCAGCTTTTTTCACACAAGGAATACGTGGCAATTCTTTGCTGAGGTTATCAGCATAACGAGCTCTATAGTCTTCACTGTGCAATAAGCCGTAAATGTAATAAAACACGTCCTCTTTGCTAATTTTTTCAGTAGGATAAGCGGTGGCAAAATGTGCTAAGCCTGCATCGGCGATACCGTCTTTTACAATGTATTGTCCGTTATCAATATTAAACAAACCATTTTTAGGTTCGTCATCTAATAGCCTAGCTTGAGGGCTAGCACATGAGGATTGTTCACTATTATTACTTTCGTATAGCTTGAGCGGAAAGCATTGCCCGTTCGCTTGCAATTGGATATCAGGAATAACATCGGTGATAATCGCAGAAAACGATTTTGGTGTACCTATACCGACTAAAGAAATGACACGATTTCCAACTAAAGCATCTGGGAATATGCGCGGCATTTGAGCCACACGATGATTAAACATTCCATCATAATAAAGCCATTGTTTTTGAAACGGTCTGTAAAGACTTTTTATTAAAACCTTGGTGCGATACTTCCCTTTTCTCATTCGCATAAAATCAGCAGTTAGGCTACTTGACCAACTAATTTTGGTTGCATCATTACTCATGAAATCTGTCGTATCTGGATATTCAGACTTTGACAAACCATTGCAAGCTGCTTGATATTTAATTAAACCTTGATTGTAAAAATCAACCATGCTGTGCATGTTTATTTCAAGTTTTGACTTTGATGATTGGTAGCACCATGCATCTCTATTTGTACCAATTCCTAAAGAGTAATTCTCAAATATCGTCACGCTGGCTTTATCTTTCTTATCTCCCAAACTAATATGTTCACTAAAACTATCATCACGTTGATTAATCCAATCACCGTGCTGGTCTGGCGCAATAGACTGCCATCCACCAGCAGCAGTAATGCCATTGATGCTAACGAATTCTGTAATTTTAGTTAGCTTTTCTTGCTGACTTAAATAATCACCAATGTCATGGAAATAGATGTTGCCGTGTTTAATAGCTTTGGAGTTTTTAACCAATAAACTAATGGCAATAGGTGTTCGTGTGCCTTGACCAAAAACGTTGTCTTTTTCTTGGCGACGTAGCTCACCTGACGTGCGTGCATTACCACGTAAATGAAAAATATAAATATTGCTAAATTCATCAGCCAAACATTTACGCAAACCGTCCGCAGAATTTGATTCCAAAAAGCCCGCATTGGTCACGAAGCCAATTACACCTGTGTCTTTAAGGCGGTCGCTTGCCCAGCGTATGGCACGGATATATGAATCCATTAAGTTTTTAGTAGAGGTTGCCTTTGATTGCTTGGCGTAGGTATTACTTATTCGAGCATCTAATAGCGGGTAGGCAACATTGGCATTATTGTCGTTCGCACTCGCTTGCCCTGCTGAATATGGCGGGTTGCCAATAATCACGCGGATGTCTAAGGCTTTTTGTTTCTTACGGCGAGTGCTGTTAGCTTCTAACAATACGCTAACAAGGTCTTCTTTTTCGTGCAATTGGAAGGTGTCAGTTAAGCAGATACCATCAAACGGCTCGTAATCAACTTCACCATTCTCGCTCATTAAGTCGTGATATACCGACTCGATATTGATAGCGGCTATGTAATAAGCCAGCAATACAATCTCATTGGCGTGTATTTCATGTTTGTATTTGTGCGCCAATTGCTCTTTACTAATCAAGCCACTTTGCAGCAAACGAGTAATAAATGTACCCGTACCTGTGAACGGGTCGATAATGTGGACGTTTTCACTGCCTAGCGTTTGCCCGAATTCATTTTTAAGTACGTCATTGACGCTGTGAATAATGAAGTCCACCACTTCCACGGGTGTATAGACAATGCCGAGTCTTTCAGTCATCTTAGGGAAGGCGTTACGGAAAAACTTGTCGTATAACTCAACTACGATTTTTTGTTTGCCTGCGGCGTTATCAATGCCTTTTGCGCGCTCTTTAACGCTATCGTAGAAGCGTTGTAGCGTATCAGCCTCTTTATCTAGGTTATGCTCTTGTAGCACATCCAGAACGTCTTGCATGGCAAGCGACATTGGGTTCTTAGACGCGAAGCTGTAACCTTCAAACAAAGCATCAAACACAGGCTTGGTTATCAGATGTTGCGCCAACATCTCAATAATTTCGGGGTCGGTTACAGCGTTGTTTAAGTCATCACGTATTTCACTGGCAAAATTGTTGAATGCTTGTATCTCAACTGTGTTTGATGGCTTTTCTAATATAGCAGTGATGCGGTCGATATGGGTCTTGGCGATTTTTGCAATGTCATTCGCCCAGTCTTCCCAGTGGCCACGGTTGCCGCATTTTTGTACTACTTTGGCATAAATGGCACGTTCGATTTCGCCGATTTCAAACTGCAAATCACCTTGAGTATCTGACACTGTTGAGGTGGTAGATTGACCAATGCCATGCTTACCACGTCCTGTATTTTTCGGTTTAATCTTTTCGCCATTACCATCTTTCGGTGCTGTTGGCTTGCGAGTAATTTTGTCAGTCACGGCAATGATTTCCATCTTACTGATGTCTTTGCCGATTAAATCGAGCTTGTTCACCATGGCATCAAAACGGTCATCGTGGCTACGTAGCGCTTGCAAGACTTGCCACACTACTTTGTAGGTCTTGTTGTCATTCAATGCTTCGTGCGCTTCCATACCCACTGGTATAACAACAGGCAGAATGACATAGCCGCGCTTCTTGCCTTCAGCTTTACGCATGACGCGACCAACAGATTGCACAACGTCCACTTGTGAATTGCGCGGGGTTAGGAATAGCACAGCATCCAATGCAGGCACGTCCACGCCTTCTGATAAACAGCGTACATTAGATAAAATACGGCAGGTATCCACTGGCGGCTCTGCTTTAAGCCAAGTAAGTTTGGCTTCTTTTTGACTGGCGTTCATGCCACCGTCAATGTGTGCCGCTTCACAATTGAGTTTTACCGAGATGCTGGGATTACTGTTATCGAAGGTATCTTCAAGTTCTTGAGCTTTGTAGGCTTCAACCACATCAGCAAACATATTGGCTATGTTCTTTGAGCTGACTTTGTGTGTTTTGCTTTTGCCGCTTAGGTTTGGTTCAATCACTTGGCAAAATGCTACTGCGCGACGCATTGGGTCAGGGTCAGCCGTTAAGTCTTCTTGGGTATCTTGTTTGGATAACGCTTTCCAGCAGCCAATTATTTTTGCAGCATCATCGACTTTTAGCTGATTGTTGCCATCGTTCAATAGGCTTTGCAAGCGGCGGTTAATATGCGCTTCATCTACTGCAAGCACAATTACTTTGTAATCGACCAGCAAATCAAGGCGCACGGCTTCTGAGAACGAAATAACGTAAAGCTCTTTGCCATACAGCGCTTCATCATCCATTGAGCATAAAGCGACATTGTCTTTGTCTGCACTGGCTTTTGCCGCCTCACCATAGATGCGTGGGGTCGCGGTCAT